>NZ_JBQQCK010000007.1:0-261390 GCF_052246695.1 Gracilibacillus sp. D59 | reverse complement strand
TGCCTTGAGCTTCCTTCCGATTCCACGTCACCGTGGACACCGTTGCTTTTGGCTATGTGCTTACCGCTACTAGGTCGCACTCAGGACTTTCACCCGTTAGAGTTCGCCCATGCCGGGCGAACAAAAAGGAGCTGACCTAAAAAGTCAGCTCACTCATTACTTTTTATCCGATTTTCTTAAGCACTAATTCTTCATGTTTTTCAGTAGCTGTTAGCAATCCAATAATACCCATTACTACAAATGATGCTAAAGAAGCAAAGAACATTGCCAGATAAATATTTTCAATGACATTAAATTGCGTAAAGACTACATACAATGCTGCACCTGTGATAACTGCTGCTATCGCACCATAGTTTGTTGCTTTCTTCCAGAAATAACCTAATGTTATCGGTGCTAGAATACCAGAAATAATCGCTGAAAAACTAAATTGAATTAAGATCGACAATGAATCCGGACGGTCTAAGGAAATATATAAAGACAAGAGCCCAACTAAAATAAGGGATCCTTTTGCCACCTTAACCGATTGGGATTCTAATTTAGCTTGGCTGATATCCTTCTTAAATACTGGTGCCAATACCCGGTAAAAATCATTCCCGATACTTGTTGTTACCCCTAGATACAAGCTGTCTGTACTGGAAAGAATCGCAGAAATAATACCTACAATCATAATCGCTGCAACAATACTAGGGAACGATTCGATCACATACACCGGAATAGCAGCATCTGGACTATTTAATGTTGGGAAGAGTACACGTGCCGCTAATCCACCAAGTACCATTAACGTTGAAATCACAAATAAAACAATCCCTGTTGATAAGGTGAATGGAGCCAGTTCTTCTTCCGTTTCAATCGATAAAATCTTATTTAATAGGTGTGGCATTAAGATAAAGCTGAATAATAAAAACTGAACTGCCATAATGGCTAATACACTATTATACGGACCAGTAACCCCAATAAAAGTCGTTAAATTTGGATCTACTGCTTGAAGTTGATTGGTTAATTCTCCAAATACATTGAATCCTCCACCGATTGTCCAAAAAAATGAAATAAAAATCAGGATGGAGGCTATTGCCATAAATAGTCCTTGAATACCATCCGTAATCATTTGGGCATAGGCACCACCAAGTCCGATATATAAAATCGTAATGGCTACACCGATAATAATCCCCCAGAAATACGGAATACCAATTACCGTTTCAAAAATAGTGGCAAGACCGACATTTTGTCCAACAATATAATATACATTGAATAAGATCAGCAATGAAACAATAACTTGTAACGTTTTGGAATTATATCGACGTCCTAACCATTCCGGTACGGTGGATACACGACCGAATTTTTTTCCGTAACGCCAAAATGTTTTAGCAAAAATTAAAAGTCCTACCCATGATACTCCAAAACAACCTAATGTATACCATAAAACGGATGTACCGTGCTGATAAGCTAAGCCTGGAACACCGATAAATAGATTCGCACTAGAATAAGAAGCGGCAAAACTGGCGCCTACTAACCAAGGACTAACCTTCCCTCTAGCAGTAGCAAACCCATTCATGGATTTACTATGAGCACTCCCTTTCTTACCAATCCAAGTTACAACGCCAAAATAAGCAACTAATAATATAATAACAGTCCAAAGAAGTAAACTAGATTCTGTCAACATGCTTGAAAACCACCTTTAATTATTTTTATAATACTTGCTCCAAATCGTCAGTCCAATAATCCAAAACACGACAACTAAAATGAGATACGTATAGATCATGGTTTAATCCCCTTTCTTTTGGAAAAATGGTAATAATCGTTCATTTAATTGCTGAAAAGATATTTCAACTGGCAACTGATAACATATTTCCTGTTCATCAATCAGCAAATGTGTAAGCAAGGATGGTCCCTCAATTAGTTCGACGATTCCTACGGCATAAGGTGTTCGCCCCTGCCAGGCAGGATGTCCTGCTCGGTGAACAATACTCCATGATTTTAACTTTCCTTGCCCTGAAGCTTCTTTCCATGTCAGCTTCGATCCAAAGCAATGAGGACAATGAGCACGTGGGTAGAAAATCCATTGAGCACAATCATCACATTGCTGAAGATAGAATTGTTTCTCGTTAATCTTATCCCAAAAAGGCTGAGTGACCGCTGTAATCGTCGGTTCCGGAAATGATATATTCGTCATTGTTCTCCTCCTAAAACTAAAGCAGTTGTTTCACTTAACGTCGCTCCATTTCCTGTCACAAGTGCATATTTAGGATTGGGAATTTGTCGATCTTCTCCTTCACCACGTAATTGAACAACTGCTTCGATTACGTGTGACATCCCTCCGGCTAAATCGGCTTGTCCAAAACCTAATTGGCCACCATGCGTATTGAGTGGATAATCTCCATCATGATCAAAAGTATGATTTCTAACAAATTCACCGAATTCTCCTTGCTTACATATACCGATGCTTTCAAGTTGCACCGCTACAACACTTGTATAACAGTCATACAAGGATAATAAATCTAAATCTTTCCCTTCTATTCCCGCTTGTTTTAAAGCTTGTGGAATCGAATAAGAAAAAGGTAACTGATCAACAGCCGGGGCTTGGCTGACTGCTCGATGTGTTATTTTTTCTCCTGCCCCTTTAAGATAGACCGGTTTGTTTTTGGCTTGTTTCGCCTTTTCTTCTGAAGTAACGATGACAGCTGCACCACCTGCACACGGCATGACAATTTCTAAAAGCCTAAGTGGATCAGAAATCATTGGCGACTGCAAAATATCTTCCACCTCAACTGGTTTATCATAAAAGATAGCTTTCGGATTCTTCAGGGCATTTTTTCTCGACCAATAGGCAATTCTGGCAAAATCCTCTTGTTTTGAACCATAAGCTTCCATATGTTCCCTTTTTAACAGTGCATAAGAGGTATTGGCCCCTGAAGCACCAAACGGCACATCAAATTCACGAATCGGATTACGGTTTGGAGAACGTGGCGTCTGTCCTTTTTCATTTTTATTAGCTAATACACAGACAACCGTTTCACACATTCCTGCTTCAATTGCAGCTGCTGCACGCCAGACCATTCCTGCCCCTGTTGCACCACCAAGATCAACAGTATTGGACATGGTTGGTGAAATACCTAAATATTCTGACACCGTCGCAGGCACGTGTTGTGGTGTTTCACCGACTTGTGGTCCTACTAACAATCCGTCTATCTCATCTTTTGATATTCCGGCATCTAGTAAGGCAAGTTGTACGGATTCTGCAATTAAACCTAACGTCGTTTTCCCCTCAGAGTAACGTACTGGCTTTAGTTCACCAATACCGATAATGGCTCCTTTCGGTCGTTTCGCCATTAGTAGCACTCCTTTTCTTTAATATGTGTCAATTCTTGCAGAGATTCAGGATTACTAATAGAAGCTTTATTTTTCACTTCTTTTCCAATTGCTTCTGTTTTTGCTGCACCTTCTACCTTCTTACCATTGATTGTATATGGAATATCATTCACTTGATAAATACGTCTCGGAACATGTCTGGGTGATGCCTTTTCCCGTATTTGCTGACGAATATATTTGGCAAGCTCTTTCGTTAATTGATTGGTTACTACACATAAAACAATTTCTTCATCATTTTCACAAGGTAAACCAAATACGATTGAATCTTTGATTTCTTCGATTTGTTCTACTACACTATATATTTCTGCTGTACCAATTCTCACACCTCCAGGGTTAAGAACGGTGTCTGCACGACCATAGATAATAAATGATTGATCAATCGTTTGTTCCGCGAAATCTCCATGTGTCCAAATACCAGGTCGTTGGGAAAAATAATTGTTCCGATAACGTTCGTCACCATTTTCGCCATAGAATGTCAGTGGCATGCTTGGGAATGCTTGTGTACAGACGAGATCTCCCTTTTGACCATAGACAGGTGCATTACGATCATCAAACACTTCCATCGCCATTCCTAATGCTTTACAACTGATTTCACCACGGTTAACTGGGTGAATGGGTGAGCCCATCACAAAACATCCGATAATTTCTGTACCACCTGATATAGAAGCTAAATAAAGATCTTCTTTAATTGTTTCGTATACCCAGTCATATTGCTCTGCCACAAGTGGTGCACCACAGGAAAGGATACTTTTTAAGGAAGCTAAAGCATACTGATCCTTTAATACAACATCTGCTTTCATTAACGAATCTAAGTATTTGGGACTCGTACCAAAGTGTGTAAGTCCGATTTCCTCTGCAATTTCCCATAAATGTGTTGGCTTATCAGGTAAAACCGGAGAACCATCATATAATAAAATCGAAGCATTGCTCGCCAAACCAGAAACAACCCAGGGATACATCATCCACGCCGTGTTGGTATACCAAAACAACACATCTTTTTCATGGACATCACAGTGCAATTGATGCTCTTTCACATGTTGTAAAAGCGTACCCCCAACGGTGTGTACAATCGCCTTTGGTAATCCTGTCGTACCTGATGTATATAGAATATATAAAGGATCACGAAATCCTGTTCGTTCGTATTCGGGGGTCTCCACATCATTTTCAAGTAAAGATTGCCATGTGATCGCTTCTGGCAGTTCGCCGGCAATCGTAATAATGTGCTTGATGCTAACGATGTTTTGCACTGTTTCTAGCACTTTATCCGAAATATCAAAAGGCTTTTGTTTATAGTAATATTTAAGGTTAGCAATCAGTACTTTCGGTTGAACTTGACCAATTCGATCAACGATTCCTTTAGCACCGAAATCTGGTGAACATGAAGTCCAAACCGCACCTATTGATGTAGCAGCAAGTAAAGCAACCAAACCTTCAATATTATTAGTAGTTATACCTGCTACGCGATCTCCTTTTTTTACTCCTAGTTGTTTTAATCCGTATTGTGCTCTTGCTACTTGTTTACGCAGCTCCTGGAAAGTAATCTGAGCTGTTACGCCTGTTTCATCTGCTTGGTAGGCAGCAACTTGGTCACCTTTACCTTTTAATAGATTCTCCGCAAAATTCAAACGAGCATCTGGGAAAAATACAGCTTCTGCCATGGAATCAGCAGGAACATAAGTGGTTTCTCCTTTTTCACCAATAATACCAGCATAGTCCCATACACCTTCCCAAAAATCCCCAATATTCGTGATCGACCAACGATGTAACCTTTCATAGGGAAAGAGTGGTTGGTTGACCGTTTTAGAAAATGCATTAAGATGGGATTGCTCGATAGCTTTTTCCGTAGGTTCCCATAATATAGGACTCTTTTTATCTATGGTTTGAGTATTCATTGTTGTCCTCCTTTCTCTG
Organism: Gracilibacillus sp. D59; assembly: GCF_052246695.1. Lineage (NCBI taxonomy): Bacteria > Bacillati > Bacillota > Bacilli > Caryophanales > Bacillaceae > Gracilibacillus > Gracilibacillus sp. D59. Next base: position 256,113 of record NZ_JBQQCK010000007.1, on the reverse strand, counting down.
TTACCTCAATTAGAATGGCAATTCCTTGACCACCACCGCCACATAGGGAAGCAATTCCTTTACCTCCGCCGCGTCTCTTCAAAGCATGTGCCAAAGTTAAAACTAAACGGAAGCCAGTACCTCCAAGCGGATGACCAATTGCTATAGCTCCTCCATTGACATTTACTTTGTCATCATCAATATCCAATGCCTGACAACTTCCGATTACAACACTCGCAAATGCTTCATTTATTTCAAATAAATCTATATCATCTATTGTTAATTTCTGATTATCTAATATTTTCTGGATCGCATCTGCTGGTTTTGTGTGTAAACTTGGGTCTGGTCCAGCTGTTTCAGCCCAGTCAATAACGTAAGCAAGTGGTTCAGTTCCTAGTTGTTCTGCTTGCTCTGATGTTGTGACAATCCCTAGGCTAGCTCCATCTGTCATTTGCGAAGCATTTCCAGCTGTAATCGTTCCATCTTTCGTAAAAGCTGGTTTTAAATTGGCTAATTTGTCTACCGTTGTCTGAGGTCGAATTCCTTCATCATTTGCTAACACTCCATCGATTGGTAGGATTTCTTCCTGTAATAAGCCTTGTTCGGAAGCTGTTGCTGCTCTTTGTTGCGATTGAGTTGCAAATTGATCTTGCTCCTTTCGATCAATGTTATATATGCGATTGTATTGTTCTGTTAAGGCACCCATGGATTGATCACTTAAGGAACACCATAATCCATCATGTAGTAATGTATCGGTAATGGTTTGGTGTCCGATACCTTTTATTGATCGAGTCGGGATTACATGTGGTGCATTGGACATCGAATCAAAACCACCAACAATATAAACTGACCCTTCTTCTAATTTAATTCTGCGGGCTGCATCAATGACTGAAGCAACTCCTCCGAGACATACATTATTTAGTGTGATAGCTGGCGTTCTACTATCAAGCCCTGCCTGGTGTGCAACTTGTCTAGCAGGGTTTTGCCCTTGACCTGCCTGAATAACTTGCGCTAACAATACTCCATCTATATGAGAGATTGTTGAATGCTTTTCAATTAAATATTTTAATGGCTTACTTGCTAACGTTACTGCATCAAATTGTGAAAGTGCACCATTCCATTTTCCAAAAGGTGTCCGGATCCCGTCTAAAATGACAATTGACATAAGTTATAACTCCTTGTTCAACTTTATTTTTTGGTATATAAAGTGAGACTGTGATCAGTGGGGGTTTTGACCCTCACTGATCATTAGCGAAACTTATCAGGGTGTTAGCGTCTATTATCCCCCACTAAGCTTCCTTATGTTACTGGAAGCTTGAAGTGGGGGCTTACAGACGGTTAGCACCGTGATAAAAAAAAGCCCTCTTCGATAAAAAGAGAACTCTACCACTCTTCTTATCTCTCAGGATTTAGCACCTTTCAAGCCTTGCTTAATGGTTGCCGGGTTTCATTGGGCCAGTCCCTCCACCTCTCTTGATAAGTTGATATATTATATTTAATATTCTGTATATTTTTCACAAATAAAAAATCCCTCTACGTTGAGATAGAGAGATACATTACAAAGCTATGAATCTCTTATCTCTTCTAAGTGAGACCACTTAGATGGAATTGGCACCTATATTAAGTAAAACTTAATGGTTGCCGAGGTTTCTTCGGGCCAGTCCCTCCACCTCTCTTGATAAGACAAGATTAATATGTTCAATTTTTTAAAATCCAAGTAATATACTATACTTTAGCATGGATTCGTTAGAATTGTCAATATATTTCGACAATTCCCCTGTATGCTATCTTCCCCATTCATCAGCTAATACTCCATATACAACATGATCAACATAATGATCATATATCCATTCACCACTTCTAATATGACCTTCCTCTACGAATCCTAGCCTTTCAGGCACATTTCTGCTTTTTTTATTGTCGACTGCAGCTCTAATTTCCACTTTATTTAATTTTAACTCCTCAAAAGCATAATCAGTTAATGCTTTAGCTACTCTTGTCATTATTCCATTCCCTTGGTAATCAGCTCCAAGCCAATAACCAATATATGCGATCTTATTGGACCAGTCAATGCTGTTATAGCCGGCGACTCCAACAATTTCATCTTTATATAAAATAACTGCATTTAGACTGTTATTGTCTGCAAAACCTTTTAGGCATGATTGAATAAATGCTTTAGTATCTTCTACTTTAACGGTATTATCCACCCAAGGAAGCCATTCCCTTAAGTAATCTCTTGAATTTTCGGTTAATTCAAACACTCTTTCTGCATCTCTTACGTCAATTAGTTTCAAAGATAAATCCCCATCAATTTTATGTACAAACATGTCAGTCTCCATCCTCTCCCAATCTGTAAATTGAAGATATTTTACCAGATAGTGAATTCGAATTCTAGTACAATTTAGAACTTTCCCTTAAGAAACCATAAAGTGAGACTTCCACCAATGGGGGTTTTACGGAGACTCATATGGGAACTGCAAGATTCTGAAAACACCACGGAGGAAGAACTTATTAATTGGATCGTAAACGAGTAAAGGAAATGCTTATTTCAGTGTGTCAGAAATTTAATTAAATAACTGTTAAAAGAAATGAATAAAAGAAAAAATAACTGAGGTCGAAGCAAGTTTACTCTTCTTTTATATCAAGGTTTGTATAAAAGTTATCGACAATGGGGAAAATTTCAGGTTCTGTATGGTAATAATGGTCATTCACTTGTGTTAATCCGAATTGGAATGTTTCTTTCTCGTCTTCATAAAGAGTAATAGAATAATTAAATCCATCTCTTGGTTCTTGTTTTTCATCTGGAATAAACTTAATGTCTTTTATTTCATTTAGGAAACTTTCTATAATCTTATTATCTTTAATTGTCTTTTTGTATCCTGTATTTCCATCAAATATTATTACTTTAGATACTTTATTTATGTCCCCATCATAAAATTGAGTTAATGTCTTCTTCTCCAATCCACATCCAGTTAAAATAACGAAGGAAAAAACAATAATGAATACAACTGAACGCTTCAAAAAAACACCTCCTCCTTTTTATTTTTCAGTCTTTTAAGTATCAGTTATGTATCATGAAATTGAACAACCTTTTAGATAACAGCCAAAAAGAGGCTGGGACATAACTAAATAGGTAGAACGAGACATCCGAACAATCTGAACTAAGCGTAGGCAAAATACGCAGACTCCTGTGGGAACAGCACGAGCCGAAGATCCACTGTGTGAAGTGTTTTTTTTCACACAGTTAGCTGAGGCCGTGCCCACGGAAAGCGAAGTATTTTGCCGAAGCGGTATGTGTACTCAGACTTTAATGTTCGGATTTTTCCTTTCTAATTACTCTTTTGTCCCAGCCTCTTGCTTTTCATATCTAAAAATTAAATCACCGTAACATTTGTTAGATCTGCTTTATTTCCTTTTAATACTGCAAATGTTACTTTATCCATTGTCGCACCATCGAAAGTTGCTTTGTGACAATAGTAGGCATATTTAAAAGATACATTTCTGAACACAGCATTTTTAAAATTTACACCCTTTAACCCGGCACAATAAAAATTAGTACCATTAAACGTATGATTCTCGAAATCTACACCAGATAAATTAGAATAACTTAAATCTGTTTCATCTAAAACACTATTTTTAAAGCTTGTTTTGGATAAATCCGTCTTCGATACCTTAGCGCCTTTAAGCACTGCATGATCAAAAATAACATTTCTTAGATCACAAGCTACGAACTGGCTATTTGACAAATTGGCACCAGTGAAATCTGATCCCCTCATGTCACTTTTGCTAAACTCGGAACGTTGTAAGTTTACCCCTTTAAAATCCGATTCCCGTAGGTCCATTTTGGTAAAATCCATTGGTTTTTGCTCCTCTAGATCACCACTGTTCCCTTCTGGAAGGTCCTCTAACATTTCGGATACATCACCAATCGAGTTCACTGTCATACTAAAAGCCGTTTCCTCATCATAACCTTGATCTTTTAAATCATGTAATTTCTCTTGCAAATTATTCATTAATTCTTCCTTAATTTCCACAACAGAATGTGATTGTTTATAAGGTAAGAATAATCCGTCTATATATTTTTTTAGTTTTTCACTCACTATTGATTACCACCTTTCACTAGTAGTTGGTCTAGGATACGTTTTGTATTTTCCCAGTTTTTTATATTCTCGGTATAAATCTCTTTTCCTTTTTCCGTTATCTTGTAATACTTTCTTCTTCCACCTTGGGTCTCATCACCCCAGTAGGAAACGATACTGCCATCCTTCTCCAAGCGCTTCAAACTCGAGTACATGGTCGCCTCTTTCAGTTCATACTCTCCATCAGCATATTCTACTATCAATTTCGTTATTTCATATCCATATTTATCTCCACTCATCAATAAATTCAAAACAATCGTATCTGTATGTCCTCTAAGTAGATCAGAGGAAGTTTTATTTTTCACTATCTTCACACCCCCTATATACAATATACATTACTTTGACCTTCATTGTATTGTTATAGCTGTTCTATTTCTATTGATTTCCCAAGGGAGGTATTTAGATGCTCAATTAATCAAGATGTTTTATGTTTAAACACCTGAACAGAAGCTATATAAGTCACCACGAGCAGTCCCGATAGCCATAGTAAAGAAATCCAAACATTATTACCAACAGGTTCACCCATCAAAAGGTTACGCACTGCTTCCAGTATGGATGTCATTGGCTGATTTTCAGCAAATAGACGAATCCATTTCGGCATGGAATCTGTTGGGACAAATGCTGAACTAATAAAGAGAAGAAGCAATACGAGATAACCATACGATGCAGCTCCTTCCACTGTCTTTGCCACTAAAGCAGACAATACAGATATCCATGAAAGGGCAAGCGTAAATAAAAACAAACATCCAATCGTTAGTAGCCATTCACCAACATTAGCATTCGGCCTAAATCCCATCAGAAATGAGCAGACAATTACCAACACCGTCGAAAGAGTATTAAATACAACAGATGTCCAGACATATCCCGATAGTAAGGATGACTTGGCTATTGGCATAGAACGAAATCGGTCAATGATTCCTTTATTAATATCATCACTTAATCGAACGGAAGTATAAGTACCTCCAGTAGCAATCGTCATTAAAATAATTGCTGGTACTAGATAATTGACGTAATTGTCATAGCCGGTTTCGATTGCACCGCCAAACACGTACACAAATACAAACATAAGCATAATCGGCATGGCAATGGTGGTAATCATCGTATCAAGGCTTCTGAATGAGAGGCGCATACTGCGTCCAATCATCACTTTGGTATCACTGAATTTATTTTTCATACTTATAACTGTTTCCATTAGGCACCCTCCTTTTCGCCGATTATCGAAAGGAAAACATCCTCAAGTGTCGGCTGTTTTTGCGTCAATGCAGCAACAGGCACTCCCGCCTGATCTAATCGATTCAATATGGTTGTCATTTGTTTGATGCTTCCATCAGTGGTAATCACCATTTTGTGACTATCCTGACTGATAAATGGATTAAACACTTTTAGCAACCTAAACGCAGCGTTTATTTCTTCTTCATTATGAAATCCAAATTCAATATGGCCCTGAGGTAGCAATTTTTTTAAATCTTGTGATGTTCCTTCAGCTACTATTTCTCCTCGATTCAAAATGGCGATGTGGTCGGCAAGATGATCTGCTTCTTCTAAATACTGAGTAGTTAAAAATACCGTCGTACCTGATTCGGATAGGTCCTTGATCATTTGCCACATGGATAACCTGCTTTGAGGATCTAATCCAGTTGTTGGTTCATCCAGAAAAATTAACGGCGGATTTCCTAGTAAACTCATCGCAAGATCAAGCCTACGTCGCATACCACCTGAATATGTCATAACCCGTTTGTTAGCTGCATCAAGCAAATGAACTTTTCCAAGTAATTCATCAGCCATTTTGTTTGGGTTGGCCAGATGACGAAGTTTACCGATCATACGTAAATTTTCCTTACCTGTTAAACCTTCATCAACAGCAGCATATTGACCTGTTAGACTAATTACTCCGCGGACTTGTTCCGCTTCTTTCGTAACATCAAATCCATTAATTACAGCAGAACCTTTATCTGCCTTCAGAAGCGTAGAAAGAATTTTAATCGTTGTTGTTTTCCCTGCACCATTTGAACCTAACAAAGCAAAAACACTTCCCTTTTTCACAGAAAAATTAATATTGTTTAATACTTGCTGATCTTTATAGGACTTCTGAAGATTACGAACAGATATGACAGTTTCCTTGTTTTGAGCCATGATAGCATTCTCCTAATCATTTATTTTTACTTACCATGTTTCTCCGTAAATACAATATAAATCATATTACTATTATAGTCAAGGTAATATTAAAATAATAATACTTTTATCGTGATCAGAAGTTTGAATATATTGACAATAATCATTTATTTATTATATAATTATCTCGAATTCGAGATAAAAGGAATGGTCTTATGAATAATCAAACTAATAATGATGATTTATCACTTAAACTTTTTGTAGTTCTGACTCGAGCGTTAGCTTCAATCAGAAAACGTGTCGAAGAAGATATAAAATGCCTTGGTTTAAACCCAACTGAATTTGCCGTACTCGAATTTATTTACAGTAAAGGCGAGCAACCCATTCAGAAGATTGGTCAGAAAGTATTAATTGCAAGCAGCAGTATTACCTATGTTGTCGATAAACTCGAACAGAAACAGTTTATTTGGAGGAAACCTTGTCCTAGTGATCGACGTATCACATACGCTGCTCTTACTGACGATGGCAAGAAATTAAGGGATGAGATATTCCCTAAACACAAAGAAGCCATGAATAAGATCTTCGACGGACTTAATAATAATGAAAAACAAATAATGGTAGAACAGTTAAAGACACTAGGCTATCATGCGGAAAAAAATTAAATTTTTTTATTTTAATATCTCGAATTCGTAATATATTATTTTGAAATGAAAGTTTGAGACTTCCACCAGTGGGAGTACCGTGATAAACAGTATGAAGGCAATAGAAAAATAAAGGGGGGAGCAAACATATGAGAAAACAAACGGCAGGCATTCATCATATAACAGCAATGGTTAACGATGCCCAAAGAACCATCGATTTTTATACAGGTGTTCTTGGACTTAGATTAGTGAAAAAAACGATTAATTTTGATCGGCCAGAAGTATACCCTCTCTATTTTGGTAATAAAAATGGTGACCCAGGAACAGTGATTACCTTTTTCCCGTGGCCAAAACAATTAAAGGGGCGCATTGGAACAGGACAAGTTGGTGTCACAAGCTATGCGATTCCAAATGGCTCGATCTCTTTTTGGAAAAATCGTCTAGCAAGATTTAATATTGAATATCAAACCTCTATTCGCTTTCGGGAACAATATGTACAGTTTGAAGATCCTGATGGATTACGCATTGAACTTGTTGAACGTACAGCCGGAGTCTTAAGCGATTGGGAATTCGGGGGGATTACCTCAGATGTTGCAATTAAAGGATTTGCCGGCGCCATTTTAAACTCTGTACAACCTAATGAAACAGCTGATGTCTTAGAAAACATATTAGGTCTCGAACCTGCAGGTCAAGATGAAGGATATCTGCGTTTTATAGCATCAGGAAACTTAGGACAAACAATCGATATCAAATTAACAGCGTCTGTCAGAGGCTTAATGGGTGCTGGAACGGTGCATCATATTGCATGGAGAGCAAAGGATGACCAAGAACATCAAGCATGTAGAGTTTTACTAATCGAAAAAGGATTTCACCCTACCGAAATGAAAGACCGGAATTACTTTCATGCAATCTATTTTCGTGAAAAAGGTGGCATTCTTTTTGAAATTGCTACAGACCAACCTGGATTTACAGCAGATGAAGAATTAGAACACCTCGGAGAGCAATTGAAGTTACCGTCCTGGCTAGAAGAAAAACGAACAGAATTAGAAGATCAACTACCTGATGTTGAGGTACGCATTTTAGAGGAGGATAAATAATGAAACATCTTTTTAACAAAGGAAAAGATGCCAGCAAACCTACATTTTTATTATTACATGGTACTGGTGGAACAGAACTTGACTTGTTGCCTATCGCTGGACAAATCGATGATGAAGCAAATGTTCTAAGTGTAAGAGGTAATGTCTCAGAAAACGGCATGCCCCGCTTCTTCAAAAGACTTGCAGAAGGTGTATTTGATGAAGAAGATCTTATTTTGCGAACAAAAGAGTTACATGATTTTTTAGATGAAGCGGCTGAAAAATATGAGTTCGATCGTGATAATATGATTGCAATTGGATATTCTAACGGTGCTAATATCGCAGCCAGCTTATTATTCCACTATCAGAATTCATTGAAAGGTGCGATTCTTCACCATCCAATGGTACCGAGAAGAGGCATCGAGTTACCTGACTTATCTGGAAAAACTATTTTTATCCCAGCTGGCACAAATGATCCAATCTGTGCCCCATCTGAAACAGAAGAATTACAATCCTTGTTCGAATCAGCAAATGCGAACGTAACAGTTCACTGGGAAGACCGCGGTCACCAGTTAACTTATAGTGAAGTGGATGCTGCTCGGAAATGGTTGGCTAATCAATAATACGGTGGAGCCTTTGTTTACGAAGGCTCCTCTTTTTTTGGCTAAAATAAGAAATCGATACCCTAAACATGAAAAACTTTTTCCGTCCTTGCAGAATTAAAATCCATAAACATCAAATAGTTTATCTTCCATATAATTATCAATAGCTTTACGGACATATGGAATCATATTATCTGGTAATTTCTTAAGCGGATACCAATCTAATTCATCACATTTAGCAGGTTCCATATTGGTAATTTCCCCTGTCCACTTATCTGCAACCAAAAAGAAATCAATCCGCTCCTCTACTGATTTACGATGGATCACTCCGACTACTCTTAAATCTTGATAATTAATAGTAATACCTGCTTCTTCAGATGCTTCTCTTTGAGCTGCAGCAATCACATCTTCATCACCATCCAAATGACCAGCCAGGACACTGTAATTGCCATCCTGATATCCTGTGTTAAATCTTCTAAGTAACAAAATCTGATCATCCTTTAATAAGAAAATATGTACTGCGGGTATTACTTTAAATCGATCTTTTGTCACTATTGATCACCTCTATTCCAGAATATCATGTCTTATTTGCAATTGCAGGAAAAATAAATGTTAAACCGGAAATTGAGTTCTTACTCAATCAATAAAGTTCCTTATCTTTACCTCTAGGCATGAAAGTAATACGTAGTACACTGCCAGTGCTTACTATTTGTTTTTCTATTACCTTTCCACCCCAACCTTAATAGTTCCTTCACTATTAATATATTAAAAAAACCATGTCCAACCAAGACTACAGATTCATATTCTTGAGCGTGTTCTATTAATAAACGTGCAGCTTTTTTAGCTCTTTGTTTTGCATGAGCAAGTGACTCACAACCTTCTGAATATCCCAAAAACCATAAACTCCTTAAAAGAAATGCCCATGCATTTGGGGGTAACTTTACACCTTTTACTGATAATCGAGGTAATTCTGTTTCACGAAAAATGGTCATAGAAGTAAGGCTAGTATTTGGGTTCAATATTGTTGCTGATTCCACTGACCTTTGTAAGTCGCTCGTTATAATGAAATGGATGATTGTATCTGATATAGTGTCTCTGGGGGATAGATATCCTCTTTCAAGACACCACTATCATCATAATTTTTCACCCAATCATTAAATTCAACTGCTGTGATAAAACGATTAGATGTGCATTTAGATTTACCATGTCTAATGAATGAAATCTTCATATGAAAGCTCCTAATTTAAATACTTTTTTAAAGCGTCCATTTTATCAATAGTCCCGCGTGGGACAAGCCTCCACCAAAACCATATAATAAGACTATTTATCATTTCATTTTGCACTCCAATATCCAAAGACAATGGAATGGTTGCTGAGGATGTATTTCCATAATCGACTAGACTGTATAAAGTCCGTTCAATAGGGAAATGGCTTTTTTCACAAATAGCCTCAATCATTCTTAAATTAGCACTATGAGGGACAAACCAGTCTACCTCATCCAACTTAATTTGCGCATTTTCCATCACAGATTGCATTCCTTTTGGCACCGTTTTAACCGCCCATTTATATACCTCTCTACCATTTTGCACGATCAAACCACTATCGTTTAAAGGTTGATTATGCATTTGGTCTGATAGATTTGTGCTATATAAGTGTTGTCCACTTTCTCCTTCTGAACCCATATATGATGAAAGAAAACTTGGTTGTTCTTCATCATACTCAATAAGCATCGCTCCTGCCCCATCACCAAAAAGTACACAAGTCGTTCTATCTGTATAGTCCGTTACCTTTGATAAGGTTTCAGAACCCACTACAAGGATTTTTTTGTTTAAACCAGCTGTTATTAATCCATTTGCTAAGTGTAGTCCATAAGTAAACCCGGCACATACTGCGTTTAAATCAATGGCTCCAGTGTTCTTTATTCCTAGTTTTGCTTGAAGATACGAAGCTACACTAGGCGTTTTAAAGTCGGGAGTAAACGTGCAAACTATGATTAAATCAACGTCATCAACAGATTTATTTTATCGTTCCATTAAATTTAATACAGATTTGTAGCTGATATCACTTGTGAACTCTTCTTCGTGAGCAATTCTTCTTTCTTTTATACCTGTACGTTTTACAATCCATTCGTCACTCGTATCCACGATCTCTTCTAAATCATTAATCGTCAATCTTCTTTCTGGTACATAGGAACCTAACACTTGATCTTAGTATCTGGTACTAATTTTATTTTAAAAAAATTCCAATTGATTTTTTTGTTGTTTTTAGGAGGAGAACTTTAAGCTCTAAAAGTAGCTTTTCAAGAGCAAACTAATAAGTTGTTCCTTTTTTGTTATTTACTTTTATTCCTAAAGAGTTGTATCACTTTTAATATGCTGAATTTCCATCCTCTTCCTGAAAAGTACGTCGATCTAGTTCGTGTACCAACTTGTCTCTATCCTGTCGCTTGACTTGCCCCCAGACAATAGCAAACAAACGAAAATTCATTGCATCATTAAGTTTATTCAGCTTTGTCACATTTTCAGACATAAGCAAACGGTATTTTTCCTCATCATACAACTCGATTTCTATGAATTTATTAAAATTTACTTCGCGAATATTATAACCTTCAATATCTACCCATTTGATTGGAATTGAATGTTTAGAAGATGGATTTATGATTAATTCTTCATCTGTTAAAATCAGGTAAGGTTTTGATTCCCGCAGTCTTTTTATCAAGATATAGATCAAGAAAGTAAAAAACATTATTAAAAACGCTCCTATTAAACTTGCAAAGAAATCCCCCTCCTCAAGAGCAAACCAACATATAATAGCTCCGAACCCGATAAATGCAAGGCTCAAAACCATGTAACATATATTTTTTATCTTTGGGTAATAAAAATATATTGCATTAGTATTCTTCATATAAACCTCCAATTATATTTGTAAAATTCACCATCATTGATTTCTTAATTTAACCTTGTAATAACACTTTATTCCTTTAATTTCCTATCGGTGCTATTTCCCTATCAATTACGTAGTTTTTTATAAAAACCAACAGATCTCAAATAATTCTCCTTTGTTTTAGGAAAAACCTTGGTGGAGATTTGAATAAATATCCAAGTAGTTATGACGGTTGGAATTAGGACAAGTAAGCCAATTGGAGTAATGATAATACCTACAATTATTAGATACAATATAGCAATATACATGATAGAAATAATGAATAGAAACATATAAAACATAGTGATAAATGGATATAAATTTATTTTCGAACTTGAATAGTTTGATTTTTTAATAGCTCTTGTCTTTTCTTATTTCTTGTAAAGTCACCTTGAAGGGATAAAGAAAAAAATTATTCATTACTTCTCTTCCTCCGATACTTCCATCAATTTATTTTACAATATTAATTTAACCTCTGATTAACTCCACTAACCATAATATTTTTTAATAGTTTGTTTTTGTATCCTGATATTTAAAGCTAGCATCTGCTCCATTTATCTTTTTCCCTAATACAACTAAAACAGGAATATTCTCATTATCTTATTCAAGTGCTTTTGGTAGAAACACACCCGAAAGTAGGCAAAGAAACGAACTTTGCCCCTATGGCTTACCTCTTACTCATCAAATTCCAAATCATATTTTTCTAATCTTAAGTCAACATTTTCTTCTGTTAATTCCATTAATATATCTTCATCATATGTAAATAAAATTCTTAAAGGTCTAGTCAAACTTTTTGTTCATACCTTATCAAGCGATCCATTTACTTTCCCCTCGACATAACTACCTCTATTTTTTACCTTCCAATCGTTGAATAGCTTCTGAAATCGTTCTTCTTCCTCGTCTTGAAATCCTTCAAACACAACTTGATCTATATTCTCATGATTAAAATAAAATACATTATCTGGAACCAAACCCTGTGGATATAAACATCCCGAATAATCAAACATTTGGTTTTCTCCATCCATTTCAAGAATAGGACCTCTATTTAGAATCATTAACCTACTTGTTCCTTCGTTCATACAATCGAACCAATTGGCAACATACTTATGCCTCCTCCTTTATTTTTAAAGTATTTTTACTAAATTTTGCTGGAGTTTGACCATCTAATATTGTTGTTACATTAAGAACTGTTAAGGTAAAAAAGAAAAAAGTTGCCACAATTATTAACATCATATTACCATCTGTAATAAATAATACAAATGTAGTTAGAAAAAAAATCAAAATAAAACAATAACTAAGTAAAATTTGTATGCAATGTTTAAATGATATTGGTCTTATGAAAATCTGTTTTTTAAATGAAAAATCAGCAGTAATCATGTTATAAAAATTTTTTTTGTACCTATTGCCAAGATATACTCGTAGTAAAACTACTATTAATAACATCAATGATGCAATAATACCGTTCACTACCATTGTACTTTGAATATCAAAATATTCTGTAAGTGGTCTTAATAAATTGGCTAAAAAAATTCCTACCCCAGTTCCTAGTATAGCAAGGCCTTTATCGTTAGATTTATTTCTCTCTAAGTGCTTCATCTTACTATTAATTTCTTCTCCATCCACTTTATAGATTATATTCGGTACTATCCACGTTAGAAAAGGGAATAGTGTTTTCCATATTGACTTGCCCATATCTAAGGTATAGGTCTCTCCATCAATCTTTAATATTCGAAACCTCGGGTTTTTATACACACGTTGCACTTCACACTTCATAAAAATCACCATCCCCAGCTTATAGGATTTATTGCATCTAGCCCCTTACTAATGGCTTTTCCTGCATCTTTAGCAGAATCCCGAAGCTCGTTACCGAATTCAGACAATTTTTGACCTGCAGCATCCAAGCCATCTTGAAGACCCAAAACATTGTTATCATAAACATAATTAAAAGTCCATGTTGCAGCAAGCCCTACACCAACCGTCCAACCTATCGGAGTAACAGCAAAGCCTGTTGCTACAAGTCCACCAATTGCTCCACCTGCTAAACCAACTCCGACACTTGTTGCATTGTGCGCTATTGCCTCTCCAATAGTCTTGTCCTTTTCAAATAAGTCTTCATACATTCCTACTCCTGCACTAACTGCTATAAAACTTCTACCTACAGCTTTACCTGCCCCTCGCACAACATGACCAGTTTTGGTTAAAACATTTGATGTTTTTGTTGTCGCATTCCCAACTTTTGTAACTATACTACTTGTTTTACTGGAGAGTGTATTAAATAATTCACCTATACTTTTGATATTGGTTGCTACCTTTCCGACTTCTTTTGCTATCACTTTTGTTTCATGTCCAATATATTTTGCTGAATCAGCAGTAAAATTTACTGCCAAATCAAGACCGATCTTACCCTTGTTATTAAATAAATATTCAATAACATCTTTAGGTACTTCTTCATTGAGTTCTTCTTCACTTAATTTTTTGGTAGATTTGCTCATCGTTGAAAGTATATTGTAGTAGGTTTCTCGATCAATCTTTCCATTTTTCAGATCAGTAAATGCACTATTTAGAATCTTCTTTCCTGTTTCATCCATATCTTTTAATGTAGTGTCTTTTGACTGTTCAATCTCATATATAGACATATATTGTATTGAATCACGATCTACTTCCCCAGTCACCCCAATAGTTTCATTATAGTCTTTCAGTACTAACAATCCTGAAGTTACTGATCCCCCTTTGTAATCTGTAAATCGAGCACTTCCACTCACAGCACCTGCATTAGTCAGCGTAGTTTTCATTTCCTTTAGTAACTCTTCCGTTTGTAAAGTATTACTTCTACCTGTACTTGTGAAAGAATATAGAACTTCTTGTAACTTCTCTGCTACATTAACAACCGAATATTTGTCATTATTTATTGAAACGAAAGAAGGAGTGGTTGCACTGCTAATATCTGAAATGCTGCTAATAGTGCTTATTACTGAATTATTCTTTGCTTGTAAAGCTTCAAAGTCATCATAGACATCTTCAATGGTATCTCTAACATAGTTACTTCTTATTATTGTACTTCTATTTTCATCTACTTTTGATTGAAAGGTCTCTATATGTTTGTTCAAATTATCATATAAATCTGTAAAGACTCCATTAATTGTTGTCAAAACTGTAAGATGAAGGTCTCTAAAATATATTTTTGCATGATCTGCAGTTTTTCCTGAAAAAGAACTCATATTGCAGATTTCTTCTATGTTTTGTTCCACTTTTGAAAGACTGTCTTTAATATCTTCAGACTTTAATTTGAATTCATCTGATAAGTCTATAACTTCCGACAGATCCACTTTATGTCCCATCGATAATCCCTCACTTTCCTTAACATATTGTTTGCTTTTCAACAACAAAAATAATATTAAAGAAAATGGCAAAGGGGAAAAGCTATGTCCTTTGCCATTCACTCTATTGTACTACTACAAATTTCTAGCTAATTATTGTTATTCGCTTGTTCACAACTTGGCTTCTTTCCCATCTGAAATAAAAATTAATTTTCCACTTTAAATTTTGGATATGTAACATTGCTTATTTTTTCTTCATATTGTTCCTGAAATAATTCTTCCTGCTCATCTATATAACCTTTAAAATAAACATTTTCGATATTCTCGCTATTAAAGAAATATACTTGTTCTTCTATATTTCCAGCTGGATATACACAGGCAGAATAATCGAAGTAACCAATCACACCATCTTGGTTGTAAAGCGGAGCTCTATTTAAAATCATTAGTTTCACATCACCATTTTTTAACCTTACTACACTTCCTATCGGTAATATCTCCATTTAAAATCAACTCCTAAAATTGTTAAACATTTGCAGTTCTACTCTCATTTTTTATACAGTTTTATTCTTGCAATGGGTAAACGTTTAATACTTAAACAAAAAATAAAAAATAGAAAAATAGAAAAAATTAATAGCACTAATGAAAGAGTAATAAAAAAGATAATAGTTAGAATGATAAATATTAAAAAACTAAGGATAGCAATCCACATTTCCATTTTATAAATCTTTTTGCCATCTTCAATATATTCTTCGATCATAGGTTTAGTTAGATAGATTTCTTTTATTTCTTCATAAAAAAGCTGTTTATACACTATTTGACTTACCAAAATGGTTAATCCTAATAAAGCAATAAAAATAATAGTGATAGTAAAAAGTGATAAAGGAATGTGGACTCCTTGGATACTTCTCATTATGGCAAGAATAGCGAAAAAACCAATCCAATATACCCATTGATTACTTTCCTTATGAAAGGCTTTATATGACTGTTTTGTATGTTCATCCATAAATATCGTATGGCTTTGTTGATTTTTTTTATTTTCTGTGTAGATTGGGATTATTTTCATTTCCATCATTCCTTCTATGTGAGTATTCCCTTTTCTAACCAAACAAGCTACCTAATCCATCAAAAAATCCTTCGGCAGCCTCACCAATCGCTCCACCGACATCTTTAACGACATCAACCGCACCACTTGCGAAATCTTCCACACCTTCAATAATCGCATCTTTATTATCATATACAAAGTCAAACAACATAGAGCCTCCAACACCAACAGCAAATCCTACAGCAGTTCCAAGGACTGGTACCGGAATCGCTGAGCCAATCGCCGCACCTGCCATACCTGCACCTAAATGACCAGCAGTTTTTATTGCAGCATCTGTAGCGTCTTCACCCTTATAAATTTGAATACCAAAGTCAATTGCTGAACCTACCACTGGTGCAGCGTATCTTGCTCCTGTCCGAATGGCAGATGTTAATCCTGATGGTGGTGCACCTCGTGACACTACGCCACCACCTGCAGTTTGTAATGCCAAAGCTGGATCAACAAAATGCAACGTATTTCTTTGTGCCCAATCAACGATAGACCCTGCTACTTTTTCTGATACTTCTTTAGTTAACTTTGTGGTTGCGGCATTTTTAATAAAGCCAGCACCTGTATTAAGGATACCAGAAGTAATGGCGTCAAATACAGACTTATCTATTTCACCATTCTCGTAATCTTCTTTGGCCTTATCATAAATTGCCTTTGATTCTGCATCAAGATTAGCAATTCCTTCTTGTTTTGCTTGTTGATTTGCCTGATTATATTCTTTTAAGTTAGCCAACCCTATTGCTGTCGAATTTCCTTGATAATTAGTAAACCTAGCACTCCCACTTACAGCACCAGCATTATTTAACGTAGCTTTTACATCCTGTAATACACTTTCGATCTCTGAATTCGCATTTCTACCTTCTTTTGTAAAGGAATCCAAATCTTCCTGTAAGTTTTCCGATAAGTGAATTAGTGTATTTTTATCATCTCTAACTAAAGCGAATGAAGGCACGGTTGCACTACTAATATCTGCTACACTATGAATAGTACTCCTAACTGAATCATGTTGTTCGCTTAATGTGGTATAGTCATCCTTAGTATCCTCGGTTGTATCTCTTACGTAGTTACTTTCAATTATCGCACTACTGTTATCATCTACTTTTGCTTGAAATGACTCTATGTGTCTATTCAAGTTTTCATATAGATCTGTAAACGCCTCATCAAATGTTGTTAAAACAGTAAGGTGAAGATCACTGAAATAGTGTTTTGCTTGATCTGCAGTTTTTCCTGAAAATGAACTCATATTGCATATTTCTTCTATGTTTTGTTCCACTTTTGAAAGACTGTCCTTGATATCTTCAGACTTTGATTTAAACTCATCCGAGAAGTCTGTCACTTCCGATAGATCTACTTTATGCCCCATGGATAATCCCTCTCTTTCATTAGCGTATTGGTTGTGGACCGGAAATAGGATAATTTACTGAAGCTAACTTTTCGTCTTGTTCCTTCATTTGTTCACCTGTTTGCTCGAGAGTAACAATATCCGATTCTAAAATAGTTTTATATTGTTCCAACAGCTCCATCGCTTCTATTACATTCTCCAAATCCTTCGTGAACGGTTCTATATTCGTTTTACTAAAAGAGTTAGTTGTTTTATTTGTTTCGATTTCTGCGACTGCAGATCTTAATTTCGATACATTGGAACGGAATACATTCATATTAATAGAAACTTCTTTTGACATTTATCTCAACTCCCTTTCTGCCTGGCTTATTTGCCAGTTTAAAGAATTAAGTGAGTATTGCAAACTGTTGATACTAGATTGATAGGAAGCTTTTTCTGCCTCATATCTACTAATATCATCGTTAATTGCTTCTTTGGCATCATCAACTTTTGATACGTACGTTTTGACACTGTCTTTATAGTTATCGTACTTTTCTTCGAATTTATCTTCTTCGTTGCCTCGCCAGCTGTTCAAATCAATGGAAAGACTATTAATGGAACTCTTTACGGATTGTAAATCTGACGAACTGGTTGATATTTCGCTTAGGGCTTGCCGTAACCGTGCTATCTTATCCTCCATATTTGATACTAATGATCGATTATATTGTATTTGGCTTTGTACAGAACTCTTCCTCCAACGTAAGTAACTTAACGAACTCATCAATTCCTCCTCCTTATCGTGGTACTTTTATTTTGATATGCTGGTGGTCTCGTGCGTAATAAGCTTCATATGCATTAGGATATGTTTCCTTACGAATGAATGGTTGACTGAATATATCCTGGTCACCTAGACGCATGCTGACTAAACCTACATTAGATAACTTTCGAACCATTTTCGCTGGTTTTTCAAAACTTGTGCTAATATAACCGGAATCTCCACAAACAATAAAATGGACATCCACCTTTGGACCTTGTTCAAATAATACGGATAGATCCTCTTCCAATAAGAGACTTCTTTCAGCAAAATCTTTCAAATCTCTGATCATAATCATCCATTTCACACCATTATGATCACCTTTGGTACGATTATTAATTTCTGTTAGAATATTTCGTTTCACAGCGGTAATGCCATCTGAATCAGAAATATATGCATTCATCGTTGAACCAATCTCAGTAAATGCTTGATCTGCAGTATCAATAATCATCGTTTGAAATGGTTCCGTAAGTAATGTCATACTTTTGGTGATCGCATTTGTCATTTTATCCAGACCATCTTTTCGATCACTGACAACGGTTAGGAAACCGTCTTTGTCTGGATCAAAACCAAGTGGTGCCACTTCTTCAAAGTCCAGACCAAGCGGTAATCGGTTTTCTTTAACTAGTTTCTTCGTTTTCTTTTTCTGCTTAAATGCTTCAAACTCAATCGCCCCTTCAGGCATCATTGGAATTTCTTCTGGGAGTTCACCATCCCAGAATGTATCCATATCCTGTGCGATTTGTTTTATTCCCTCTATGATGTCTAAAGCTTCTTCCCCTTCCGCAGGTAACATCACTTGGAATAACGCAGGTTCATCCAATTTTATTATCCCACGCCCAGGTATTTCCTCTATTTCTAGGTCTGTTTTCCCTACAATAGTACGAACTTCCACTGGATCGATTAAATAGAGGGAAACTTGTCGTTTTATATTCGATAATAATGGCATCCGCATTGCACTTTGACGCCCGGCACTAATCGCTAGGTGAATACCAATACTCGCCCCTTCACGGGCAATCTGGGTAATCAGTTTATTAAACTCATCACCAAAATCAGCATCTTTTACTGAATCAAAGTTATCAATCATAATGAATAAATTAGGAATGGTCTCCCCGCTTGCCTTCTCATACATTTCCATATCCGCAACACCATATCTACTTAATTTCTTCTTGCGTTCAGAGATGGTACCAGTAAGCAGGCGAATCCATTTTTCTACTTTTTCGGTTTCATCCAATAATATCGTGTCTGCTACATGTGGCAGATTTTTGAGAGGTAATAAACCATTCGTACCAAAATCTAATAAGTACACATGCAAATGCTCTGGATTATGCTGTTTTGTTAAATCCATCAGTATACTTTGCAAGAAGGTAGATTTCCCGTAACCAGGACTTGAAAACACCGCAATATGACCATCTTTGCTAATATTGATTGATAGTGGCTTTTGCTCTTGTAGTTCCGGCTGATCTACCATTCCAATAGTTGCTTCCAACGGTTTCTTAGGTTTTTGCCATTCTTCCTTAAAGTCAACTGTATGTAAGTCTTTTGCATATATACGTTCAGATAATGGTGGTAACCATGGCCTTGGCAAAGGTTCGATTTGTTGCGATTCTGTGTAATCATAAATATAGTCAATAACGGCATCCAATTCTGTCGGAACACTTTCGACTTCTTCCTTCTTATCCAACCCACTCAAATCTTCGGTTAAAATGTCATATTGACCTAAGTCATTAATCGCATAAATGGTTGTATCTACATACTCATGTTCATCTTTATCAGCTACATAGTCTGCCCCACTCCAAGCACTCTGGAACAATTCATAGATTTCATTATTACCAACTTGCAAATAGGCACGGCCTGGCAAGGTAATTTCCGCTGCATCAGGTGTTTTTAATACTTCATTTGAATCACTAGCATTCTGTACTTTTAATGCAAGTTTGAATTTGGAGTTAGACCAGATTTGATCGTCGACTACACCACTAGGCTTTTGAGTCGCCAAAATCAAATGGATCCCTAGTGAACGGCCAATTCTGGCAGTGGAGACTAGCTCTTTCATAAAATCAGGCTGTTCCGATTTCAGCTCAGCAAACTCATCGGAAATCAGAAACAAATGTGGCATCGGTTCGCTAGCTTTTCCTTGTTTATACAATTTCTGATATTGATTAATATGGTTCACATCATGTTCGCCGAATAGACGCTGACGTTTTTGTAATTCTGCTTTAATAGAAGCTAATGCCCTCATAGATTGCGTACGATCTAAATTCGTAATGGTTCCAAGTAAATGCGGCATTTTCTTAAATAAATTCGCCATACCTCCACCTTTATAGTCAATTAGTAAGAAGGCAACTTCATAAGGGTGGAAATTAACTGCAAGCGAGAGGATATATGATTGAATAATTTCTGACTTACCAGAACCGGTAGTACCTGCAACTAAACCATGCGGCCCATGTGCTTTCTCATGTAAATTAAGCTGGACAATATCGTTAATACCTCTTAATCCAAGAGGCACTGCCATTGTTTTATAAGTTTCGTTCATTACCCAGCGCCCACTGATATTTAATTCTTCGACTTTTTCTACACCATACATCTCTAGAAAGGTAACACTTTCCGGTATCGAATTTTTTAAGCTTTGCAAGTGATTTAAAGGTGCCAGACCGCGAGAAACCTCTTCTTTATTAAATCCGTCCGGAAAATGATCAGGAGTAAAGTGATTATTAACTAATTCACCTTCTTCTAACAATATGTTGCCAGTCTTCATGTCACGAATATCAATAACGGTTTTCACATGTTCAGGTAAAGATTGCATGACATCTTGCACAAATACGAGTGATACACCAAGTTCACTTGGATCTTCATTGAAGAACTCCATAATGATATGATCCAAAATTAATTTCTCATCAGTAATAAATATCACATAATGTGGTGTGAAGATTGTTTTTTCCTGGGAGTTTACTTTCTCCTCTATTACCTGCTTCCGTTCTTTTAATACTTGATACATAGAATGTAAAACTTGATCTCTAGACCGTTCATGATAGATGAAGCCACGAACATTAAGATTTTGTAAGCTTGCATGTGGTAACCAACGCATCCAGTCCCACTGCAGCTTTTCATCTTCAGGAAAAATATTAATAAACTGTACATCATGATAACTATGAAACATGGAAAGCTGTATGACTAATAACTGCAATTGCTCAAGCACAAGTTCACGCTGACCAATATAGCCGACAGGCCCTTTTGTCAATGATGTTACAACCGGAACATGAGATAGACCTTGAAATTGTGAGCGCAAATCTCTTGCAGCATCCACTAACTCATCTTCATCTTGGGTAAACTCTTCTTCACGGAATTCAATTTCAAAGCTTGTATCGACATCCCCTGTACCTGCACGAAAATGGAGAAAATCATGATGGTACATCGTTTTTTCATAAATTCGAGCATTCACATCCAATACTAATTTACGAATCTCCTCTACATCCGGATAATGATAAGTTAAGGCATGACGCTGCTCTTCTGTTGCATGAAATAGTTCCTTTGTTTTTCGTTCGAGATATTCATTAAAGGTTTTGTCTCGATGTTTCATATCTACTTTATATTTTTTGACACTTTTGATGTAAGAAGTAATAGCAAAAATAACGGTGGTAACTGTCATCGCTAGCATTACAACTATAAAGACCCCTCTTGGCTGGATAAGCGAAACAATGACCAGTGCCACAATCATCACAAGTGGCGGGACAATCGTTCGCGCTAATTGTTCACTCGGTTTAGCCGGTTTTCCAGAAGGCTTTGCGATCGTTTTCTTCTCTTCTGGTTCTCGATAAATAATACGAGGAGATCGATGATATTCAGGATAATCAGGACTAAACTGCTCCTCCATATCAGAGAGTGGGACTAACTTAGATGTAAGACGTTTTCCCGATGGTTCCACTTCGATCTCTTCGTTTCGGACAATCACTGTTATCCCATCAAAGAAAAGTTGGTCACCTGGCTCCACGTAGCTGTTTCCTTTGGTAAGAGTAAAGTTATGGAATACCACTCCTCCATGAACCTCTAAGCGAAAACCTTCTTGTTCACGAAAAAGAAGAAGATCAGCATCAATATCTTCCATCACCATGGCATCATATTCATTTTTGCTTATGGTAATATACTGTCTTGCTGCAGTATCAAACAAATGTCGTTCATCTGCATCCGTTAAATAAAAATGAATATTGTCACCATTTTGAAGGGATTGTTTTCTTTTTTGCTCTAATGGTTGATCATCAACATAGCAAAATTCACCATCCCACTTCACGGAGATCGATTGGTCTAGCGACAAAAAGGTCATATTATCCGACCAATCATTCCCCACTGTTATATCTTTAGGTGACCCTTTAGGTAATTCAGTTTTATGAAGTTGCTCACCGTAATTTACCACAAGTGTTTTCTGTACCATCTGTTTCTTCCTCTCTTCACTAAACCACAAGAATATTGCTAAACCGTGCATTTTTATTTAAAGTAAATATTGGCCGGTAATATTGATTATTACGGACACTTTGTCTCTTTCAGTTTCCGATTTGTCCGTAAGATGAATTCTTATGGACAGTTTCTCCTTTTTGGCTCCAGTTTTGTCCATAAGACTGATTCTTATGGACACTTTTGCCTCTTTTGGTTCAAGTTTGTCCGTTAGAATAATTCTTACGGACACTCGTTCACTTTTAACGAGGCTGTTGTCCGTAATATGATTATCCTTCTACCTTATTTTCTATAGGAGTATTTTCTTCATTGATTGGTTCTTCTTCTTGTTGTGTTTCCGTTGTTTCTTCTGATTCTGCTTCACTTCCAAATTGATTTTCTTCATCTTCATTTAAATTGTATTCCTCACGATATTGACGGAGCTCCTCTTGCAAATCACGGACTGTTTCATCCCGCTCAGCTCCACTTAATTCTGGATTATTTTTTGCTTGCTCAATCTGTTGGATCAGTCCATACATAATCAATTGCGGATCATCAAGATACTTTGCTTTGTCCATCGCTAATTTAAAGTTTCCACGACCATTGTAGATCCAATAAAGTAAATAATCTTTGTTACTATTCAAACTGATATTGTTCATAATCACACTCTTATCACTTTCCGATAACTGTTCCGTTGACACGTAAGAATAGGCAAGAATATATTTTGTCCCCTGTGGAAGATCTTCTGCATCTTTACCATTCAATGTCGTTATAACTTCTCCATAATTAGATGACAGATATTGTTCATGGGCTTCTTGTAAGCTTTGTTGATATGGAAGGCTTATTAAACCTATGTAAATTAACGGTACTGCTAATAAAACAGTAACGATAATAAAAGAAATCGCAAGTCGTTTAAATAACAAATAACGCCTAGCCGGAACCAGCTTCATTGTTTTTTCTGTTTTTTGTTGTTCCTCGTTATAGGTTGTATGTAAATAATCAATAAATTGCTCAAGATTCTCTTTCTGATGAACCTGTCTTTCAAATTCCGTATCTTTTGCGTTTTCTAATGCCCCGTTATATAGCTGATCAAACGTGAATTTATTGGAGAGCAGTGCAATGCTGAAACACTTTAATTGTTTCAAAAAGTCCTGCTCCTCTATTCCATAAGGAGGGATCACATTTCGCACCCCCCGATAAATAATATGCGGTTGTAAGTTATCATCAAACAACACATTATCCGGGTGAATAAAAAAAGTGAGACGAGACATTAGAAATTTGTTCAGGCTGGAAAGATTACATAACAACCGTAACTTTTCATTCCGATGGAGCCGCTGTAAATCCTTCCACTGTTTCTTCCCTGAATCTATAAAAAAAGAAAAAGTGAAAGCATCTCCTTCCTCTTTCACTTCTAGTGGTACAAACGAGTCCTCTGGTGCCCCTGTTAACATACGAATTTGCTGGGGATCTTTCACACGTGTTTGTGATTTAGCTAAGCGCAATTCCCATCTATTATCGTAAATAGAAAATGGCAGTGACAGGTTATTAAGCTCAATCGTTTTTTCTCTCATTTTTAACTTGCTCCTTCTTCTATCTAGTAGCACCTTCACTCAGTACAGTTATAATGTCCCCGCTTGTCACGGGATAGTCGATTAACATATCATCGTCAGCTAGAACGAGTCCTTTCGTTTTGACTTTAAAGACAGACTTTGATTCGTTTAACTGGTCAATTTTTAACGTGTCCATTAGATCTAATAACAATTGTTTCACTGATATTTGAACGGGAATGCGTAAATCATAGCTACTCCCCATACCAGACTCACTAAAATCAATTGTTACATCAATATGACTATTCTTCATACATCAACACTCCTAGTCAGAAAACCTCTGAAACATCAGATACATACCTCCGCAAACTAGACAAGCAAGACCTGCAAATCCAGTCATTAACAATGAAGAACTTCCACTTTCCTGTTCCTGCTCTGATGAACTTACTGGTTTAGGCGCAACATAATCCTGTGTAAATAAAGCTTGCTTCGTATCTTCAATCGTTGTATTCTTCTCAAAATTAGTAGCAAATAAATCTTGTTCTAATTGATCAATTGAATCCTGCTTTTTCTTTTTAACAGATGAAATGACTTCCGTGGTCTCTTCTTTAAATAAATCCGGAAACCTTTTCTCTAACTCTGTCTCCTGATTGCTTTGTTTACTATCGGAATTCTTTTCTATAATCCGATCAATTTTCCAATCCATTTTCCCTTTACTTTCATCTTTATCCTCTGCTGACGCAGTCAAAGGCGCCAGCAGAAAAAACAAACAACTTATAAACATGATTTTACGCATTGGTTTATGCAACATTCTCATCATCCTCTGTTTTCTTACTGGAACGTTGGATAACAACTAACAGATTTGCTAGTACAGCAAGTAAGGCAATCAAAATCAGACTAAGTACAATAAACCCATAATCAGACGATCCTTGCATCAATCTATTCAGTAACCGTTCAATATATTGTAATGGAGAGTAGTCACGCCAGTCTCCAACTCCGGATAAGCTAGTTGTAAGAGCATTTGTTAAGAATAGGTACATGCTTAACACACCAAGTAAAATAAACATACCGATCATTTTCAGCTGTCTTAGTAAATAGGTTGCTGAGAGTACCATAACAAACATAATTAAAATCATTAAACCGGTCCAAAGAATTAATTTCCCACCAGCAATGTTTAATAAATATGCGGACACTAAACCTAAAACTAATCCTTCCAGAATTCCAATAGAACCGGTGATACAAGTTATCCAACCGTTTTGTCCGACAATAGATTTTTCTTCTTCGAATTGATTTTCTGTAATTCGTTTCTGATTAAAAATCGATATGCCATAGCCTGTAAACAATGCGACTAGAAAACTAATCAATACAATAAAATATGGTGTGAAAGTATTTGTTTCAATGATGACTCCTGCATTTCTTGTCTCTACAGGATTGGACAAGAAGTCATATAACTCCTCATTCTGTCTACCACCGATTTGACTGTTTGCCATAACGTCAGTGAAATTATCGACGAATTTCTTGTCACTCATTAATTTATCGGTCATATTTGCGGCAAGGTCTTCCGCCTCACTAATCAAATTTGTTCCACTTTGCTGAATGTTATTTGCTTGTTCATCAATGTTGTCAAATGTTTGATAAACTGTTTCTGCTTGCTCCAAGTTACTTGAAGCTTGATCTGCAAGAGATTGACTTTGACTAAGTAGCGGTTGGAATCCTTCACTAAGTGACATAACCATCGTCTGCTCTAGCTCATTAACATTTTGAATTTCTGACTGATTTTCGACCAAACTTAAACTTTGCTCACGCCATTTGGTAATATCCTCTAGCATCCGCTGTAAATTATCATTTAAAGTACGTGCAGCTTCCCGTGTATTGACTACCGTAGCCGCTAACTCATCTGCTTGATTGATCGTTTCTTGAATATAACTACGGTAATTTTCTATTTGTTTTTCATAATTAGCTAAAGGCTCTTTTATTTCTTCGGTTACATCGTCTATTACTTGATTTGCAATATGCTTGGTTAGTAATTCTGCAACATCTTTATTAAATAGTGCATATAAAGATTCATCAGACGCCATTTCTGTTAAGCTATCTTCTTCGTCATTTAAGGTAGCACAATCCTTAGAATCAACGTCATTACATGTCAAATTCAAACCGAAGTATGCTTCATAGGTTGACAATAATTTTTGATACGGTGCAATCGTATTTTCAACAGCATGGATTAAGCCTTCTGTAGAGTCAGCAATTACCGGTTCTTTGACCGTATGACGAATATAATGGTGATCTATTTCCACTATTTCGATTGGGTTTGGATCATCTTCATTATCATCAGGATTTTCTGTTGGGTCATCTGTACCACCTGTTGAATCTTCACTTTCATCTGGGATCTCTTCACCATTATCGGCTCCATCAGAGCTGCCACCGGTATTCTCATCTGTAGTATCTTGATTTTCGTCATTTGTTGTTGAATCGTTCGTACCATCTTGATTATTAGTCGTATCATCACTAGTGTTACCACTAGAATCAGAACCACTTGCTCCATCATTGGTTGGGTCTGTCGTCGTTTCATCTTGAGTACTGGTCGTATCATCACTACCGGTATCACTAGAGTCAGTCCCACTTCCTCCATCAGTGGTGGAATCTGGGTTCGATTCATCTTGATTGGTTGTATCATCTTCAGTTGTATTTGCTTGTTCCGTACCATTTTCCGCTTTTACGGCTGTATAACTAGCAACCATTGGTGTAGGATCGTCGCTTGCTTGAGGTGGATCATCTGGGTTCAATAATTCGGCATCTTCTTCGTCTATTTGGTATAACTCCCATTTCCATTGCTTAATTCCGAACACATCTATCGGTTTATCAAGATAATCATCTTTTAATTGAAGTGTTAAAGAAATCGTGAATTCACCATTTTGGTAGGTAGGTAATTCAATCTCTTTATTTTCCTGATAATCATAAAATGTGAGTTCTTCCTCTTTCGGAATTTGAACAGTCAATTGTTTAATGGCAAAGCCTTCAGGTATATCGGTTATCTTAAATTTCCTTAGTGGCTTTTTCGATTCTGGTAATATTACTGTATCTGTTAAGGTTACATCTTCATTTAATTCCTCTTTCAATGCTTGAATATGTTCGGGTAAAATCAACGCTCCATCATTTATAACGACATCGTTAAACTCATCCTTGTATTTCTTTGTCACCTTCATAACATTTTGTATTTCTCTAATCATTGTAGGAGCAAGATCTGTTTCGTCCAATGCCCCTTCATCTAGCGAAGGCAATTGAGAGATCTGGTCTTCAATCTTTTCTAACAATCTATCTTGTTGTGAAGCTAACAAAGTTGTTAATTGGTCTTCACCATCAAATGCTTCACCGATAATTGCTGCTAAACGTTTTTGAATGTTGCTATTTATCGTCTCTATATCAAAGCTTTCTTGTTCTTGCTCAATTTCCTGCAATGCTATGTTAAGGCGATTTTGCAATCCTTTAGTGTGAAAAGCAAGATTCTCTACTGGATTCTCTTCATTTTTATCATTTAATTGCAATTGAGTATTAATGTATTCATTTGCATCTTGAAGATTTTGAAGCTGATTGTTGACATCTCCTTCAACCAACCTCTTCTGAAAATTGTTTAATTGCTCAGTAAAATCATTATGTATAACACTGTTGGATTGTTGCGTTTCTTCTACGTCCTGAATGTTAGATTGATAGTCTTTATAGCTTTCCAATTGTTCAACTAAGTTTTCTTCATACGAATTCAATTTATTTTCAAAGCTAGTAAAAGAATCCTTCGACAATTCCGTATTATCTTTTATCCTAGAGAACTGATTGGTATAGCTTGCTAGTGGGTTATTAACTGAATTATTGTAGGTATATGTAAGTGCTTCGTATTCTTCTACAATATTTGCAACATTATCCTGTGCATCCTGTAAATTACCGATTACACTGGCAAAATAAACATCTATAATTCGACGGTTAAAATCATTTAAAATTTTACTAGCTGTTTCTTCTGCTTGTGCCCGAACTGCTTCACTATCCGAAGCATTGATTTTATAATTCAACAACACCTGCTCCGGAGATTCTGAGTCAATGGATAGTGCTTTTTGGGTAAAGTCTTTCGGAATTACAATCATCATGTCATATGTTTTTCGCTCTAACCCACTTTCTGCGACTCCTCTACTAACTACAAACCAATCATGGTTTCCATTCTGGTCTATGCTTTGCACAAAGGCATCACCGAAATCCAATTCCACATCATCAAAAGTTGCTCCATCATCTTCATTGACTAGAGCAATAGACATCCTATCTTCTTTAGGATCTACATTCTGAGAAGTATTACGATCCAATGATACATAAGACAGACCTAAAATTAATGTTAAAATAAGCAACAAAAAAATGGGAAGCTGTATAGTATTTTTCTTCATGTTTACATCTCCTACCTATTGTTTCGATTAAACTTCAATGATTGAGGTGCCCAGCTTTAATTAAAGGAGGTTTAAATGTTGGCACCGTAAATATATAAATAAATGGAATTATTGCATAGGGGATAAGCTTGAAATGGGCAGCATGAACATGAGCTACACAATAGCAATTATCGTGTAGCTCATGACATCATTCTTAAAGCAAAAGTTGGCTCGTCTTGTTCCCTGGACTAACACAATCCTTATCGTAGACCAAAATTTTGAGAAAGTGCTTCGTCTTGTTCTTGTACTGCCTGAGCTGTGCTTTTCAATTGTGTTTGTATCTCTAATAAAAGTTGTGAGAAGTTTTCAACTTTAGGTGCTAGCTCAAGAAATTGTTCGTCGAATCGTTCAAATGAACGACCTTCCCATTCTCCTCGTAATTGTTCTTGTAAATTTCTCAATTTACTCAACACTTCGTTAATTTGATCTGAACCTTGACCATATACTTCTGCTCTTGATTTTAGTTCCTCTGGGGTCATGCGAATTTGTCCTGCCATTTTTCTTCATCTCCCTTTTAAAAGATTTAGATAGGTGAAAGCTAGGTACTTTCTGTGTATTAGATTAGAAGATTTTAACATTCAAAGTCAACCATTAATACCATAATATTACAAAAACAGAGCAATGTACCTAATGCATGAATTAGATGGTAATATTTCGATAGATTTCGTTAAAAAAGTAGTATATTTGACAAAATAATACAAAATGTTTTCATTTTCGCTCCTTTTTATATTACAATTTATGGAATTTATTAATCTGATTGCTTTACAATATTTTGAATTAAGGATATTTTTACTAGATATTTAAACCTATTTTTTCCGCCGATACTCCATTTCAAAAAAGAATGAATCGAAGGGAAGTTGTTCATGAATAGATACATAGTGTTAGCGCAACCATTATTTCAATTTTGTGCTACGTTAATTTTCATTTAAATTTTACTAGATAAATAAGGGCTAATAGTTCGAAATTTTTCCCAGAGGTGATCAATATATAGGAGAATATCACCTCCATTTTTTATTCATGTTTAGTAATTCTACTCATTAACAAAAAAAATGCGATACTTAGAAAAGTATCGCACCATAATCATAATACCATTGATATTATTCTCTTACACCAGTCCTCCCTTTCGTCTAAACCAGTCTTTTTACAAAGTTGTTTGTTTAACCGAAAGAATTCTGGTGTTATACTAGCCATCGTTTTCATAACATCATTAGAATCACGGCTACAATCCCAGCTTTCTAACAATGATAATTGCCATTCTTTTAAATGACTTCTTTTTCCTTCTAATTTCGACCATATACCGTAAGGACCATCGACTCGTTGCCCCATTTCCATATACCAACCAGAAACGATAAGCCACCGAATCTTATCTAAATTTGCCAGAGCATAGTAGTTTTCACGTCGCATTACAGCACGATAAGTTTCATGATAAAAAGCAAATACCTTCCCCCGCCAAAATTCAACTTCGTCCATAGTAGGGCTATATTTGATTGCAGCTGATTGTTCCAGCACTTTTGTAACCATACCTTGAGGATCATAGAGCGCCTTAAGTCCGTTTAGCCAAACAGAAGGTTGCAATTCACTTGGTTCTTTATAGAATGTATCTATTTTTACAAAACATTCAAAGTGTGTCACTACTACAGGACTGTTTTTAACACCTTCAAAAAATAAGACATTCCCCCATTTTTTCGGGCGTTCAAATTTTCCACGAATAAATTCAGCCTTTGTCTCTGGAGTTACAATAATATGCAAATCGATATCAGAATAATTGTCATCATTTCCTTTTGCTAATGAACCACTTTGATATACGGCTAAAACATTGGAGTCGTTCGTTAGATCCTTTAATGCTTGTTCTAATAACTTGTCGCGATGCTTCGGTAAATGATAATCTCTTTCTTGAAATTTACTTACAAATCCCACACATTCATAAGCACTCCTTTTTATTTTTTTATAAGAATAGGTTTATATCAACCTAGATTTTGATCACCATCAGTAAATGCTAAATTTCGGGTATCAGTTGAGCATTACAAACTCTTTCATAAAATTCTATTGGTCCTGCTTGATCTATTACAATATATTCATAACCGATGGTCGCCATTTCAGTAAAACACCTATGTAGCAATTCCTTTCCTATAGAGTTTAATCGTTCTTCTTTGGAAGTTCCCATTGGACCAAATAAGCCTTTTTTGTTTCTAACTGTATCATAGCAAGCAAATCCTATTATTTTTTCATTTTTGACAGCAATAAATATAGGCAAAGTATCGTTTTGTATATTATCTATATGTTCCAACCACCTTTCTCCAAACTCTGATAGTATAAATTCCTTGAGTTGATAAAGGTCTGAATGTTTCACTCTTCGAATTTCGTTTTGATAGCTAACAGATACGTTGGAATGATAAGCAGTTAAATGAACAATTAAATCTCTAGGTGTACATGTTATATTTATAATTTCTTCCACCATTTCATGGTAAAAGCCAGTTTTAATTCTTTATCTATTTCAAATATACTTTGAAGCACATGCCCTTCATTGATCATTATCTGATTGTATTTTTCTCTCTTTTTGCTAGCAGCATAAAAAATATCACATGTTGCTTTAGCTAAATGCCATTCTTTATAACAAGTATGGGGCATATCTTGATTTAGATGTAATCGACTTTTGATTAGATTAATATAATCCGCCCCTAGCTTTTTATACAAATATAAGTGAAGTTCTCCACAAACCCCAGTTGCCTCTCGACAAATAGCAAAAAATATATCACTTGGAAATATAACACTTTGCTCACTAAGTTGTGAGGAAAGTTTGATTATTCTCTTCATTCTATTTGTAAAAACCAACTCATGGCATTTCATAACACATCTCCAATACCTGCTTTCTCATAGACTAGATCACTCCTTTTATGTTACCGCTTACTCAATGATTAGATTACACAATTCCCAATCCTCTAAAACAGACCAGGTAATCCCAGGTTCTCCTTTTAAAGATTTCATCGAACCAACATATACCTCATCCGATGCGCTCTTTTTTTGCCTATAGTGTTTAATAATTTCTTTTGTTGTAGCTGAAACATTTTGATTAATGATCTCTTCATAATCTATCCACGATAATGAACCTTCATCACTTTCCTTTATTTCAGATAGATGTAACACTTTTCCAAAATAAACGTATTGGATGCGAATTTCATTATTATTCTTCATTCTAAGTATAATGTACTGAAGTGTTATATTTTTTATATTATTTGTTCTTAATCCCGTTTCTTCTTCAATCTCTCTAACACACGCTCTAAATAGACTATCGATTTCGTCACCATTTAGATGTCCACCTATCGGAACCATCAGACCAGGAAGAAATTTACTATTTGAATTTTTTTGAAGAAATAAAATCTGATTACTGTCATTAAAAAGAAAAGCAACCGACATTTGACGAAGTTTCATAAATTACCTCCATAGATTGAGCATTTGCTAATATTATTCATTCCATAATCTCTTAACTTCTATCAAACTATTATTATCATCAAAAGTTAATTGATAAATATCAGGTTTGGTTGTACTTTTCCAAAAATCATACCTATAACGATCATCAAAGTAGTTCATCATAATCGTCATGATGTTTCCATGTGTTCCTATCACTATTTTCTTTCCATTGTATTCGCTTAACAATTGCTTAATAATTGGAATAGCACGCTTCTGAGCCTGAATGGTAGATTCCCCACCTTCTAAGCAGTATTCCTTACCTTCAAAAGAGTGCTCTATTGCTTTTAATAGTTCTTGTGTTGAAAGTCTATATTCCAGTCCCTTAATTGGTCTTTCTTTTAGTTCTTCATACTCTTCAATGGTTAATCCTTTATAAAGTGCAAGTCCCTGAACAGTTTGAATGGCCCTTCTATATGGACTTGAAACAATTACAGCAATATCCTTATCCTTTAATATTTCTGTTACTCTCTTAGCAGCTATTTCGCCTTCTTGAGATAACCCCCGAACTCTCTCTTCTCCCAGCTTAAACGGAGATTCTGCATGCCGTACCATATATATAACTGTAGCCAAACATATCCACCCCAATCATTCTTTAAACTGACCTTTTCTAAATAATACCATATTATTACTGTTTGGTTCATGTATGGTAAGTTTTAGATTTTGGCATTATGACAATAAGATGATAATATTTGGTATATAATTATTGCTATAACTAACTATTTAATACTATTATACAGTTAAGACTTGTAATACAAAAAATGTAAAATAGAGATAAAAGGAGATGCAGAATAATGGAATCATCAAACCGATTCTTAAAGTTTATCGGCGGTAAAAATTTATTTTATATATTAGCTTTCTTCATCTTAATTGGGATTACAATATTTATCTATACGAAGATCTCTTTCATTTTTCATCCATTTAAGGTTATCTTTTCAACATTAGCTCCTCCAATGATATTGGCCTTTATTGCTTACTATTTATTGAATCCTATCGTAGATATTTTAGAAAGATTACGTATACGGAGAATATGGGGCATCCTCTTACTAATTCTTGGTATTAGTGGAGCATTAACAGGCATTATTCTGTTAACAGCACCGGCTATTGAAGCACAGGTTAAAGAATTAGTACAGAACTTCCCTAACTACTTAAGTCAACTGGGGAACGAGATGACAACATGGATTCAAAATTCCTTCTTAGCACCATATTATGATGATGGTTATCAATGGCTAATGGATAGGCTGGGAGAAATTCCACAATTAATTGGAAGTTATATATCTACTGGCTTCCAAGGAATTCAAAATATTGCAAGTACCATTACGAGTACCGTTGTATCAATCATTACTTTTCCAATTATTCTATTTTTTCTATTAAAGGATGGAAAAAAATTCCAGAGATTTACCATTAAATTATTTCCGCCAAAGTTTCGTGACGATATCAATCAAATCTTAGCTAACATGGATACCCAAGTTGGTTCCTACATCCAGGGGCAAATCATCGTCGCAACCGTTATTGGAATCCTACTATTTATTGGTTATTTGATTATTGGGCTCGATTATGCATTTACGTTAGCTATTGTTGCAGCAATTACGAGCGTTGTTCCTTATTTAGGTCCGACCATCGCCATTATTCCAGCTGCAATCATTGCTATTGTCGATTCACCATTTATGTTATTAAAGTTAGTAATTGTATGGATTGCAGTACAATTTTTAGAAGGTAATTTCGTTTCTCCAAATATTATGGGAAGAACCATGCAGATTCATCCATTAACGATTATTCTCGTTTTACTTATTGCTGGGAATCTATTCGGTGTACTTGGGGTAATTCTTGGTATTCCAGGGTATGCCATTGTGAAGGTTTTGGGTGCTTATCTATTCTACAAATTTAAGAAACGATACAACAAATACTTTGGAGAAGATCGTGGAAATTATGAAATGGAAGAATGATAAAAGCATCTGTTAGTAAGCAGATGCTTTAAATCTTTACGTATAGCTGTTATCGGTAGCTATTATGAATGGGACTAAACAAATCTTCATTACTATTTCTAACTATGGAAAAATTGTCTACATTATAATGACCGTGAAGAGTTTCATTGTGGTGAAGAATGATTTGTTGAGCAGTTAAATTTTCAGAATCAGATGTAGAATGACCATCTCCAACTAGGGTTACATCAAAATTACTGATTGTTGCCGTTCTAACAGCTGTATCAATACAATGCTCCGTCTTACATCCCATTATGACAAGATGTTCTATGTTGAAATTATTTAAGTGTTCTCTTAAAGGGGTGCCATAAAACGAATTGGTAGCTTCCTTATCAAATACTACCGCAGTGGATGGTACCCTTATATCCTTATGTATCTGGAATCCTGTCCCTTCCCCATTGGAAACTTCTAAATCTCTCACAAAAACAATAGGAACATTCTCAGCTATTGCTTTTTGAATGACTGTGTTAATGTTATTGATGATTTTTTCTTTATCAACAACACCCTGTTCTTCAGGACTACCTTCCATTAAGTCTTGTTGAGCATCAATTATCAGTAGAGTTTGCTTCAATATTTCTCCTCCTTTATTTTATCAAGCTGAGGTAAACGGCCTATCAGGGGAAAAATAGAAATTAACACACCTTAAATTTTAATAAAAATAGGTTATTGTTGAATTTTCTTAATTTACTTTCTTATTATTTTTATCCCTTATTATGATTTCATATGGAATTTCTTTAAAGAGGTGTATGGCCACTTTTCTACAGTATTCCTTAAACTTATTGTAGTAAACTATCACGTTAGAACAATAAAAAATTGTTAATTCCCTATTCGCATTTGTTGTTGAACAAGCTTAATTAATTTTCTTTAATCATTGTCATGAACTCTGCATAATCAGTAATGAACTTGTCTTTCTTTACAAACCCTAGTTTTTCATATAAATGAATAGCTCTTTTATTAAATGTTGCGACTGATAATCTTAAAGGGATTTCCACATGGTTTTCTCTTATGTAGTTAATTATAAATATACAAAATTCATACCCATAACCTTTTCCCACATAATCAGGGTTCATACCAAGACCTAAATCTATATTCTTATCAGTATACACACCATATGTATGCCCAACTGGTATTTGAGCAGTTTCACCTATACATAATAAACCAAACAACTCACCATTATCAGCAATTATAGCTTTATAAGAACCATCGAGTCGTTCATTCATCTCTTCTTCACTAACATCAGTATTATAAAAATCATATGGTTTTTCATATCTCCAACTAAGTGACTTTCTAGCTGAGTTCTCATCCATATTTTTGATGGTTAAATTCATATTATCCCTCATTTCTTTAGTGTGTAAAATCAAGTTTTCTACACAGTCCTACCTTTACTGAAAAAAAAAAGAAACTTCCTGTTGCTCGTTACTTGAATATATTACTCGTTTTCGTCTCCAATTTTTCTTGTTATGTCATGGACCAATTCTCCATCTCTCCAATAATACCATCCTATATACTTAGTGGTATCGTTATCAATGGTATAACCAACTGCAATGTAGTTTTCTTTGTACTCCATTTTATCAATAAATTCTATTGAAAAAGCTTCCCTTCCAACTTGCTCCTCTACTACTTCATTAACGGCATTTTCCAATTTGTTTTCATTAAAGTTTAAAAATAACACCCATGTTGTAGCAACAAGACAGATTATCACTCCTATTTTTTCTGTTACATGTGTTTTGATATCCTTCTTCTTGTTATACCACAATATTTTTATTATTGACGTAACCAATACAATCGATAGCACAAACAAAGATACAACTACTAGGGAAACTTGAAAGATAATAGATATATATAAGACTATAAACCCAAAAAAAATCTGAAGAACAAGCTTCTCGACTTTATATTTCTTATTGTTAAATAGGAACTCAATAACATTTTCCTTTATCAAAATTCCACTCCTTTATTACATTAAACTTCTAGTAGGACAAGAAGTTACTATTCTTGTTGAATAATTGCCTCCTCTGAGTCTAACAAAATTATCCTAATTTGATTTCTTCCTTTTTGTCACCGTATTTAATAGCAATCGTTATATCTTCTCCCCAAAAGATAATTCCTAACAACATTAGCATTAATTACGCCCCTAGCTTTCATAACATCTAAACACTTGTTTTTCCATATGCTTGAATCAATGCATGGTACTCATCCATCGTTATTGGTAATACACCACCATGCTTGGAGTTTACAGGAATGTCCATATCCTGATCACTTTTGGTAAATTGAGCAGTTTTTAAATCCGATGTATAGTAAGGAATATATTTCTTTTCTACCAAATAATGATCCAGTAATAAGCACCACCTGTCTTCACCCTTTAATTTAAAACAGGCCGGCCCCTCAACACCTTTGATCTCACTTAAATTAGTCTCTAGAGGTGTGAACTCTCCTAATAATTTATCTGAAACTTCTACGGTTATGCTTTTAACTGTCTCATCCTTTGAGAATCGATAATATAGGCCTTCGTCTTCTATAATAGTGGTATCAATAACATGGTTTTCTCTTTCGATATATAGGTTAGGCTCAGTAAACACTTTAAAATCTTTGGTTTTCGAGTAGTATATTTTCTGTTTCTCAGCACCAAAGTTCTCTCTCGAAGCCCAGAATACCAGGAAATCCTCCGCTTCTTTATCATAAATAGCTTCAGGTGCCCACACGCAGCCTGCCGTTTCCGGACCAACCTTCACTAACCGCTGATTTGACCAATTAACCAAATCGTCAGACTCCCACACTGCAATATGCTGACTTCCTGATTTTTGTACTTCTTCCCAATCCTTGCGATAATGAATGGATAAATCCGTTCCTATTATGTAAAATTTATTTTCTTTTGGTGAACGGATCAGAAATGGATCTCTTACCCCTAATTCACCTAATTTCGATTTTAATAACGGTTGCTTTTCATTTAACGTTTCCCACTTTAAGCCATCCTTACTTACTGAAAAATAAACCTGTTCTAAATTCTCATTGCTCTCCTCTTCATGAATAAAATGCACAAATAAATAGGCATCATATGCTCCTTGATCTTCTTTCAGATTAGTTGTATACATTTATTTATCCCCTTTCGGAATTTAGCATTGATTTTAGTGGCTTTGTAAATGCTCCTTTAATATCTGAATCTTGCTTTGATCTTTATTATTATTTTTTGTTCTTCGATATCCATCCAGTACAGATCTATTATACACTTTCAGATACTCGCCAATCGAAAGTGTATAGTACATTGCCCCACTGCAATCGTGCTTTTTTAAATTTTTGTAATCTATATCTGCAAAGTTCTTTAAATCCTCGTAATAAGAAATTCCGATTTTAACATTATCTCTTTCAAACTCATGTTCATGTAAATCTATTAATTCATATCCTAAACCTTCTATAGTTTTCTTCAATAGATCCCATTTCTCGTTCAAAAAGACTAAAGGAATTAAAATATCAATGTCTTGAGGATCAAATTCTAATCCCGTCGCTTTTTCAAGCCCTAATGAACCATAACATACCGGAACAATATCTAATTCATTATTCATTGTTCGTGCAATCTCGATAAATTCATCAAATAAATCCATTAGTGTTCTCCTTTTCCTCCAAATATATGATGTGGTACTGAAACATTAGCATATGTGTGCTCTGCAACTAATTCATAAAACGAATATGTTTTATTTGTGTTTTAATTCTGTCCAACCTTTGTCTAAACTTATTTCTGTTGTCAGGGAGTAAATCAATGTTTGATGTAGATGCAATTGATTCTGCAACGCTTTCAATCAACATATTATCAGTATCTATTCGATGTTGAAATATATCATTTGATAAGCCTTGCATACATCTATCTATTTGCTGTTCAGCCCATGAATTTTTACTTTCACCCCTTTTTCGTAATCTCTTTTTCAATGTTTCCTTAGATGCCGATAGCACAAAATCATTTACTATGATTCCGTCTTCTCTTAGCTTGCCAACAAGCTCTTCAAAATACTGAGGATCCACTATGGTCATCGGAACGATAATAACTCCGTCATATTCACTATCTATGTATTTTAATATAGTATAGTTGGACTCTCGCCACATACTGTAATCTTGAAAATCTGCTTTCCGCGTTTCTTTAGGGATATTTTTATTAATGAAATATCCTACATTTTCTGGGTCATACACAAATGAATGTGGGATTCTTCTATGTAATTCATAGGAAGTCTGGGTTTTTCCAGAACCAAATGCTCCGTTAAGCCATATAATCATTTAAATCACCTATTTCTTTTTAGTATTATGAATGACATGAGTATTCTTTTTAAACACTTCTATTTTTGATTGTTATAAATTCCAAAACTTCATCTAACTTCTTATCTTTCATAGAGTTCAATCGTAATGCCACTCTTTCATCAAACAGAAGAGATTTAGTTGTCTTATTAGGTACAATGACACAAGGTATATCTGCACGGATAGAAGCTAAGGATCCATTTGGAGAGTCTTCAAATACAACAGCTTCTCTAGGATTTATTTCAAAATTGCTTAAAACTTTTTTATACAGGTCTGGCTCTGGTTTAACATTTTCAACATCATCAGAGGTACAAATAAAATCAAAATATGATATAATTCCTAGTTTATTTAAATAGTAGTTAATCCAACTTCGTGTTGAACTTGATGCAAGAGCTATTTTAATACCACGTTGTTTAGCTGTTCGTAAATAATCAACAACTCCTTCTCGAGGAGATTCACCTTCCAAGAATTCTTGATATAACTTCCGCCGTTCGGTTCTGAAATTATCTTTACTAATTGCAGGGAATTTCATTACTAACGGTTCATAAGGGTCAAACATTAGAGAACTACCTATAGCATTCAACCACTCATCAATTGGAAAATCTAACTTATACTTTCCATACAATTTCTGAAAAGCTTCAAGTTCAAATGTTTCAGTGTCAAAGACTAACCCATCAAAATCAAATATTATTACTTTAATCATTTATTTCCTCCAAATGAATGAATATTAATAACAAATCTATGATTAAATAACTGG
Organism: Gracilibacillus sp. D59; assembly: GCF_052246695.1. Classification (NCBI taxonomy): domain Bacteria; kingdom Bacillati; phylum Bacillota; class Bacilli; order Caryophanales; family Bacillaceae; genus Gracilibacillus; species Gracilibacillus sp. D59. The sequence goes on along the minus strand of NZ_JBQQCK010000007.1, from coordinate 217,186 downwards.
TTTCAATCTTTTATAAAAATAAAGTATTAAATCGTCATCATTTGCACATGTAGCTTATTGTTCCAGTTGATGGCCTTTCCCTTTTGGTATCCATTTGTCTTCAAAATAAAAGCTTTACACTATAAAGTGCAACAAATGCAAGAAGGGCTTGTAAAACGAAACCAATCAATAGAAAGATGAGGAACCTTTTTATTGTTAATAACCCTTCTGTGATAAGAAATTTAGTTGTAAAAAAAGAATAAGGAAATATAATCAAGATAGATGTAAGTAATCCTGGAACATAGCTTGTAAAGAAAGTGAATTGTAGAATGTGACCAATCCCGTTCGCTAACAAAATTCCAGGTACTAAAACAGAAAGATATGTAGTTGGATTCATCCCGATGAATGTTTTGTTGTTAAAGGCTTTTAAGCAACCAATTGAACTTATAATTCATAATAAAATAAAATAAAAGCAAATGAAAATTCTATGTTAGAGTTTCCTGACAGAAACTTCTCTACGGTTATAATCTCTTCTATATCATGAATAAAATATAAGAAAGGAAAAAGGAAAATTAGTTTTTTGAATTTTGATAAATAAAATTTTTTTACTATTTTCATGATTCTCTTCCCCTGAACTGAAACTTATGTATTGGATAATTGTTTAAAATGGAGCTTTTTTAATAGGTTAAATTAATACATAAACCATTTTTATAACTCCCATGAAAACCATCGCCCATGACCTTCCGTCTTAGCAATTTTATTAGTATATTCTTTTCCGTCCATGTAATAATCAAGGTGGAGATCTCTATCTTGGATGTTATTATAAATGTGGAATATTTCTCTGTCTGTTCCAATAGATTTTACTTGTTCTAGCAATCTCTTTTTTACTTTTGAAGGCATTTGGTTAGCAACATGCGTATGAAATACACAAATAGAATGATCTTTCGAAATTTGCTTCGACAGGTCTGAAAGTAATTCAACTCCATCTCCCTCAATTAAAGTCAATTGATTCTTTCTAACATATTCCGCAGCATTATGAAATAAATCTCTTCGATTGTGATGATTAGGCCAAATAAGTGCTTGCAGCCAAAGATAATCTTCATCATTCGTTATATCTATTATATTAAGATCTATTCCAACCCTTGATGCAACTGGCGGAATATTTTCTTGTAAGAACTGAGGATTTTCTCCTTTTACCTCTGAAGTTATATAAACACTTGAATTTTTATCTCCATAAATCTCATTGGTTCCATAGGAATAACTATATTTGTCCCATAAAAGTTGTAAACCTGCACTTGTTCCGATTTCTATCAAAGCTAAAGGCTTCTGTACGATATTAGAAATATAACAAAAAGTCGGGTAGAGATATGAGCAACGCCTAACTTCATTGGTCTGTACTATTTTATTTTTTAATATTAGAATAATTTCATCCTTGAATTGACTACAAAAATCCTTAAAATAATCGAATGACTCTTCTACACTTCTTGGATTTTGAACTACACTTGGATAGAATTCTTTAAGTTTATGATCCGTACCTTTTAGCAACAAGTAATGAACAGCACCAAAAAGTAAATTAGGGACAGGCTGTCCTTTCCTTGTATGCATTGTTAATTCTAATAGATTCTTATCTTCAGCAAGTTTGAAAGATAAATATTCATACATTCGACTAGAACCTTTGCATTCTGTGATTGCGAAACATTTAAATTTTTCAGATAAAAGGTTAATATTCATAGTTTCCCCCATACTCTTTTTATGGTGTTATTGTTTCACAGAAGCTAGTATCTAATATCATTTTATTAATATTTTAACATATAATTCCATTATAGTTTGCGAAGCTTTAACGCAAGGACATTTATTCCGTTATATCTAATGAAAACAATGGTATTGGGATGTTCGTGGACATCTATTCCGTTATTTCGCAAAATAGAAGGTGATTTCTTATAAATTTCAAGAAATAACGAACTAGATGTCCTCTTACACCTTAAAAGTAGCTATTTTAATACAAATAACGAATCAAATGTCCGAAAGTAGTAGATCGCCTATCCATGTGAGATACATAGAGAAAAAAGGGTTTTTATAAATAGAAATTGAATATAAAGTATATTAATCTAAAATCCAGGAGGTAATGAGATGTGGAAAGAATTTCTCAATTCCATTTCAAAGGAACATTACTTTAAAGAACCAGCAACAAAATTTGAGATTTCTCAAATTCAAAAGAATTAAATGTTGAGTTACCAGAAGAATTAGCACCTTATTTAATGAAACAAATGGTGTGTTCGATACATGAAATTGTCCTTTAGTTTGGTCAACTTCCCGAATTATTAAGGACAATCTATTTTATCGAAATTTTGAAAAATATCGAGATATTTATATGAAATTTGATAATCTATTCTTTTTCTCAGATGCAGGTAATGGCGATGTATTTTGTTATGCCATACTTAAAAACGGGACCATTGAAAAAAACGATATTTTTGTTTGGAATCACGAGGATGATGGTCGAACCTTGGTTGCAGATTCATTAAAACATTTTATTGAAGGTTGGATAACTGGTAAGATTTATATTTAGTTGGATGAAAAAATAGTAAATCTATATGATGATAAGGAGGAAAGTACGATAAAAATCGAAAGAGTTACATCGCTCGAACAGTATAAGTTGGATTTACTCATAGACGATAGTTTATCGGAAGGATATAAATTTATAAAGAGATTAGTGGATGAATATACCGTAGGGAGTAACCAATTTGATAAAAAAGGTGAATCACTATATGTTGCAAAAGTAGATGACGAGGTTATTGGAATTGGGGGTCTAAATATTGACCCATATCTTAACCTTCCCGATGTAGGACGAGTAAGGCACCTTTATGTTTTGCGCAAGAATAGAGGTGCTGGTATAGGAAAGAAACTTCTAAACACAATAATTGATGAAGCAAGGGGGAATTTTCGAATAATAAGGTTATCATCTACTGATAATCCGGCTGCTGTTAATTTATATATAGAATGTGGTTTCTCAAAAGTAGAAGGAATTTATAAAGCTAGTCATATATTAGAAATATCAAAAGCTGATAATGAGTGATTGATGTTAAACAAACAGTGGATTCCTACAATAAAACAGGAAGGCCTTTTCTTAGTAAAAATGCGTATCTCGTTCCTTATCATAAAATTCATATAATGCTCTTATTTTTTTGTTTCCAGGGATGAATTCATCTAATCATGACTATTTAATTATTTTTTCAATATAAAGGTACAAACTTTTGTTTAGAGTTGAAAATAATGGAAATCAAAATTATAATAACTCATATGTTTAGTTCTATGGAGGTGAGATAAATCGTAGGATAAACGAAAACGAAATTGGAAAAGTAACAATGTAGGCATTTTGAATAAAAGAGAGTTTATTTGCATAATGCTTCTAATTAAATAGAAGCTGATAAGACAGAGGCTATATCAACTAGAAAAAGAAAGTAATAGACTAACAATAAACCTATGGTAATTTCCTAAACGATACTAACAACTAAATGAAAATACTTATTTTGATAATACTAGTTATACCATTTTATACTGTGCCTTTAAGGACTTTATTTTTTAAATCAAGAAGAATTTATCCTCTATTGTTTTTGAACAAGTAAGCATAAAATAAGCTTCTACATCAACAGACTTCACATTTATCTATTTATACTTCACATGATTAACAGGTTTAGACAAGAATGACCCCTCACAAAAAGACTAACAAATCTCAACACATTACTATAAAATTAAAATCTTATTATAGGGTTTTATGAATAATGACCTATTGTAATATTCTAGCAGTTTTTCCCCTGAAAGGAGGTGAAACATTGAATGTTGGTGTTCATACATATACGAGACACCTAGCTACATGTTGTAAAAAGAAAGCAATCATATTATTAATCTATATTTTAGGAGGATTAATTAATGTTAGAACCTTTAAAGAAACAATTGAAAAAGAATGCAGTTGTTTTTAGTGCAGCCATAATGGCAGTGTCAATTGCTAGCACAGCTAACCTTCCATCTGCAAGTGCTGCTGAAGAAGTGGTAACAACGCCATATCAACTGGAATATTTGGAGCGTGGTGTCGTTGCTGTTAAAACAGATAAAGGTATTTTTGTAAGTTGGCGTCTATTAGGAACAGACTCGAAAGATATTGCTTTTAACCTTTACAGGGATGGCAAAAAGGTCAATAAAGAGTTAATTAAATCAAGTACTAATTATTTGGATAAAGAAGGAACAGTCGATTCAACTTATAGTGTCAGAGCTGTCCTAGATGGTGAAGATGTAGACGAATCAACTGAAGTCAATGTATGGAGTAAACCGTATGAGTCTATACCGCTCCAAAAACCAGAGGGAGTTACCAGCCCAGACGGTGAAGCTTATACTTATCATGCAAATGATGCCAGTGTCGGTGACTTGGATGGTGACGGCGAACTAGAATTCGTGTTGAAATGGTTACCAAATAATTCTACCGGGCAAATCTACCACGCTTATGAATTCGACGGCACCTTAATGTGGCAGATTGAATTGGGTGAAAATGTCATGATTAATAACCATGCAAACAATCAGTTGATGGTCTATGATCTAGATGGAGACGGGGCTGCCGAGGTTGCATTAAAAACATCAGACGGCACAATAGACGGATTAGGTAACGTTATTGGTGATCCAAATGCAGAGCATCCGTTTAATTATGAAGGCGGATACATTATATCTGGTCCAGAATATATAACGATTTTTGATGGAAAAACAGGAGAGGCGCTTGATTCGACGACATTCCCTGATCGCGGCGATATATGTGACTGGGGAGACTGTTACGGTAATCGAGTCAATCGTTATCTTGCGGCTATTGCCTATCTGGATGGAGAACGTCCTAGCCTAATTGAATCCAGAGGTCTTTATGGAAAAACTGTCATTGTTGCATATAATTGGAGAGACGGCAAGCTAACGAAGCAGTGGTCATTTGATAGTGACGATCCTGGTAATGAAGAATATGCAGGTCAAGGCAACCATAACTTAAGTATTGCTGATGTTGATAGCGATGGTAAAGATGAAATTATCTATGGTGCCATGGCTATTGATGATGATGGGACAGGTCTACATTCAACTACGTGGGGACATGGAGATGCGATGCATGTGAGTGATTTTGATCCTAATCGACCAGGTATGGAAGTTTTTCAAGTTCATGAAAGTACAGCTTCACCATACGGTTTATCGTTCCGAGATGGTGAAACAGGCGATATCATCTGGGGTGTGCATACAGGAACAGATACTGGAAGAGGCGTAGCATCAGATGTTGATCCCCGCTATCCAGGTGCAGAGGCATGGGCTGTTGGTGGCCCATGGGACGATCGTAAAGGCGGACTCTATTCGGCCACAGGAGAAAAAATAAGTGATGACATTCCGACAGCAAACTTTGCTATCTGGTGGGATGGCGATTTATCTCGTGAGCTTCTAGACCATGACTGGACCAATTACGATATCGGAATCGGAACACCTAGAATCGACAAATGGGATTATGAAAACAATGAGCTTGTCAATCTTTTAAAGATAGAAGGAACATCTTCCAACAACGGTACGAAAGGAAACCCTACACTACAAGCTGATATCATCGGCGACTGGCGTGAAGAAATCATTGTTAGAGATATTGACAGTACTGAACTTCGTCTATATACGACAACGGATATAACTGAACATAGAATCTATACCTTAATGCATGACCCAGTTTATCGATTAGGAATAGCGTGGCAAAATGTAGGCTACAACCAACCACCGCACACCAGCTACTTCCTAGGGAGTGGTATGGAGGAAGCACCACAACCAAATGCTGACTTTATTGTTCCGTCCACTGTCGATGTGAATCCTGATACGTTGACTGGAAAAATAAAAGGGGATCTGACAATTAATGTTCAAGTTCCCGCTAATGCGGCTGAATTTTCGAATAGCTCAGTTAAACTTACCATAAATGGGCAAACCGTTAGTGCCGACGTGTCAACCGTTAACAAAGGTTATCAAGTGAAAATGGATCGTAGAGAATTTATTCGTGCACTTGATAGACAAACTGGGGACGTTGACGTAAAAGTGAGTATCACTTCAAAAACTGGTGAGATCTTTGTTGGAACGGATACGGTGAATGTTCAAATGTTAGAACCTGCTTTATCTGTAAAAGAGGCTGATTCTGTAAAAGTAGGTGATTCATTTAGTCTTACCTATGCAGTTAATGGTACGGGGGATAACGTCAGCTCTTTTGAAATAAACCTTAATTATGACTCGGAGCTTGTTGAATTTGTTTCAGTAGAACCTTTAGTTAAAAAGTTAAACATAACTCACACGTCTAAACAACCAGGTCAGGTCAGCCTTGTTGTAAAAGGAACACCAAATCACTTCTTTAATCAGTCAGACTTGTTTAATGTGAATATGAAAGCAAAAGAAACGGAAGCATCTTCAACGGACATTACTCTAACTGATATTTCATATTCAACTACCAGTAAGGAAGTTATTTCAGTGGCTGACGTTATTCAGTCTATTGATTTATATAATGATGTTGCAAAGATTACTGTGAGTGGAGAAGATGGAGGACAATCTATCGATACGAATCGTGGAACATTGCAGCTACTCTCACAGGTATTGCCTGTAAATGCAATGCAAACAGTGGAATGGTCTGTTACTGATTTAGATGGATCAGATACAGATATTGCTTCCATTAATTCTGATGGATTGTTATCAGGAAATACGGAAGGATTGAATGGAAAGGTAAAGGTTATTGCAGAGGCAATGGACGGATCCGGTACTGTAGGGGAATTGATTGTTGATATTTCCAACCAGTTAAAATTAGTGACAGGTACTCCTTTTGGCAAAAACCCACCATGGTCACCAGGCTCAGAATTTGATAAAGCATTGGATGGGGACATAGATACCTTTTATGACTTTAGTGAAGCAGCTGGTGGATATACAGGAATAGATGTTGGTGAAGGGAATGGTGTAGTTCTTACTCAAGTTAGATACTATCCACGAAAAGGTTTTACCCAAAGAATAACTGGAGGAAAAATTCAGGGATCCAATGTCTCGCCAACTGAAGGGTTTGTTGATTTATACACGATAACTTCGGAACCGGATTCTGGATGGAATGCAATTGCAATAACAAGTGAGGAATCATATCGTTATATACGATACTTAAGTCCAGATGGTGGTTATGGAAATATTGCTGAATTGGAATTCTACTCTGCGGAAAGCTTGATACAATAGCACCAGAATTTACATTAATTGGTTCTGGCTTCAGATCAACAGGCCCTAGCTCATTCTTTTTAAGTTATCAGTAAATGAAGAGATTGGGCAACTGTGACGGTAAACGGAACTGTAGTTTCAAAGTTGTCGGCTGGTGTCTATGACATTTTTTAGAAGCGATAAATATACGATTGTATTTAAAGCCTTTGATAAGATTGGAAATGAAATAATAGAGGAATTAAAATGGCTTCAATGTTTTAGATCTAACCAAAATAGAAGCCTGATTATTTCGAGATTGTTAATTGGCATGAGTTCGAAATGTATTTTCGGACTTATGCCTTTTTGATTGAAAGAATTGTTTACATATGAAGATAAAATAACATTGTTAGTAACAAATAGTCTATTTATTACTGTTTAGGAACACTTGGGGAATTTGTAAATGCGTTTGAGTGGATAGCGCTAAATCTGAATTAACTTTACGTTTAGAAAGAGTAGAATTAGCTTATTGGTTCGGAGTTCTTCCTTAAATAAAGGAATTGCAACCTTGATCAACTATATGGCAGAATACTTGAAGATGAAATGGAGAAATTATTAAGCAAAAAGCTTGTTTGGAGGAAATTTGAATTGAGAACTGATGCAATTATTTTTGTAACATCTTGCTTTGTAATCTTTGGAGTAATTACGTTATTCTCGCTTAAATATATTAAAAATAAAGATTTTGCTGTTAACAAAAGTGTTTTAATAATCCCAAGCATAACCTTTGCAGTAGCGATTGGCATTGTTATAAGTATTATGGCAAACGGTACATTTTTGGAGTCTTTAGTTGTTATTGGAGTATTAGCCGCTGTTTCTTTAGGACATTCATTATCACTAATTAGAATGAGAAAAGCATACCAATCTTTCCGTAAAAAAGATGATAGAAAATAGTTTGATTAGGTTCCTATAATGCAATTTCTTATTAAAGTAACAGGTAGTTTTAGTTGATCAATACAATATAAATGAAACAAAGGAAAACGCTTGGATACGGGGGTTCCAAACGTTTTGCGTGTTATCAATATTGACTTTCTCCAAGACTGTTTATTTAATGATACCTAAACCAAACAAACCATTCATCATCTTTACTTTTCGCTAAAAAGATTTGACCTTCTAAAGCACTGGCACTTATTCCTTCCCATTTAGGAAAATATAATCTTACTAACCAGGATTTATCCGCAATTTCTTTTCCACAAAAATTCTTAGCCATTCCATAATACGCTTCATCAATTTCTTTTCCGACAGTTTTTGGGAATGGCAGTGCAGTTCTGACCTCCCATTCAGAGTACAGTTCTCCATTCTCGCCTTTTTGGTAGATATCAGGAACAATCTCCTTTAATGCTTTCAGTAGATCATCCTTATCTTTAATTGTTGTATTCTCAAGTTTTTTTAAATTCGGACATTCTACATCTGGTTGTGCATAAATTTGGCTCGGCACCAGGATGAATATAAGTAGAGATATCAGTACACCTGTTTTTTTCATTAACTTCACCTCTGTACTAGTTTCCCGATATTTTCTTTTGATATTCGATCCTTTCTAGAACTTAATGATCCTCCAACTGATCACATAGTTCTTCCCATTTATGCTCCAAAGCCTTTTTTTCTTGATATAACTGTTGTAAAAGCTCCAGGTCTTCATATTCCAGCAGTTTTTTATCTATATCGATAATCCTTTCCTCCAATGACGCTACATCTTTTTCAAGATTTTTATTATTCCCATGCTTACCATTTAATGAAGGATCTTTTTGCACCGGAGTTTCCTTCTTTTTCTCCATACGTTCCGGAACTACCTTATCCCTTAATTCAGCCATTTTCTCTTTAGCCCAATTATAGTCTCCCTCAAAGCAATAGAGATTCTGTGCTTCAATCCAATAAATCTTGCCAAATAGCTTGTTAAGAAAATACCGATCATGGGAAACAGCTAATATGGTACCCTGAAAACCTTCAAGTGTTTCCTCCAACACTTCTCTAGAATCAATATCTAAATGGTTGGTAGGTTCATCGAGAATAAGCAAATTGATATCTTGGTACATCATTTGCGCTAACCTTAAACGCATCCTCTCTCCTCCACTGAGCTGGGCAACTTTTTTAAAAACATCATATCCGTAAAACATAAACCTTGCTAAAATATGTCTTGCTTCTCCTTCTGATACTTTCACTACATCTCTAAATGTCTCGATAACCGTTTCATCTGTCACGTTAAAGAAAATATGTTGAGATAAGTATCCGACTTTGATATTACTGCCTAATCGCGCCTCTCCTTTATCCGGATCAAGTTGTTGAAGGATTAATTTGATTAACGTTGTTTTCCCTGATCCATTTTCTCCAATAACTGCAACGCGTTCCTGATAGGTTACATGCATATTTACATGGTGAAATAACTGCTTTTCATTGAACCTTTTCGAAACATCTTTAAGCATAATGACATCATTGCCGCTTCGATCTGCTCCCTCCATTTTAAGACTCATTTTTTGGCGATTTAATGTTGGACGTTGTAATTTTTCCATCCTTTCTAACGCTCTTTCCATATTTCTAGCTCGTCTGTGCAGATCTGCATTCGGTGGATTTGCTCTATTTGCCCAATCTCTTAATCGTTTAATCGCTTCTTTCATCTTCTTTATTTTCTTTTGCTGCTCCTCATAAGCTTGAAATTCTCTTAGAAGTTTTGCTTCCTTTTCTTTAACAAATTCTGAAAAGTTAGTATGATATGCAGTTAATTCTCCATCTTCTAGATCAATAATCTTGTTCACCACCTCATCAAGGAAATAACGGTCGTGTGAAATGATCAGAACTGTTCCACTATACTCTTGCAAAAAGTTACCGAGCCATTCGACTGCCATTAAATCTAAATGATTAGTTGGTTCATCTAGCAACAATAAGTCGGGGCGTTGAAGCAACATTAAACCTAAGCCGACTTTTGTTTTTTCTCCCCCACTTAGTTGTAAGAAAGGTTGATCAATTAATGACGGAATATTTAAACCGTTTACGATTCCTTCTATCTGAGATTCTATTTCATATCCACCATTAATCGTGAACTGGTCTTGTAAGTTGCCATACTCAACGACTAGTTTTTCCAACTTTTCAGCGTTCGTCTCTGTACTCATTTCGTTCTCTAACTTTTTCATCCTTTCCTCAGTCTGAAGTAAAGAGGAAAAGGCCGATCTTAAAACATCCTTCACTGTTGTCTCATCATGATAATTTGGAATTTGTTCAAGGTAACCTATCTTAGCTCCTTTCTTCCAATGTATTTGTCCTGAATCAGTTTTTTCCTCACCAGCTAACAAACGAATTAAAGTAGTTTTTCCACTGCCGTTTGGACCAACTAAACCGACACGTTCTTTTTCTTTTATTTCAAAAGACATATCTTCAAAAATAGGATTGCCTCCGTACATCTTCGCAATTTTATTAACACTACATACAATCATTATTCTTTCCTCCTAAAATAGTATAAAAATATCGACCAAAAGGGCTTCCCACTTAGCAGAGCTTTGTTAGATTAACGAAAAAAAGCTATAGGAAGACATATCTTCCCATAGCTTCGTGTTGGACTAATCCTAGAACTGACAATCATTTTAAAGATTCCGTTCTATGTCATTAAAAAAGAAGAGCACGAAAAATGCTCTCCCGACAAACCGTCCTAATATATGTGGGGTAAGAGATGTTTTTTCACTGTTTTAGCTTGCTATCAAGTTGTTAAAAAAGGGCACACGTATCCCGTTAACAACTTCAATCGCAAATTTTGCACGGTTAAAATAAAGAAATTCAGTCCAGTAACCGTACACTAAAACAGCTTGATTCAACATCTTACCACCACCTCCGTTCATTAAAGATACTTATATTTTATTACTTGCAGGAACTTTTTTCAAGGGGAACTTCTTTATGAAAGTCAAATGACTTTTGCTAACGTAAGCAAACAATTTAAAGTATAATTAAATGTAAAGTCTCTATTGTGAACATTGGAGGGATATATAGTGAAGTCGATAAAGGTTTATCATTATGATGCGTTTAGTAAAAAGCCCAATAAAGGAAATCCGGCTGGAGTAGTATTTAATGGTGATCAATTGACAGATGCAGAAATGCAAGAAATAGCTTTTAAAGTTGGATTTAATGAAACTGCTTTTCCAGTTAAATCGGAAATAGCTGACTTAAAAATTCGTTTTTTCACTCCTGGTCATGAAATGAATTTATGTGGTCACGCCACAATGGCAACCGTCTATGCTTTAAAAGCCAACGGCCTACTAAAGGATAAATCAAATCTTACCATTGAAACAAAAGCAGGAATCCTACCTGTTACTATTACTTCTAGCGATGACGAAATATCTATCACCATGAAACAGGCTCCACCAAAGTTTAAAGAATTCAAAGGTTCTAAACAAGATTTAGCGAACTCAATAGGATTAAAAGAATCTGATCTTCATGATGATTTACCCATTTTATATGGAAGTACAGGTACTTGGACGTTATTAGTACCAATAAAGGAGTTAAACGGTTTAAAGAAAATGAAACCTAATAATAAAGAGTTCCCTTCCATATTAAAGGAAATGCCAAAAGCGTCTGTTCATCCATTTTGTATGGAAACTTATGATATTCATGCTGATATGTATGCACGGCACTTTTCTTCACCCTATTCAGGTACTGTCGAGGACGCAGTAACTGGAACTGCTTCTGGTGTAATGGGTGCTTATTACGCCAAATACATAGATAACAATTTTCAAGAACCGTTAAACCTGATCATTGAGCAAGGTCACGCAATCGAAAAAGATGGTCAGGTTTTAGTTCAGGTATCAACGAATAATAACTCATTTGATATTGAAATTACAGGGAATGCGGTTTATGTTAAAGATATTCACGTTTTGTTAGGAAATTAAAGGATGCGTCAAGAAAAAAAGCAGAAAGAGAATTTCTTCTTTCTGCTTTAAAATGAATATGATTCTCCGTCCTCTGGAACCAATACATTGGAGGATATACCTTTTTCATCAACAAAGTTTCTTAATTCTTCTCTAGATAATGTCCAATGATTGACAGCTTCCATATGACTAGCAATAATTTTAGCATTTGGAGCAGCTTGATTCACTTGATAAACATCTTCTTTCCCCATTACTAGAGAACCGCCTTCAAGGAATTGATTATCTCCTGCGTTTACGACAATGATTTCTGGTTGGTGTGTTTTGATTTCTTGCTGAACTCCATCATACCAAACCGTATCCCCTGCTATATATAATGTTTTCTCATGTACGTGTTTAAAGATCACACCACATACTAGACCGGCAAATTTTAATATTTCTCCTCTCCCGTGCTCCCCCTTTGTTTTCACTAACTGAATATCTTCAAAGACGGTATCTGCTTGTAAAACTTCCACATTGGTAAAACCAGTACTTCTAATATCTGTTGCATCTTCTTCATTTTGTGCAAACAATTTGATATCTTTTGGAAGTACCTCTTTGGCGGTATCATCCCAATGATCTAAATGTAAATGTGTAACAATAACTGCATCAATATCTTCAATAATGTGATCAACCGATGTTGGTAAGTCAACTAAAGGGTTCTTTTGATCTTGTCTTGCAGAGTCTGGTAAGGGTGGGTAAGTACCCTTATCAGCTAAAAATGGATCTACTAAAAATTTCTTTCCTGCATAATTCACTACTAGTGTTGCATTACGAATTTGTTGTATTTGCATGAGTAAAACTCCTTTGCTTTTATTTACATCTATTTTATATTATGATCGATACATAAATACATGGATATAATCAAGACTTTTTGCTATTTAACTTGATAAATGAAAGGATTTGAAAAATGTTAGATAGTACAGATATGCGTATCTTAGAAGAACTGTCCAATAACAGTCGTATAACCATGAAAGAATTGGGAGAGAAAAGCCATTTGACTGGACAAGCTGCTGCAGATAGAGTCGCTAAGCTAGAAGATAATGGTGTAGTCGAGGGCTATACAATAAAAGTTAATCAAGTCAAATTAGGATATTTTGTACATGCTTTTATTACTGTCATCACAGAAAGCATTAGTCACCAACCTTATCTTTCTTTTATAAAAACACAGGAGCAATACATGATCAATAACTATAAAATTAGCGGAGAAGGCTGTTACCTTCTAGAATGTAAATTTCCATCGCATGAAGTACTGGATAGATTTTTGGAAGATTTAAATAAGCATGCGAATTATAAATTATCTATTGTAATTAAAAAATAGTGGGTCCTATGCTTATTACATGGTATTTCAACAACCAAATAAGCCATAATAATAGATCTTTTATTCAAAATTATATTTTTTATGGCTTATTCAATAGTATTTCGAGAACCTGCAAATTCCGCAAAATTATGAAACTACTTCCCTAAGGAAAAGCCATCAAAAAAACGCCCACCATAAGGATTTAATACTTCATCAACAAGGATTATTATCTTGTCTATTTTATTAGTTTGATAAAAAGTATCAAACGCATCAATAAACCTTACCGTAAACCCTTTGTCATAATTCTTCAATGAACGAATAACCCATTTAGAATCACCAACCCACCTATTATTGGTTCTAAGCACAAATTCACCTAGTTGTTCAGCGAGAGTATTTACTATAAAAATAGATTCAGCTCGGTCATCACTTCCGATTAGATCATCTAAAGCATCAGTAATAAAATACCTTTTCGTATTCACTGTCTCTGTAGACCATTTGGCCGGACCTTTATCAAGTAATTCCTTTGCTTCATTTTTAATGGATGTTATTATTCCTTTATCTATAATAACTTCGCCTTCCATAACCATTCGAGGCATTGACGGTCTAGCCCTTTCGCAATCACTTGCGAAAAAATCTTTATATGAAGTTAAATTATGAACAAAGACTTCAATATTCCAGCCTAACTCAAAAAGAGATTCTCTATAAGATGATTGAATATTACGATCAAATATAACGATATCTAAATCTGACGTTTTGGTCGCTTCTCCTCTAACAACACTTCCAGCTAAAAGAGCGCCTTCACAATTTTCATAATGACGTTGTATAAATTTAGCTGCTGTGTCCACTGGAGATAACCTGTCATATCTACCCATACAAATCACCACTTTTTAAGATTATTTAACTGCTCATTGTTTAGATTTAGCATATATGAACGAATAGAAACTTTGCAATAGATTCGACAAAAAACATAAAGTGAGACTTCCACCAGTGGGGGTTTTACGGGCGATTAGCACCGTGAAAAAGGTCCAGTTACCCTCAGTAGACATTCGTCCATTGAAAGTACTGAACCGTATTGGTAACCTGTTTTTATTTCAATAACTCATATTGTTTGATAACTTCTTCTGTAATCTCACTATCTTCAGGAAGGTTACTTACTTCCTGCAAAACTTTCGCAATTCCTTTATCATCGATCATCGCTTGAAGTTTTACTGCTTCTTCATCCTCTTGGTGATCAAATAATAATGCAGCAGCTATAGCTTTAGCTAAGTTAGTAAATGCTAATCCTGCCTTTTGTGCTTCTGTTGCTGGGCGAACTAAGCGATCTTCTGGTCCAAGTTTACGAATTGGAGCGCGTCCTACTCTTGTTACACCATCATTTAAGTATGGATTTTTGAATCGTTCTATAATTTTTTGGATGTAGCTAAAGTGTTCTGCTTCGTTTAAGCCATATTGTTTAACTAAGTAATTGCCGGTCTCTTGTAATGTTGCTTCCACTTGTTCCGCTATTTTTTCATCCGCTAATGTTTGATCTATTGTTGATTTTCCATTTAAATAACCAAAATAAGCGATAACGGCATGTCCTGTATTAACCGTAAATAGCTTCCTCTCGATAAAAGGAGCAAGCTCAGCAACAATAGTCATTCCTTCAACTGTTGGAATATTTTCTTCTGTTTCAACAACCCATTCATAATATGGCTCCACTAATACATCAAGTGATTCATTATCTTCTTGGATTGGTACAATACGATCAACGGCAGAATTAAAGAACTGCACTCGTCCTGCTAATCTTTCTTTTGTATCTTCATCAAGATTGTCTAAAATGTGTTGCTTCAAAATATCTGTTGCGCCGATCTGATTTTCACAGGCAATAACATACAACTGCTCGTCTGTTTGGTACACTCGTTCAGAAATACCACGAGCAATAAGTGGGGCAATTCTCGGTAAAATGTTAGGACCGATAGCAGTCGTTACATACGTTGCGTTCGTAATGGTCTCGATAACCTCATTTTCCTGTGTCATATTGTTTAGTCCTGATACATTATTGATTGTAGTCGTTTCCTGTTTATCTGTCGCTAACTTCACTTGATAGCTCTTTTGTTCATTTATTTGATTGATGATATGATCAGCAATATCCACAAATGTTACATGATATCCTGACTCGGAAAATAAAGCACCGAT
Organism: Gracilibacillus sp. D59; assembly: GCF_052246695.1. NCBI lineage: Bacteria > Bacillati > Bacillota > Bacilli > Caryophanales > Bacillaceae > Gracilibacillus > Gracilibacillus sp. D59. Next base: position 201,589 of record NZ_JBQQCK010000007.1, on the reverse strand, counting down.
AAATCCTCTACCAATATTTCCTGCTCCAAAATGAACTGTTTGTTTCATTACAATCATTCCTTTATCCATTTATTTTGAAGGTATTCTGAAAACAAATCCTCTAACTTACCTTTAATCATTGCTTCACTTGAAGACGAATAAATCATCATTGCATTGTTATTTTCAATCAGACTGGTGCTTATAAGACTTAGTATTTCCTGCTCTTTTAAACTAGGCTTTTCAGGGGATAACATTAAAAGTACATTTTTCAGTTTTATATCTTTATTATCCATCCCTTTAATGACACATGGCTGTTCTAAATGACATATTTGAAAAATAAGCTCATGAATGCTACTGTCCCGACAGTGATACAGCCCCATATTTGTTTCCGGAATGCCCAGTCCACCCATTTTTTCTCTGGCCTCTAACTTTTGTAAAACTCTTGATGCATCTGTGACTAATGTTCTTTGCTCAAGTTCTTCTATCATCTCTTTCAGTGCTTGTCTATAATCTGTATTAGACTTTCGATATACACGCAAATTATCTATGATAGCTTCGATGCTTGTTTGTACATCTTTCATTTCCTGTAAAATTTCTTGAAGATTTGAAGGTTCACGCCTCATCTCTTTGCCACTATCATATTCATGTTTAGCTGTTACTTCTTGAATATTACTCTGAAGATAGCTATGAATCATTTGAATGTCTTCATCACTTAATAAAGGAGACACTAAAATATAGTGAACATCATCAAAAGGAAGCCTGACGGTGGAAATAACAATATCAAACTCATCTAAATTCGACTTCTCTATATCTTTCATTGATTTAATTTCCACAGAATTAATCTCGGTGAATTCTTTCTGGATACGACTTGCCAGCATCTTGGAGGTTCCTATTCCTGTTGGACAAACGATGACAGCATGTATGGTAGTCTTCTCCTCATTCATTAGTAATGTTGATCCAAAATGAAGAACAATAAAGGCAATTTCGTCGTCCGGGAAGGTAATATCAGGAAATTCTTTCTCCAAACTATTCCGAACAGCCTTAAATAACACAGGATATTTCTTTTTAATTTGCCCTGTTAAAGGATTAAATAATCCCATTTGATGCCTTAACCGGAAGATGGAAGGTTCCATGTGTGCTAGCAACCCTTGAAATAACGAAAAATCCCTCGATAAATCAACATGTAATTGGCTTGAAACATTCTGAATAATATTCTTAATAATCTGCCCAAGCATGATACTGTCATAGTCTACCGTCTCAGAATCTTGTAATTTTGATCCTTTTAAAATAACTGCTAAATAATGAATATCTCTTTTAGTTAGTGGGATCGATAATTCAGCTTTTAATTCCTCACATAACTGGCTAATCTGTTGAAATTCTCTAGCAGATTCATCATTCACCATTTCTTCCTCTGCTTCCAACAGAAAGTTATTCTCTACCCGATGAACAGTGATAGCAATGTGAACGATAAGGCCCAAGTAATCATTGTCCGCTAATCGAGTTTGCCCACGATCAAACAAATGATGAACCAAATCATCAATTATTAAAAGATGACCCGGTGAAAAATAGCTGAGTACGGGGCCTTCTAATGTATTATTTTTCTGTAATATATATAAACTTTCTAATAGTTCTTCATGAAAATGAAACAAAAAATAAGTAGCTAATGATTTACGCATATTTGCTTCTTCACCAGCTATACCAATACCGACACCTCTTTTTCGTGTCAATTCTATCGAAAATTTCTCTAGCCAATCTGTTAGATCATCCAAATAAGACGCAAGCGTTGTAACACTTACTCCTAGTTCTTTTGCTAGCACCTGCGTTTTAAAAAATGATCCTTCGTGTAGTAATTTAATGAGTAATTGCAGTTTCTTCTCTTCTGGTGTTTCATCAGTGGGGTGTACATGGGATAACTGCTGCATCAGTTTAAATATCTGTTCATTTTTTCCATCAATCATTAAACCGTCATTAGTAGTGCGATTCAGTTGTAATTCAAAAGGCTTTAATATGTTTTCAACAGCCTTTAAATCACGTTGAATTGTTCTCACACTTACATTTAAATAACTGGCAAGTGAATGTGGCGTGTGCTTACCAGAGGTCTTCATTACTAAATCAATGATCGATTTTTCCCTTGAGGTAATAAACATTTTTACCCACTCATTTCTTTAAAATAATCACCGCAAGAATAAAACAGAATAGAAAGACGGTACACCACCATCTTTCTACTCTTTTGTAAAATAGCTCTAGCGACTAGTGAAGCCAACTGATGAATCAGAGGCTTCGCTAAATTACTTACTATTGATAATATCCAGTAATTCTTTTGCTGTTTTAGCTTGTACCATTTGTTCAATATTTTCTTCTTCTGCACAAATTACTGCGATACCTGAAAGAATTTCAAGGTGTGTGCCATCTTTGCCAGCAATACCAAAGATTAATTTCGCTTCTTGACCATCAAAATCAACGCCATTTGGAACTTGCAGAACCGTAAACCCTGAACGTAGTACAGCTTTTTTCGCTTCTTCCGTACCATGTGGAATAGCTACATTATTACCCATGTATGTTGACGTCATATTATCACGTTCAATCATCGCATCGATATAGCTTTCTTCCGCATAACCATTTTTAACAAGTACTTCCCCAGCAAAAATAATTGCTTCTTCCTTAGAAGAAAATTCTTGGTTAATGAAAATATTTTCTTCTAGCAACAAGTCGTCATTATCGTGGCCATGATCTGCCCCTGTTACATCTGCTTCTGTTTCTTCCACTACCTCAGATAATTCTTCTGAGACGCCATTTTGCAAACTGTCAATTAACTTATCGTATTCCGGACTTGATAAGAAATTATCGACGGAAATGTGGTAAGCATCAGGTAACTTACTTTTCGCACGCGGTGTTAATTCTTCTTGTGTAATAACAACCTGTGCATCATTTGGTAAGTTACTAATGGCTGTATTTGTAACAGAAACGTCTAAATCTGCTGCTTTCACTTTTTTGCGGAGTAATGATGCTCCCATTGCACTCGATCCCATGCCAGCGTCACATGCAAAAACAACTTTGTTCACGTCTTCAGGTAATGTTCCTGGATTGGATTGAAGTGCTCCAGCAACAGAGCTTTTCTTACCTTTCATTTCTTGCATTTTTTGTGTTGCTTCTTCAATATTTTCATCTTCTTGATTACTTGATTTTAACACAAGTCCAGAAATAACAAATGAAACAATCGTTGCTACTAGTACTGCGGCAAAGTTAGCGATATAAACACTTGCTTCCCCCGGTGTAACCGCAGCGATCGCAAATATACTACCTGGTGATGCAGGAGCCACTAGCCCTCCACCTAGTAGTACTAATGTGAAAATTCCACTCATACCACCTAGTATTACGGCAAAGAACAACATTGGACGCATTAATACATATGGGAAGTAAATTTCATGAATACCTCCTAAGAAATGAATGATTCCCGCCCCCGGAGCTGATTGCTTTGCTGATCCTTTTCCAAAAAGCATAAATGCTAATAATACACCAAGACCTGGTCCTGGGTTTGCTTCTAATAAGAAAAGAATAGACTGCCCTGTACTTCTTGCTTGTTCTAAACCAATTGGAGATAATATCCCATGATTGATCGCGTTATTTAAGAACAATATTTTTCCAGGTTCAATAAAGATACTTGTTAACGGTAATAAACCTGCTCCAATTAACCAATCTACACCTGCAACAAGTAGTTGGGTAAAACCGTTTACAGCCGGTCCGATAGCTAAGAATGATAAGATTGCAAGTAAACCACCTAAAATACCAGCTGAAAAGTTATTGACAAGCATTTCAAAACCAGATCTAATTTTCCCTTCAATTGCTTGGTCAAACTTTTTAATGATATAACCACCTAGTGGCCCCATAATCATTGCACCTAAAAACATCGGTGTCTCTGGTGCACCGACAATAACCCCCATTGTAGCAATCGCACCTACAACACCACCACGTTGGTCATGAAAAAGCTTACCACCTGTGTAACCGATTAATAATGGTAATAAGTAATAGACCATTGGATCAACTAATTTTGCAAGGTTTTCATTTGGAAAAAAACCATCTGCAATAAATAAAGCAGTAATAAGTCCCCATGCGATAAATGCACCTATATTCGGCAGCACCATAGAACTAAGGAAGTTACCAAACTGCTGGACTTTTACCTTTATATTTGACTGAGCCATTATTTATCTCCCTTTCAACATAGTTTTTATACCTCAATTTTAATCATATGCCACGATTATCCTAGCTTCAAGATACTTGAAAACTATCTTTGTCGCAGGCTTTATGACAAACCTATTTTTTCTCCATGGTATAGGATTTATGCACTGAGTTTAGGGACATAATGGGTTCTAAATTTTACTTAATAGAATTGTTCATCCTTATTGGTTTTGTCGATTATGTTAGTTTATTCAACAAATCTTTGGAAAGAAATTACTTTTCCGCACTACATAAAGATGAATGGAAGTTACGTCTAGGTTTATGGATATTTTGTGGATTCCTCTACTTCCTAAGAAAAGCGCAGTGCCCCTTTTAGAAACATAGCGAATTCAGAATCAACTGAGAAAAGGTATCACGGTGAGCTTGTGAGTCGATGATGACTAGATTATAGGACGGTTCGTGAAGTCGCCTATTATCTAGGCGTTCGGAGCTAGATCCGCGCAAATTTTCTTGTTTAATAAAAAATCGCCATATTATAATGGCGACTGGGTATATTTCATGAACTTGTTGTCACAAAGCATTAGGAATCAATCATTACTACTTTTTCTATATTTTCTTCTGGTTTTTGTTTTTTTAATCCATTAAATGTGGCTATAAATACTCCAGTAATCACCATTCCCATACCTAACAGTTGTTGCCATCCTATGCTCTCTCCATACAAGAGCACAGCAATCCAAGCTGCATTAATAGGGACAAGATTCATATAGATACTTGATTTACTAGCACCAATCTGTTGAATCCCCTTATTCCAAAGAAAAAAACCAATGACGGTCGCAAAAACAACCATGTAGACCATCTCTATCCATGACTGACCGGACATAGCTAGCACATCTTCCCACTCTCCATCAAAGAAAGATCCTATCGCAAGAAAGATAGAGCCAATCAAAGTGGTCACAGTCGTTGTAAATAATGGAGATACACCTTGCATCACAACTTTTCCAATTAATCCGTGGATCACCCAACTAAATAAAGCTGCAATAAACAATAAGTCACCATTGTTAAAGGAAAGGGAAATTAAAGTTTGAAAAGACCCTTGAATAATGACAAGAAATACTCCGGTTAATGACAAAAATAATCCCATTCCTAAGCGTTTATTCCATGTCTCGTGGAGAAATAATATAGCTCCTACTGTAACGAACACAGGAGTGGTTGACATAATTAAAGAGCCATTTACCGCACTTGTATATTTTAAAGCCACAAAGAAAAAAGCATTATAACTAAATATTCCGGTAATAGCCATAAGAAATAGTCCGAGCCAACGTTTTCTTAATACTTCCCAATTCCATTCTCCGCGAACTAAAATAATAGTAAGTAATATCAATCCAGCGGAACCAAATCGTAGGGTTGCTGCTATAAGCGGTGAAATTTCTGTAATAACATGTTGAGCTGTACCAAAAGCTCCTCCCCAAAAAAGCGGAACTAACAGTAACAGAAGATAAATTTTTTTACTACTTTTACCCACTTTTCTTACTTCCTTCCTAACTAACATCTTTGTATTATCATCTAGTTTTTGAAAAAGCATTTTGTTTTTCACAATTAGCGAAAGCTTCCCTAATGCACTTTTTTATTGTAACATGTTGTGCTAATTAGTACGTGTTGCAACCATAGATATGTAATGCGCTTAGATTAAAAAGTAGGCTATTCAACCTAAGTAACTCCGATACTGTAGAGGAAATGTTAAATAACAAAACGCTATTAGTCAGTAACTTTAACAAAAAGAGCGTCAATCCTCCTTGGATCAACACCCTTATACGAAACTAATTTTAACATCTTACATATTTACGTTTAAATCCTAGCCTTCCTTTATCCATTTCTTTTTGAATACTTTCGTAAGCATTTAGGAAACTGCTTTTTTTCTTTTCCCGTTTAACTTCTACTGTACCTACTTCCGCTGCGGTCTCAATCGCCTTTTCATTTAGTGGTAAATATGAAATCCCCACGGTGTATAGAAAATTATTCATAGCAGATTTCGTTCGTTCTGGCGAATCATGAATCCCATTTTTCACGATATCGAGCATATTAGAAATCTTGCATTCAGAAAATTCATTGTCAGGGCGATTTCCTAAAAGCCAACAGTAACAACTCCACCCTGCTGACATTCTCAACTCCTGATCACTTGCTATCCATTTATCGGCAACCTCTTGTGCAATATCTGACTCAGATAATGTTACTGCTACGACATAGTCGGATAGCATATAAAAATATGCTGCATCCATCCAACGATCAAAATCCGACTCAGTCATAGCTTTTGGGTCTGCAATAATACCGGCAAAGTACATTGCATCATAGTTCCCTGTATCATAAAGCTCTTCAGCTAAACGTTGATTTATTTTTATTTTCTTTGCGATTGGTTTCATAGCACCTGTAGCCACGCCAAAAAGCGGCTCGTGTGCACCATTGGATATGTACATTTTTTTCATTCGTTCCTTGCCTAACGCTTCAAGCTCCCGCATAACTGTTTCGAAATCCATAGTTTTGTACTTCCTTCCTTAATATGAATATCCACTTAATTGTAAGATTCTTATTCAAGTCTTCTATACTTTTCAATTTTACCATAATCTTATACTACTATTCTGGTTCGTAGTACAAGAAGCTATTGCTCTCTCTTCAACAATCTCATCCGTTTAAGAAGAAAGTATGAACGTTAACTATTTCCAGACATCATAACTAAGTCATACAAATTCTTAATAAACTCACCATTAGTCAAAGAAGGATAATATAACGTTGACGTTGAATTATATATTAAATAATCAAGGGCATTTATTGGTTAAAATCAAAAACTAAAGGAGTATTATAATGAATAATATTTTTGAGATAAAGTATACAGATGAAATTTTAAATCGTATCGAAAACTTAAACATAAATTCACAACCAAAATGGGGCAAAATGGATGTCGCTCAAATGCTAGCTCATTGCTCATCTTTCCAAGATATCGCAATGGGAAATTCTTTACCCCCAAGAGGTTGGTTAGGGTTAATAGTAGGTAGATTTGCAAAACCCATTTTTTATAATGACAAACCTTTAGCCCACAATATGTCTACTATTCCAACCATTTTAATTACATGTAAAAAAGATTTTGAAATAGAAAGAACAAAACTGAAACAAAAAATTATAACATTTCAAAAGGATGGGTCAGAGGCTTGTACAAGTCATCCACATCCATTTTTCGGAAAATTTACTCCCGAACAATGGGGGAAAGGAATCTACAAGCATCTTGACCACCATTTAAAACAATTTGGTGTTTAGGGCAGGAGTTTAACTATACCGTATTATCTTTAAGTAACCAGACCTTTAGGATAAGAAGGAGTTGCCACAATGATAACTCCTGTTATTCCGTTCAAGCTTTGTATTTTTTGTTTTTTTATTTTAGTTCAACAATCCTGCCATTTAATTCAATAATAAAGTAATAGTCATTCACAAAGATTCTTTATAAGTAACAACAAAAGGTGTCAACAATGAACCTAAAATTAATATACAAAGTCCTACTCCAAGTGTCGTAAAAATGTTGCTAATAGGTGTGAGAATATAACTGCATATCATCATTGGTAAGATGGTTAAAGAGACAACTGTAAATCTACCAATAATTGTTATATTATGAATGGTTTTACATTCGCTACATTTAATAGGCTTATAATTCAACCAGAACGTTTTATAAATTTTGTTCCATCTAAATTGTGCATTACAGTTTTTACATTTTTGCAAAATAAAGCACCACCCTCTTTTTAATTAACCTGCCCAGTTCAATATCTTGCAATTTAATTTTAACATAATATTCCAACAATTCATCGACAAATAGAAAAGACCACCAAAGTAATGATAGCCTTGTTCAACTCTTGCCACCGAATAGTTGAAGAACGGTCTCATTTCAGTTTTTCTAAAATTAAATAATCCTTAGTCTTAAATATAGAAATATTGTATTTATTAGCATAATCATTTAAATCATCATAAATTTTCTCTGGATAGAAATTAATAATTCGCAAATTTAACCCTTTAATTGTTTGTTTAACTACACATTTCCTTCCCCAACCAACACGTTTGAACTTCGATGGATCATAAAAACAAGCTTTATACCTTTTATCAAAAAGGTTAAAGCCTTCGTATAATTTAACAGGAATCAGAGAAAATAAAAGGTAAGTATCGTTCAAACTTTGTAAGTAACAAAGTAACCATGGAGGTGTTTTACTTGAATCAGCCTTACCGGTGCCCTAAATGTAAAACAAACCGTTCACGTTTTAATGTAATTGAGCAAGTTGCCAAACCAGTAAAATTAAACACAGATACTGGAGAAGTGATCAATAATTACGAGCAGGAACCATTAGAAGCTTTTCATGTCGCCTACAACGGCCCTACCAGGAGAATACAATGCGGTGTATGTGGCTTAATTGAAGATGAAAACACCTTTATTAAGTATGCTCAAACACCATAAATAAATCATGGAGGATGATAAATATGACCAAAAATCGTAAAGGACCGAAACAGCAGGAACAACCTAATTTACCCAAAAGCGTCCAACAGCCCTACGGTGAACCATTAGCAGGATCGCATAAAGTAAAAAATAAAAACCATTCTCGACAAAAACATGGTGCATCACATGACATGTGAGAGCTCTAATCAATACAAGGTACTGTAGGTGGGGGTTATTTACAATCTGGACCAATTACGAAATAACAAATAATTCATATCAATACAATTTTTAATCAAATTTTTCACAACTTATCTTGAAAAGTAGTGTTTAAAAGAAATCATCTAAAGTCCTTGTGTCAGAAGGGATTTAGATGATTTACCTTTATTATTCTACTATGATTAAATGGTATTCAACGCAAATTCAAGTCAGATTTTATTGGTCCGCAACTTTTAAAACTTCTATATGACCACCAAGTATTTAACTTATTTTATGAATACTCAATAATTGACACAATAGCTATAATGGAAAATAATATAACTCCTAACGAAATCCACCAATACTTTTTCGAATATGTTTCTTTTCTCAGTAATAGGTAATTGTATCCAAGAAAAATAATAGTGCTAATACATAAAGTTATAAGTGTCTCGACGGAGAAAAAGCGAAACGGATCTCCCCAACTAAAGAGCATCCAAAAATATAAATAAGAATAATAAGAAATAATTCCAATGAATATATTACCTATATAAAAAAATATTCTTCTCATGTTAGACATCAGTATCCCTCCTGAATTTTTGTTTCACCAAACTGCTTCGTAAAGAAATAGCCTTACCCTTTGTTGAAGTTATGCTGTCAGTTAGTTTAACCATCCTAAATAGGCCGTTTAACCAACCATTTAAAGAACTTATAATGTAAAACGAGAAAGTAAATTAGAAATGGGTAACACAAAGCTGAATACCAAATTTTCCACTCATTATATTTGATAAATCCAAATTTAAAAGAAATAAACTCAAAGGCAACAGCAAGCAAAGCAAAACATAAAATGTAAACTACTTTCCATTTTATCGACTTATCAAAAGGGAAAAAATTCAGTAATATGATACTTGTAGCAGAATATAAAATAACCTGCCCTATTAATGGAGGTAGTTGTATTCCTGACTTATCAAGTACATATAGTTTGTATTTTACCGCCAATACTGTATCAACAAGAAGACCAAATGTTGTTGCGAATAATGATGTTGCATAAATTTCATATAGTTTCATTTTTTTAGGAATTATATAAGCACATAATGCTAAAATCAAGCTTGCTATATACACAAAAATTGTTTGTGGTTCCAATTTAAAACCCCCCAAAAAAATCACTTATTCCTCGTTATTATGTAAGTATTGTATATAAACTATTCTGCGCTTTACTTCAATAAGAATAGGGCAATGTCCTTTTTGAACTCTTTTCCCTTTTACTTGAAGTAAATTCACTCACATACTCTGGGTATACCGTGCTTTCTTTTGTAAATAATAAGAATGGTAAACATTAAAGGAGGACTTATATGCAACAAGATAAAAAAGCTAAAGAGAATTCGGGTTCTATTATGGAACCGGAATATGCCAAAACTGATGCACGAAAAGTAAAACAAGAAATTCAAAAAGATGTCAGTAACGGGCAAGGAGCAATAACTTCCCGAGAGGCAGGAGCAATGCACGATTAAAAAAAACATTTATGTTTAAATATAGAAATCCTGTATCTTAGATTACCAAGTAATCATTGATACAGGATTTAATCATTTTGTTCACAATAACCTAAATAATTGGTTGTTTAATCAAAGGATATAATTTTTCCATCACGATTAATCCCTCGAAAACGAAAACTACCTACATCTCCATGTGGTAATTCACTGTAATGAACTGCAAATCCATCTCTTACATCCAATTCAATAAAAACAGTTGATTGCTCTTTAACAATATTTAATGGTGTGCTTTTTTTATCATCTTGTTCATTACTAATAATTACTTTCTCAATATCCTTATCCAATATCTCAGCAGCAAATATTACCTGATAAAATCCATCTTTGATTTCGGATCCAGACCAAGTAACTTTCATTTTTCCATCATTTGTTTGTCCGCTAATTGAACTTACATTGGTGGCTCGTTTAAAAATGCCTAAAGGTTTTTCAATTAACTTAACATAATTGACTTTACCTGTATCCCAAATAACTATTTTTTTATCTGCTATTTCTTGTTCGAAGACTACTTCACCCTCTTGGTTGGGTATTGTATAACGAATTGCAGAATGCTCAGTTATAGCATAACCCCCAAGCACTGAAGGACCAAAATATACCCCTATTAATAGTAATACACAAAATATTATTATATAGCGTTTCTTGAATTTTTTATTTGATTGCAATCTGCCTCCCCCTCTCTGTTGTAAAATCGCTAAAGTACTGTAGCTTGTTCAATTACTTACTTTATTAGATTCTGCTTAATAAATCCTTTGACAGTTAACCAAACTCATTTCATACCGCTCACAGGTAATGTAATGGAACCTTTTGCCGTAGAGAAAGGTTCTACTACACAAAACTTTTCTAATAAACTTGCTTTGAATACTAAATTGGCTAAAATCATTCAGAATAATGGGGACTATACGTGTTCTATAAAATAAATAACTATACATGCACGTATTTAAGGCTAACATAAAATTGGGACCTAACATAGCAGTCCAACGATGAAAGCTTGAAACATAAAACCTAGAACTTGGAGATTTTGGTCATCTACTAAACTGCCTTCTTCATAAGATATACTAAGATGCAATAAAACCCATTTAAACAAAATAATTAGAATACCTAAACTTATTCCATTCATTGAAATAATGAACCTATGGTATACTAATTACAAAAATATGGAATAAAAGAGGAGTTATTATGGACCATTACAAAGTAATAGAACATGCTTTGGTAAATATTGAAGATAATATTCAAGAACCTTTGTCATTAGAGTCTATCGCTAAGACCTTTAACATGTCCAAATACTATTTTCATAGACTTTTTTCTGCCATGATGGGTTGTTCATTAAACAATTACATACTGTCCAGAAGATTGAATGCTTCCCTACAGTTAATACAACATGAAAACCTCTCTCTAACAGATATTGCTTATCAGCTAAATTTCGGTACTCAATCTTCTTTTACCCGAGCCTTCAAACGTCAATATGGTGTAGCTCCAAGCTCTCTTAGAGGAAAAGATAAGAACATTCCTCAAGAACCAATCCCTCAAATAGTGAAAAGACCCATTAAAAATATCAATGGTGATATTGTCACCGATTTTACCTTAACCCGAATTTCAAACGATTCAGTTGAACGGTATTGCCTTTGAGGTTGATCTGGCAAATGATGATTACAAGTCGAAAATCCGCTCCCATTCAAAATTGCTATTAGATAACATCGATGAAGCGATAAATGGTTCCTGCTATGTCATCTATTCAGACTGTCAACCAAATTCAACCCGCTTCAAGGTTCTTTTCGGGATTTCACAAGATATACAGATTGATCATCCCTATTTTTTTACCGTTACAATACCACAACTCTTTTGTGCTAAGTTCAAATATTTTGGTGATTTACTTGATATAGGAGATGTCTTCAAAACCGATTATGCAAGATTTTTAAAAATCTCAAAACAGGAAACAGAGAGTTCAGATATCGAGCTCATTCAAGCATTTGATAACATTCACGATCTTGGTTCGACCTACCACATATATGCTCCTATCAAAAAACTAGCTATTGATTCAGATTTATAAAATCGCCTAACGGACTCTTTTCTTTTTCAAATATTCACTTTGCATATAGATAAAATAACGAAAAAGAATTTTTAATTAGACTTTCTAAATCTTGCTGTAAAAGTATGTATGATCACATGATTGTTCTTGCAACAAAAAAGGATCCTAAATTCGCAAAAGAAGAAAGGATGAGAATTTGTTAAGCAGTAGTTTTTTACCAAGTTATAACAGAACTTCACAAGGGCACCGGCTACTTTAATTTGAATATTTTTAAATCATTACTTTATACCACCCTGTATCTCCCAGGAATTGTTCACGAGTCACAGATTCACCTAAATATTGTCGGTAAGAAGTAATAGTTCCATCATGAGAAACAATAAAAACCTTATCTTTATTTAAGCTTTTACACCAATCTATAAACATTTTAGCTACATGAGTGAACTTATACTCAGAGATTGTATTTATACCTTTATTCCAGTAGTTTACTTCTATATTTGCCGTGGCAAGCTTTGGGAATTCCTTTTCAATACTCTCTTTCGATAATGTTTGGTCACAATCATAAGCCTTATCTGGAGATAATAAAGGAAACATACGAGGACCGACTAGTGGATTAACTATCTTTTGACAATACACATCATTTGTCCATATCAAAGTTGTTTGAATCGTGCGTCTAGTGGGACTTATGATGAATAAATCCTCATTTGAAACTGGAAAGGTTTCTTTAAGTTTTTCTGCTTGATATTCTCCAACTTCTGTAAGGGAAGGGTCTTTCATGTGTAAACTTTGTGGCGTGCTCAAAACATGTTGCCCCTGTGCGTGACGGAAAAAATAAATCTCCATTACACTCATCCTCCTAATATTTACTTATTCACTTAAATCTGACATAAGAGAATTATATATTTCCCCTATAATTCCTTTCATTTGATGAACTCCTAATTCTGCATTCGTCATAATTACCGCACCTTTCCCTAAATTCGGAAGTGCTACCATCATACATTGGAAACCAACTCCCCAACCGAGAGATGTAATTTCTAGTTCTTTTTCAGTGCCTTCAAGAAACACACCTAATCCAGTCCAACTTTTTCCACATTGTGGGGTTATCATTTCTCTTGCCAAACTTTCCGAAATGCCAACCTTGCTTTCTCCTTTTACTGCGTTCATTAGCTCAAGGACTGATTCAGCCAAATCCAATGAAGTTGACCATAGCCCAGAAGATGCTGGATAAGGATATATAGGATATTTCCCTTCTACTAATTCACCATTTCTATTATGACCACAAGCATAATTTTCTCTTTCCGTTTCCATCATTTTTATTTTAAAATAGCTATTTTCCATTCCGATCGGTACAAATATGTATTCATTCATAACTTGTTGAAACGGTTTTTTAGTAACATCTTCTATCAGTTGCTGAATAATACAAAAACCTGCATCCGAATAGTGAAATTTACTATCTGGCTGACATTTTACTTCAATTGGAACTTTACAATAAGGAGTATCCCCTTTCAATAATTCAATCATCGAAGGATACCCATTTTTCGAATTTAATTCAGCAAAACTGCCTTCAGGGTCTTTAATTCCAGAATGATGACTAAGCAAATTTCTCAATGTAACTTTTTTGCTTTTCGTATATTTATTATCTGGTACTATCCAGGATACTAACCTTTGATTTACATTGTCATCTAAATCAAGATATCCTTCCTCTACTAACTTCATAGCGAGCATTGCTGTTAAGAACTTACTAATGGAACACGCACTAAAAATGGAATTTTCGTTTACTTTTCTAGAACTTACTTCTTCTAATATACCGAAATTTTCTATTCCACTAATTTGTCCGTTCTCGAGTAATGAGATGCTTAAACCTGGTACATTATAATCTTTCATTCGCTTTTCAATGTTAATACTATTTATATTCATACTTCACCCACAATCAGTTATCTTAACTTAATTTTATCACGAATGTATGTTCTTGTGTGTGGATTTGGAAAAAATTATATATTTTTTTGTCCAGTTTAGTTAATTGCAACTAAAAAAACTGCGCAATAAGAGTTGCACACACTCCTACTGACACAGTTTCTTTTACACTTTCGTGGCATTTACTATCTTCTTCTTGAAAATTAGCTCTAGATATTTTTTTATTCACTCTTGATTTAATTCAGGCTTTCACTTTGAAGTTATCTGACTCATAGGTTTAGCGTCTCTGACATTTAGTGCTTGTAATTCTTTTTTGATTAGAGCTATTACATATTCACGATCTGATGGGTTATTCTCAAAATCTAGTTGATCAACATTAATTTTTAAAACAGGTGAAGCGTTGTATGCCTCAAAATATTCACGATACTCTTTGTTTAATCTTTCCCAATACGCATTTTCTGTATCTACTTCATAACTTCTTCCACGTTTATTAATTCGACGAACAGCTTCTTCCGTTGATATTTCAAGGTATATCATTAATGCTGGGGGCTGACAATGTTCAATCATATTTTTGAATAAGTCTAAATAAATGTTAAATTCTTCTTCAGACATTTCTCCGTTATCTTTTAACATTTTAGCAAAAATGACATCTCCATAAATAGAACGATCAAGTACTGCCTTGTTTAGCTTACTAGCATTTTTTATATGTTTGAAACGTTCATTCAAGAAGAATACTTGTAAGGGAAAACTGTATCGTTCTCGGTCATAATAAAATTTATCTAAAATCGGATTATTAACAACGGGTTCTTCAAATGGTGTATATCCTAACTCCCGTACAACCATATCCATTAATGTAGTCTTTCCAACACCTACTACACCATCTATCGTAATCATTTTCCATCCATCTCCTTCTGTCCTTTTTAACCTTTTTAAACAATCGATATAAAAGTCTTTCATACTATTTAGCTCTCCCTTAAATATTCTAGAACCCGCATTTTTATTTCCTTTAACGTTCAAGAACAACTGTCTATAATCAAAATAGAAACCTAATATCTTATGTACCTTTTATTGTACAATCCATTTAGAAAAAGAATTCCATGTTCAAATTTGTTCTTCCTTTTTATTGACATGCGTATAGTTCATACTCTGAAAAGCAACTTGTATATTATACCACACTCACTCACAACACAAAACACACTATATAGTTATTTTTTGACGTTTTAACACTACATATTGATCAATCATTTAAATAACAAATAAAACCGGCCAGAGTCAAAATAACCCTAGCCGGCATAACTACTCCGTTACATATTTCTATTTCATCGCTTTACTCACTTTCAACTTTTTACCTTTAACTTTTGTATGTTCCATTGCTTCTAAGACTAAAGAACCTTTACCATTCAAAATATCTACATAGGACCAATTATCTTTAATCGTAATAATCCCAATATCATCTGCTGTTACATTTGGGATATTTGAAATGGTACCAACAAGATCCACCGCCCGAATCTTCTTCTTTTTGCCTCCATTAAAATGTAGCTTCATAATATCTTGATTGATTCTCGCTGTTTTATTATTTTTTACTATGCGTTGTTCCGTCATTTTTTTATCGAAGGCTTCTTTTGCTCCCTTTACCTCCTCTTTCGAAGGTATTTCCCGTTTATGGAGCTCAAAACCGATATAATTTTCAATTGATCTCAAGTATCTTTCTTCAAAACTGTCTACAAATGTGATTGCTTTCCCTTTATTACCTGCACGACCTGTTCTTCCAGTTCGATGTACATAGCTTTCCTTTTCCATTGGAACATCAAAATTAATCACGAGAGATACATTATCGACATCAATGCCTCTTGCAGCTACATCTGTTGCTACTAGATAACGAAATTTCCCCAATTTAAAGCCTTCCATTACATCAAATCGCTTTTCTTGCTCTAAACCACCATGAATCTGTTCACAAGAGTAATGAGACTGTTCCAATTCGGTCCATACTTCGTTTACTTGATCTTGTGTATTGCAAAAAATGATACAGCTATCTGGGTTTTCAACCACAGTCACATCTTTAAGTAGTGCCATTTTTGAGCCTTTTTTTACTTCGAATAAACTGTGATCAATACTATCAGTAGAAACCTCTGTTGTGATTTCGACATTTATAGGGTTTTGCATATATTTATGGCAAAGCTTTTCAATTTCTTTTGGTAAGGTTGCAGAATACAACATCGTAACTCTGTTTGATGGTACCTTTTTGATGATAGCTTCTACTTCATCTATAAAGCCCATCCTAAGCATTTCATCTGCTTCATCAATAACAAGATACTTTATTTGCTCTAAGTCTATTGTCTCTTTTTCAATATGATCCATTAGTCGACCAGGTGTACCAACAACTACATGTGTTTTTTGTTTCAGTTCATCCTTTTGAATAGCAAATGGTTCTTTTCCATATACCGCCAATGCTTTAATTCGTTTAAATCTGCCGATATTGGTTATATCTTCACGGACTTGAGTCGCCAGCTCTCTTGTCGGGGTTAGCACTAATGCTTGCGCTTTATTTTCTTCCCAGACCAATTTTTCACAGATAGGAATGGCAAAAGCAGCAGTCTTCCCGCTTCCAGTTTGCGATTTTACGATTAGGTCTTGGTTTTCCAATACTCTTGGAATGACTTCACTTTGTACCTTTGTTGGCTCATTATACTTTAATACATCTAGTGCTTTTTTTAATTCATCACTTAATGGATAGTTTTCAAAATCTCTTTCCTTCATTTGTTACCCTCATTTATTTTAGATTTATTTATACTATTTGCGCAGTTACTCGATCATATACCACCGCGAATCTATCTTTAACTTTCGTTATACCCTGGCTAAACAGCTTGTCGTTTAGCCAAATGATAAAAGCTTTAATTTGTTGTACATAGGCAATCGAGGTAAGTTTTATTTTTACTATAAGAAACGTTTAGAAACGTAGCGACTTCCAGAATCAACTGAGATAAAGCGAAACTTATCCGGGTGTTAGCTTCTGTTATCCCCCCACTTAGCTTGCTTGGCTTTCTTTACTATAAAAAAAGAAAAAGGACTCTATATTTAGAGCCCTTTAGTAAATTATGCTTTATTAACGTTGGTAGCTTGAAGTCCGCGTTGACCTTCTTCAGTATCAAACGTAACTGCTTGACCTTCTTCTAGAGTTTTAAATCCTTCACCTTGAATAGCTGAGAAATGAACGAATAAATCCTCGCCACCTTCTACTTCGATAAAACCGAAACCTTTATCCGCATTGAACCATTTAACTGTACCTTGTTGCATATTAATTTCCTCCTGTGTGGATCATTTCCACCATTTGATACTATCATTGCTCAACTTAGATAAAAGGTAAAAAGTGCAATATTTACTCTTTCCTCTCAGACCGAGACCGAACAAAAATAATTCTTATTCAGTATAGCAGATAATGTTTGGAATAGCAACTAATATTTGGTTATAAATTTTATTTGGAGTTCACCGTACCATGTCGAGATAATAATATAGTAACCCTGTTAAGCCAAGAATATCAATTTAAAAGAAATTAAGTTTCAATTACTTCCTGAATTGTCTACAATATCGAGTAAATCCCATACTGCTCCGACCACCTCGCCTGGACAATCAGTATGGATCGTGGTATGTCCGGCATTTTTGAGTAGACGATGCTCCCCACGGGGAACTGAATTTGCTAAGTTTGAATATGTCATATTTTTAACTTTATTGAATGGATCAATAGTATCACGGAGAAATGATTTACTCGTGATCGGAGTTAAGAATGGGTCGATTCCCATCGCTGTAAACACAATTAAAGGGATATCCGGTATTTCTCCTCCTTTACGGAATTCGTTATAGAGTTCGCTGTTCAAGTTTTTCCTTTCCTTAATCGTTTTCAATAATGTCCTGAGATGATATTTAATTAGCGGTTCACGTATTGAATCTGGCCAACTTGCTAGCATCTGATCAAATAAACCTCGAAAGGTCTGTTTGTATGTTAGGAGTGTACGAAGGATAGGAAAAATCTGCTGAAGTAAGTAGCGTTTCTTTAACTTTGGTGTATTGGTGAGAAAGTCTTCGTGAGGCGGTTCTAGTAGAAGCATCCCTGCTACCTCATCCGGAAATCGTTGGGCGTAATGGTGTGCGTATATTCCACCTAACGAGTGGCCAACGAATAGATAGGGAGCTGGTATGCCAGCTGTATGCAAAAGACTTCGCAATTCATTAGTGACATTAAGGGCATTTCGAGGTAGTTTGACCTGATCGCTCCAGCCCGTTCCCGCTCGATCATAGATCACTGATGTTGTACGCTGACTAATTTTGTTATGAATATTTAGATAATCAAGCCCAACCATACCTGCTGCCGGTAAAAATACTACTGTTGGACTCCCGGTCCCAGAACAAGCGAGTAACAAGCGTCGTCCCTCCACGTTGTAGAAACTTCCAACCGGAGTTTCACTACCAAGGAACTTAGCAGTTTGACGAGTATTTGTATTATCTTTCATCGCTGTATCACCCCTCCCATAGTTAATTTCTATTTATAATAGATTTTCCTAAGTTCATTTAGATAACCATCAAGTTCTGCAAGTATATTGTCATAATCCAATTCAGTGACTTCTGAGTTCCTAATATCCTCTAATATTTGATTTGTAAAACCAATATTTGACCAAAAAATAAGCAGTTTGCACTTTTCAACGTCCAGCCCTTCTCTGAATTTAGATTCATCAACGACATCAAACATTGTCTCATGGCATAATGATTGTTTCCCGCCAATTCTTTTTTTCAACTCCTTATTAATTTCATCAGACTTAGTAATAGCATTAATTTTAATAAATTCGAAAATCCAAGGGTGCTTTTGCAATAACTCAATCTGGAGAAGATATGATTGCCGCAGTTTTTCAAAAATATCTTTTTCGTTAAAGTTCATTAAATTAAGATATTCTTTGTTAATCATGTCAGAGCAGTAATCATAAAGGAATAGAAAAAGATCCTTTTTACTATTTACATAGTGGAACATTAACCCTTTTGAAATTCCAGACTCCTTTGCAATAACATTTGTCGAGGCGTCATCAAATCCCTTCATAGCAAATTCCTTTAATGCTGCATTTAAAATAACATCCCTTCTTTTGGACTCTAGATTCAAAATTTTCGGAAGCATGATAACCACCTTTATATATTTTATATTTACCTTATAGGTCAACAACATTATATCGCTATTTACCTGATTGGTCAATGAGTTAATGGTAAGAAGACAAAAGATACCTCTTCTTTAACAAATGAATTGCTAAGGAAGGATGGAATAAGGGGTAACCAATTCTTGTCTTTTAGAGGAATACTCTGAAATTCTTGCGATGGAAATGCCAACAAACAGTCTCTTAGAAATCCACCATTCCAAAAAGAAGATCGTCCAACTGTCAATCCAAGCCTGATCTTTCTCGAAAGCACATCTTAACAATGTATATATCATGTAATTAATGTAAATCATTGTAAAGATAACTTTTTTAGGTGGATGAAAAATGCAGAACTACAATAATGACAATACAGCAAGACGATACACGGCTCACGTAAGTATATTTGGAACAACTCAAATTCATCTAAGAAATCCATATATTATTGCTTGGTGGAGTGCGGCATTCCCTGGAATCGGACATTTATTGCTCTCCAAATATTTAAGGGGTTACTTATTGTTTATATGGGAAGTTATAGTTAATGTCCAAACTAATCTTAACCTTGCAATGATTTATTCGTTTCAAGGGAATATTGACATGGCTAAAGAAGTATTAGATACACGATGGCTTCTTCTTTATATCCCTGTTTACCTTTTTGCCATTTGGGATAGCTATCGAACGACAGTAGACTTGAATAAAGTTTACATATTGGCAGATAGGGAAAACCACAGTTTCAATACGTTTGTTTTATCACCATTAGAAATAAACTACTTAGATAAGAGAAATCCTCTATTAGCATTTATATGGTCGTTATTTATGCCAGGTCTAGGACATCTTTATATCCATCGAACTTTAACGGCAGCTTTTATTGTCATCTGGGCTGTTATCTTTTTTTATCAATCTCATGCTCTTGAGGCAGTGACATTTTTGTTTTTAGGAGAAATCCAAAGTGCAACCACTATCTTGAATCCAGAATGGTTTATGTTTTTCCCGTCTCTATATGGTTTCGCTGCTTTTGATTCCTATTCAGCAACAGTTGAAAACAACAAGCTCTATGAGAAAGAACAAAGAACATATTTAAAAGACCATTATCAAGACGCTAACTTTCAGATTCTAAAAGGACAAAAAGTGGAGTGATTAAAATGCAACTATTTTCAACCTTTGAAAATAATGCCTTTCTGGAAATAGCCATTTCCACGCTAGAGAAAAAAGGGATTATTAAAGAAAATATATATGCTGTTCCACTTGATAATCGAGAAGAAGAACGTAAATTATTTGATACACTACATCGTTCAGACGGTACAACCCTAATTGATATTGGCTTAGCACTTGCAACAGCCTTCTCTGTAATTGGAGCTAGTATAGGTTTTGAACTAGCATTAGGTCCGGTATATTTGGGGTTAATTGGTGCATTCATAGGCTTTGTAACCGGAGTTATCATTCGCTTTTTTTATGAACTGGTTGTTAAAAAGAAAAAAAGGTTATTAAAAGGAAAACATTCAGAAGTTATTTTAATAATTGAGTGTAACGAAACACAAGCAGAATTAGTAGAAAATATACTTTGGAGCCACTTTGCTATTGGGGTAGCAAAAGTAACCTCCATACAGAAAGGAATATAAATATGTGGATACTCATATTTGTTGTTTTTCTCCTTTTTAACTTAATTGCATTTTTTGTTCCGAAAAGGCTAAGTAAAATAGAGATTTATGCCACATCTGTCTTTGGTTTTATATATGGACTGTTAACTGATATAATACTTAACCTGCATTATCATTTGTATGGTTATTTTCAAGAAGGATTTGATTGGCTTGGGTTGCTAGGAATATTATTGTACTTTCCTTCCATTAGTTTTTTATTCCTAAACTTTTATCCTTCTAATCAAAAGTTGGGCAATAAAGTCCTCTATATCTTGCTTTGGTCTGCATTTGCAATTGTGTTTGAATGGTTTTCTTTGCAGACAGAGTTTTTCTACTACGCTAGTTGGAAGCTTTGGTATTCAGCACTATTATATCCATTCATCTTTCTAACCCTTATCATTCATTGGAAATTTATTCGAAGGCTGAACTATTCAAAATAAGAAAAACTAAGCAAAGCCCGTCCCGTCCGTCTGCTTATCAAAAATTGAATTATAGATAAAGCAATTAAAAGTAATGAATTTGTTCATCCTTATTGGATTTGCCGATTATATGGGTTTATTCAACAAATCTTTGCTTACCCTTCTTGGATTTGTCGTTTATCTCGGTTTATTCAACAAATCTTCGCTCACCCTTCTTGGATTTGTCGTTTATCTCGGTTTATTCAACAAATCTTTGTTGAATCTACCTTTCACCTCCAATATTACGTGATGAGGCAAAGTGGCCTAGTTTCTGGACTTCGACGTTAGACAACCGTTCAATCTATACTTTCTGGTCTTATAACAAAGGACTGAAAATCCATGAATATATTCATGAACTCTCAATCCATTGTGATAAAAAACATTATTATACCTAAAAGTCTCTTTTGGCCAAACTCGAATCATCTGCACGACTGCATTCACGTATGTTCCCGGTTACCTGATAAGAAATTACTTCCTTTATGGGTTACTATTTTCATAGATTCGGTCACCATCAGTAGTCATCCATTCATATTGACGAAGCTTTATTTCAAACAAAGTAATTGGATCGCGGTATAATTCAGGTTTTTTACGCATATCGCTTAATACACCTTTATTATCTTCAATCACATCATATGTTTCTACTAAGATTTCATCTAACACTTTATATGGATCCGTAAAAAATATCTTAATATCCCGTTCCAACGATTTCTCAAATAACTCGAATTGTTGCATAAATTCATCAATAATTGTTTCAACTGTTTTACTGTAGTCTTTCCCTTCCATGTAGTGTTTATATTTATAATGAAGTGTTTCATTATTTTTGGCTAATGCACCGATAAGCTTCCCAGCGCTTTTCCATAAAAATTGCGACATGGTATGCTGACTCATGAAAGAGACCTTTGTCAACTGTATATTACCCCTTGTCATCCGCTCCATATCACGCTTCCAGTCATCCAACACCTTACTGTCGCACTCGAAATATATCTTTTCTTCACCATATAGATCATTAAAACTCTCGCACATTTCATCTAAGTACGCCTGCCTGTCATTCAACTCCCTTTGACTATTCTCAATCCATTCTTGGAGTTCTACAGATAAATCTGGTAAAACCGTTTCTTCAATATAATGATTGATTCGCTTATTTATTTCATCGTTGAGCTCAATATGAATTTTTCCAAAATCACTATCTTCATTAATCACTTCAGAACTTTTTCGAATCAATTCCGGTATCTTTACCGTCAAATCCTGTTTCCAGTCCTCTATAATGTTGCTATATGACTTTTTAATAACTTGAACCGTATTCTCTTCTATGTCACTTAACTGATTTTGAGCACCTTTAAGTTTTGTGACTATCTCTTCATTCCATTTAATGTTATCAACTAATGAATCTTCCACTTCTTCTCTTTTTACAAGCAATAACTTGATCGATTTCTTAATATAATAAAGAAGCTTAGACGTACGCTCCTCTGCTATGCTGCGTGCATCCAACAGTGACCTAGTAAAAGTAGAAAAATCATTTAATTGATTTTTTCTTTCTTCATAAGTGGAAAATGCGAAAACTTTTGCATTTGGGAAATAGGAATCAATCCTTGATACTATTTTCTCAGTCCGTTCCATCACTTCCTGACTATCAGTATTTCGGTCCATTTTGCATAATAGAAAATGAATAGGTAGATCTGGTGCCTGCTCCTTGATTCTCACAGCCATATCAAGTTCATTACCTGTCAGATTAGAATCTGCATTTAAAACAAATAGCAGGCTATCCGCTAAATACAGATAATGATTGCCATTATTCGTTAATGTACCTTGTGGAGCATCAATTAGGGTAAGCTTATTTTCATTTAAAAACGATACCGGCATCCTACAAGAAATAAGTGTCTGCTCATCTTTTGCTGCTTCTTTAAAATCTTGTCGTTCAGCTATGCTTCTTTCCGTTTCATTCGTAATGGCATGAATTTTCGCATTATCTGCATCTTTATAAAGGACAGTAGCATTTGCTGGATCTTTTGATAGCTCTTCATCAAGCAGCGTGTTCACAAATGAAGACTTTCCACTCGTCTCTGCCCCTGTAATCATTAGATGGTATTCATTTAAATCTTGTAACTCATCAACGATCCATTCAAAACGTTTATCCAATTGCAAGCTTTCACCAGCTGCCCATTTCATGATGGACTTGAAAAGTTTTAATGCATCTTCTATACCATCCTGATAACGATCAGACTGACCTAACAGATTTTCCGCTTCCCTAATTATAGAATCTTCCATATTAGATGAATAAATTTCGTTCCACGCTAGTACCGCAGACGAGGCTATTAAAGCATCTGAAGCAGTAGATAGTTTCATCCAATTGGTTAAATGACTCGGCATTAAATACGAAAATTCTTTTATTAAATACTTTCCATTCATTAATTCAAAGTATGTTACTCTATACTGATTAGAAAGCTTGCTCCATACGTAGGAACGTTCTGGTTCAATGCTAAGTAGTAGGTTGTTTAACTCTTCAAGCCATGGGAAATATAAATCAGTTTGTTTATAACTATTCCATAGAGCTGTTGCAAGACATTCAAAGCGATTCAGATCAATGTTATATAGAGTCATTAATACTTCACTAAAATATTTTGGTTTTATTTTAGCAGTATGACCTAGCTCTACATACTCTTCTAAAACTACAAACCATGATAATGATTCTGTTCGCATTGCCTCATTGACTGCAAGCTCAATAGCATTGTCCCAATCTTGTTGGTCTTCAAAGAAAACTCGTGCCACATCGGTTACATCAGGATAGTCTGGATTTATATTAACTGCATTCTTAATAGATTCGACTGCTTTTGTATGCTTGCCGAGCTGTATGTAAAGTGAAAATAGCTGTAGAAGAACTTCTGTTTTTAAAACCACAGAATCTGTCTCAACTGCATTATAGTAGTCTTCAGCAATGGCAAGTAAATTCATTTTAGTATGCGCATCTGCTATATTTTTCTGTGCCCAAGGCTTTAATTCATTAGAAACGTTTTCCCATTTAAAAATGGCCGCTTCAAAATCTTGATATAGAAAATAAACCTCTCCCTGAGCAAAGCGGATAGACGATAGATCAGGCATTTCATTTTGTTGTTCATCTATATATAATTCACCTAAAACCTTGATTGGATCCACATCTTTAATACCTTCGATAAATGTACGATAGTAGGACTTGTTAATTAATTGTTTTTCCATTGTGTCTTGTTCCCCCATATTGCCTTATTTAAAAACGAAATGTAGCAAAATATAAATCTCCATCCTACATTCTAACAAACATAAACCTGCACAATGTTTCATTTTTATATCATTTATAATACAATTTTGTATCTCCCCTCGTGTAAATATGATGTGAATCCGTATTAGTCCTTAACTGAAGAATATGACCGAATCTAACACTCCAACCACAAAATCAATATTTACTAGAATGGCTATGACGTCATATTTTTTGATACGGAATTGACTAAAATCATGTTGTACCTCTTGACATTCAATCTGAAAACGTTAAGATAAAACTATAAAGAACGTTTTAAAAAAATTTAATAAACTTTATATTATTACAAGGGGATGTTATGATTTAATTAATAGAAATAGCTCACTATATGAATATATGCCTTATCTCTTCTGAATAGGAGATGAGTTTTTATTTTGTGTTATTATTAAAATATTTCTAAACAAATTTTATATTTGAAATATTTTAAATATATATAGAAAGGAAGTTTTCAACAATGAACAAATGTAGAAAAGAACTTAGTATTATTTTAGTACTGTTAATGATTGCTGTACTGACAGCCTGTGGAGGTACCAAAGATGCGTCGAACAGTGAAGAAACAGAGTCAGAAATAAATGGTGAAGAAATAACAATTGGGCAAATTAATTGGGCTGAAAATATCGCCGTAACAAATATGTGGAAAGCAATTTTAGAAGATAAAGGTTATAATGTTAAGTTAAATGTATTGGACATGGGTGTGATGATGCAAGCTTTAGAGAGTGGTGATCTGGATGCTCATTTAGAAATATGGTTACCAGTTCAAGATGCTAATTATTTTAAAGAATATCAAGATACGGTTAATTTTTCAGAAGCTACTTGGTTTGATAATGCCAAAGTTGGACTTGCTGTTCCAACCTATTTAGAAGAAGTAAATAGTATAGAGGACTTAAATGAACATAAAGAACTGTTTGGTGGGGAAATCATTGGTTTTGACCCTGGCGCAGGTACAATGGATGTTACGAAAGAAGTAATTGAAGATTATAATCTTGAGTTTGAGCTGTTAACAAGCTCTGAAGCTACGATGTTAGTTCAGATTGGAGAAGCAGTAGAAAGTGAAGAACCAATCGTGGCACCTCTTTGGACGCCACACTGGATATTCTCCAAATATGATTTGAAATTCCTAAAAGATCCGCAAAACACTTACGGTGGAGTAGAAAAAATTCATCATGCTACTAGAGATGGATTTAGTGAGGATTATCCAAAAGTTAGCGAATGGTTTAAAAATTGGAAGATGAATGATGAACAAATCGGTAAACTAATCGACTATGTAGAAGATGCTGAAGAACCACTTGATGGGGCTAAGAAATGGATCGATGAGAATCAAGAATTGGTTAATAAATGGGTAAAATAAGACAAGGTAAATTAGAAGCTAACCTCTCATTTTGAGGTTAGCTTCTTTTTGCATTTATGTAGTCTTTTCGAGTTCTTATCACTCTATACTAAATGTGGTGGTGCTTATTGATCTGATGATGCTTACCAAAAAGAAAAAAGACACTCCTATTCCCTCTTTTTGTTACTTTATAGTCGCGAATGTAAAGATAAAGTGAGTAGGGTATTACGGATGGAATAGCACCGAGATAAAAAAAAAGCATTAAATTGCTTTTTTTTTGCAATTTAATGCTCTAACTATATTTCTAAAAGGGGGTAATACATTCAGAATGAGTCCTTCTCATCGAAAACGTTATTTGGTTTATCTAGTTACTGTCCCTGCGTCAGCCGGATCCACGCCATGACGATAATAGTCGGCATAAATAGGCTTAAGAGGATCTTTTCCAAGAATTAAGTCTGCAGCCTTTTCTGCTAGCATTAACACCGGTGCATGAATATTACCGTTGGTGACGTAAGGCATAGCAGATGCATCAGCTACTCGTAAATTGTCAAGTCCATGGACTTTCATCGTATTCGGATCTACGACAGCCATAGGGTCTGAGTCTGGCCCCATTTTTGCCGTGCACGACGGATGTAGTGCAGTCTCTGCATCATTTGCCACCCATTCCAAAATCTCATCATCAGTTTGAACAGAGCGACCTGGTGATATTTCTCCTGAATTGTAAGGTGCCATCGCTTGTTGTGACATAATTTCTCTTGAAACTCGAATTGCTTCCACCCACTCACGGCGATCCTGTTCGGTGGAAAGGTAGTTGTAGACCATACTTGGATGTTCTTTTGGATCTTTTGAACGAATCTTTAAAGATCCTCGAGCATCAGAGTACATAGGTCCAACGTGTACCTGGAATCCATGATCAGTGTCCGCTTTTTGTCCATCATATCTGACCGCTACCGGAAGGAAATGGAACATTAAATTTGGATAGTCAACATCATCGTTCGAACGGACAAAACCGCCACCTTCAAAATGGTTGGTAGCTGCTGGACCTTTACGACCAAGTAACCACTGTAAACCGATCCAAGGCATCCGCAATTTATTTAAGTTAGGCTGTTCGGATACCGGTTTTGGACATGCGTATTGGATATAAACTTCTAGGTGATCCTGAAGGTTTTCACCAACACCAGGAAGATCAACTTTCGGTTTAACTCCAACTGAGCGTAGATGTTTTGCATCACCCACACCTGATAGTTGTAGTAGTTGTGGCGTGTTAATTGCACCACCTGCAAGTATCACTTCACCTGCCTTGACATAATGCATCTTTCCATTGCGTTTATATGTGACACCTTCTGCTTTGTCACCGTTTATATCGATATTGGTCACGAAAGCACGTGTTCTTATAGTGAGATTCTTACGGTTCTTAAACGGATGTAAATAAGCACGTGAAGCGGACATTCGTCTACCTTTATAAACATGCTTGTCAAATGGACCGAATCCTTCTTGACGATAACCATTCACATCAGGTGTTCGAGAATACCCAGCCTCAACAGCTGCATCAAAAAAGGCTTGGAATAAAGGATTTTTTGCTGGTCCACGTTCCAGTTTGATAGGACCATTGTGGCCACGAAGTTCATCATCTGGATCTGCTGCTATAGCATTTTCCAAGCGTTTAAAATACGGAAGACAGTGTGCAAAATCCCATGTTTCCATACCTTGATCTTTTCCCCAACGTTCATAATCCTTTGGATTGCCGCGCTGGTAAATCATGCCGTTGATCGAACTTGAACCACCAAGCACCTTGCCACGAGCATGTTTAATTCGTCGACCACCCATATAAGGTTCAGGGTCAGATTCATATTTCCAGTCGTATAAACTTTTTCCAGCAGGGAACGGTAAAGCTGCTGGCATTTGAATTAATAGATCCCATGGATAGTCACTACGTCCTGCCTCTAATAGGAGAACACTGTGTTTTCCATCTTCACTAAGGCGGTTACCAAGTACAGAACCTGCACTACCACCACCGATGATTACATAGTCAAATGTTTCACTCATTTTATAACCTCCTTAAATTTCGAATGTAGAAATAAAAAATTCATCAAAAACGTCATTCAGTTATTGGAACAACATAATCGTTTGTAAAATAACCACTTCAAGCCTAGATATATCGAAGAAACTACTGATGATAGTTATTAGTTACTTAAACCAATTAAGAGGTTCTGGTTTTAGATTGCGATAAATATGTTTCGTTTCTGTGTATTCTTCTAATCCAGTTTTGCCTAACTCGCGTCCAATTCCAGACTGTTTATATCCACCCCATGGAGCCTGTGCAAAATATGGGTGAAAGTCGTTGATCCACACTGTACCCATCCGCAATTCAGATGCAACACGTTCCGCCTTATCAACATCAGTTGACCATACTGCACCGGCAAGACCATAGATCGTGTCATTAGCCAGACGCACTGCTCCTTCTTCATCTTTAAAACGTTCGATCGTTAAAACAGGACCGAATACTTCCTCTTGCACTATCCGCATATCAGAATGACAGTCAGTAAATATAGTAGGTAAATAAAAGAAGCCGTTTTGCAGCTCAGGATCTTCAGGACGAGAGCCACCAATCAATACGTTAGCACCTTCTTGTTTTCCGATTTCCACGTATTTTTCCACTTTTTCTCGATGCTCTGCTGAAATTAATGGACCAGATTGCGTTTCTTCATCAAATCCATTGCCTAATTTAATGCGCTTGGCTCTTTCAGCAAGTGCCTCGACAAAACGGTCGTGAATGGAATCTTCAATAAGTAACCTAGCCCCTGCTGAACAAACCTGACCAGCATGGAAGAAAACAGCATTCAATGCCTGATCAAGTGCCGTATCAAAATCAGCATCAGCAAAGACAATATTAGGATTTTTTCCCCCAAGTTCTAACGCAATTTTTTTCACATTTCCGCTTGCTGCTTGCATAATCTTTTTACCTGTCGCAATGCCTCCCGTGAAAGATATGAGATCGACATCATGACTCACAGCTAGTTCGTTACCAACCGTCGCACCTTTACCAAGAACAAGATTGACTACGCCGTTCGGAAAACCTACTTCTTCCATTAATTCCGTCACTTTAATAGTGGTTAACGGTGTGATTTCACTAGG
This sequence comes from Gracilibacillus sp. D59, assembly GCF_052246695.1. NCBI lineage: Bacteria > Bacillati > Bacillota > Bacilli > Caryophanales > Bacillaceae > Gracilibacillus > Gracilibacillus sp. D59. The sequence continues at coordinate 172,285 of NZ_JBQQCK010000007.1, read as the reverse complement.
TTTCATTACAATTGTATTTCCAGTCGCAAGTGCGGGAGCAATTTTCCAAGCTGCTTGTAAAAGTGGGTAATTCCAAGGTGTAATTTGACCACAAACTCCTACCGGTTCACGAACAACTTTACTTTGGCTATTCGGAATAGGTGGTTCAATCATTTCTCCACCATCTTTATCAGCTAAACCGGCAAAATAACGAAAAACCTCTGCAATATCGTCCATATCTGCACGGCTTTCAACGATTGTTTTTCCTGTATCAAGAGATTCTAGTTCTGCTAGTTCTTCCTTGTCTCTTTCAATTAATTCAGCGATCTGGAGTACTTTTTTACCTCGTTCACTCGCAGGTGTATGCTTCCATGCTCCATGATCAAAAGCTTCACGAGCTGAAGAGATAGCTAGTTTCGTATCTTCTGCGTCCCCTTCAGCGACTGTTGCAATAATTTCCTGATTGAACGGGTTGATGATACTTCTGCTATCTCCGGAGTGGGCCTCAATCCATTGCCCGTTGATGAACATTTTTTTCATAATAGTTCACTCCCTATATTAATTTTGTTAAATTTTTATTTAACGTTTTTAACAATTTAAATTTATACTATCACAGTAGCATTTTTTTGTAAACCAGCTTCTATTTTCGATTAAATAATTTTTGACATCCTCGTAAGATAAGGTATAGTTAAAATTAAAGTAGTTAAATATATATTTAACCATTTAAATTCTAATAATATGCCAAACATAATATGATGAAGAGAGGGATAACATTGGATGATAAAAAAGATAAAAAACAACAGAAAGCCGAAGAATTGCTTGAGGATGCAGAACGTGTAGTCATTAACTCCATTGCCGAAACAATGGATCTTTACGGCGTCACACCATCAATCGGAAGATTATACGCAACCATGTATTTCAAGCACAATCCATTGACTCTTGATGATATGAAAGATGATCTTGGAATGAGTAAGCCGAGCATGAGCACTGCGGTCCGAAAGTTACAAGATATCAATATTGTAAAGAAAGTCTGGAAAAAAGGCTCTCGTAGGGATTTATTTATCGCCGAGAAGAATTTCTTCCAATATTTTTCCCACTTCTTTGGGGATAGGTGGGAAAGGGAAGCGAAAATAAATCTCTTGTCCATCAATGATGCTATAGAGAAACTAGAACAAGTATTAAATGATGAGGAAATTAATGAAGAAATGAAACAACGAGCTGAGCAAGATTTACAGCAACTCGAGGAATATAAGAACTATTGCCACTGGTTGGAGCGACTTGCTCAATCCATTGAATCTGGTGAGATATTTAAATTCTTACCAATTGAAGATAATCCAGAAGATCACAATCACGATGAAGATTAACCAAATATGTTAGTGAAGAAATGGAAAACAGCCTCTCGCTATGCGGAAAGGCTGTTTTTTTATCATGCCACGGTAACAACCGCAATTATATAGATATAAGGGGGAATTACGAAAGGGACAAACTAAGCAAAGGGAAGTTTTTGTCACGGTAATTCCTTCTAAAGCAAACGGTAGCTTTTACTTTTAACAAGTTACTTAACTAGATTTATAATAACCTCGCTACGAATACTAACGTATACTTGCGAGATTAATTAGTAATAAAAGATTATTATTCTAAAAGATCCCGCAGCAAAAATATATAAAAGATAAAGCGAAGGTAACAGAACTATTATTTGTGGCTTGCTGCATTACTACGGTAAACAAAGCTTATACAAAAGCGGGGTAGACAAGCAATCGAGAAGAAATATTTAGAATACATATGTGATAAACTTTAGGAATATAGGAGGGATGAGATATGAAAATCCATAGAATAGATCATGTGGGTGTTATCGTAAAAGATCTTCCTGCCGCTAAGGTCTTTTTTCTTGACCTTGGACTTGAAATGCTAGGGGAAACAGAAGTCAAAGGAGAGTGGGTGGAACAAATAATCGGCCTTAATGACGTTAGAGAGACGGTAGTAATGTTTGGGATGCCAGACGGCCAGGCAACTTTGGAGCTGGTCAAATTCCATACGCCGTCAGATGAAAAAGGTATTCAGGAATCTTTTGCAAATACCTTGGGTATCCAGCATATTGCATTTGCTGTTGAAGATATTGAAGCCGTTGTTGGCAAGTTGAAAAAGAAAGGCGCAGAACTTTTCGGTGAGATACAAAACTACAAAAACATTTATAAATTATGCTACGTTCGTGGGCCAGAAGGGATTATTTTAGAGTTTGCGGAGAAAATCAAATAAATATTGAGGGAAACTTTTGTTAAGCAAAAGGGCGCAATTATGGAAGCTTCATCTAACGCCAAAGAACAAAAAGAATAGATCTGCGAATAAATCAGATCTATTCTTTTTATGTAAGTTGTTTTCTTTCTGTTTATCCATGGTTGTGAGACTATAACTATCGATAACTCTATCCCACATCCAACAATTATGTTATATCACGGTGCTAACCGTCTGTAAGCCCCCTTCAAGCTTCAAGTAACACAAGGATAAGTTTCGCTAATGATCAGCGGGGGTCAAAACCCCCGCTGATCATAGTCTCACTTTATCTGTCAACCTTCAAGCAATTTTTCTACCCAAACGTCGAAAACGTTCACTTGTGTAAGGATATTTATTCGATAAACGTTTACAACTTAATTGGGATGGGGGTGTTTATAATGTAAAAGACAAAGAAGGTACCATTTACACAGCTGCATACGATGAAGAATAAGGATACAACAAAAAAACGTTTAAAAGAGTCAAAGAAACGGAAAATCTATCGTTCCTCTCAATACTTTCAAAACGCCTGGATAAAAGATTATTTTTATGGAAATCGGTTTTTACCCTATGGTTATTGTAAAATGGTGAGAGTGTAGTTTAAATCTACACCTTTAAAACAATTTGTACACAACACTCCACATGGCTTTGATGGTGATCGCAGATAAAAAGATAGTATCAAGATCCTGTACTGATTGCCTAAATGGTATTGATGTATTTTTTAAATACATATGGGGATGTCATTATAGAAAGAAGTGCACCATAGTTAAGATTGAAAGTTACTTCATCTCCTACCAATAAGTTATTTTTTTTGGCATCGATGACAGTATGGTCACTGCTGGAACCAAGAATTTCAATATCCAACATTGGTATTAGTCCAGCCACCAGTACATCTTGGCTTCCTACTCCAAGAATAACTCTACTTATCTGTCCACGATCTTCAAATTGCTGAACGTCCCCAAAAGCATTCTGACCTATTTCTCCATAAGGTATAGATGGTTTTGTTTTCGATTCAATAATTTCTGTAACGAAAGTAAACGCGTCAGTATATAAATCTGGAATTGCCTTTCGGTTTAAAGTTTCACGTCCTAAATAAATTGATTCACCTAACCTTAAGTTGTTAACCTTCCCAACACTATCTGTTGTCATAAACCAATTATAATTGGCCGAGTTTCCACCTGATACATATGTAAGAGGAAGAGAAAATTTCCTTTCAACTTCGCTAGTCAGTTTAGATAAATCGTTCATTTTTTGGTCGTTTGGTTTGACTCCTCCAAAACACGCAAAGTTTACACTAATACCAACCATTTTAACCCCTTTAAACACCAAGACCTCTTGAATAAAATACTCAAGATTTTCGGGCATAATCCCTTCTCTTAAATCTCCCATTTCGATCATTAGAATAATTTTATGCACGATATTATTTCCTAAAGCAGCTTCAGATAATTTTTTAATAACAGAAAGTTCAGTGTTAATGCTAATATCTGCATTTTTTATAACTGAATCAATTTCACTTAAAGCTGGTATTCTTAATAAAACAAAATTTGCCTTAACTCCTGCATCACGCATTTTTTTTAAATTTACCAATTTGGAATCTGCGAGCATGTGAATACCCTGATCCAATAATGTTTTTGCTATTTCAGGAGCACCACATACTGTTTTTGTAACGCCCATTAGCTCGATGTTTTCAGAGCCGTATATTTCAACTAGCTTCGCTGCATTATGTGCAATTTTCGCAAGGTTAATTTCGATTCGCGGTAAAATAGACTGATTCAATTAAACAATACTTTTTTCTGTTTGCTAATCAATTTTGGGTAAGCATCAAAAATACTTTTGATCAGTTTGTCGCAACCTAATTTAAGAGCATCTGTCGTCGGAAGTTTAAGATCCTCTTCATATTCTGAAATGGTTGCCATCAGTTCTTCATTAGACATGTTTTCATGGTTGATAGTCACCGCAATTACTTCTGCCTTTGAGAAGTTTTCAATGAGATCGATTTCACTTTTTACCGTGGGCATTTCTATATAACTGAAATCACCTAAGTGTGGTCGTTTAGGTGCGTGTTGAATAATAACCGCTCCAGGTCTCGATCCTCTTATAATGCCACACGAACTTATATATGCAGGATGACTTAATGCCCCTTGGCCTTCAACAATAATAATATCAGGATTATCGTTTTCATAAGCTTTCATGATTTGGTTTTCAATTTCGCCTGTCATAAACTGAGAAGGAATGGCATCTATAGCAACACCGTATTTCGCGCCTTGTATTAGCCCTGTTTGTCCAGTAGCAATAAAAGCAACATTTAGACCCCTTTTAAGTAAGGCATCTTCGAGCAGCACCGACGTTGTTCGCTTACCTATTGCGCTATCCGTACCAAGTACGGCTACTACGGGTGTATCGATGTTTAATATCCGTCCAGAAAAAAGATGCATATCTTTTTTTGGTACAGGCTTTCTTACGTCAAGGATCGTAACATCACACTGTTTTGCTACCTTTATAAATTCCTCATCATCTGTGAAAAATTCATGAAGAGGGTTAACAATATTCATCCCTAGTTCCATCGCGCTAAAAAGAAGATTTCTCTCCTCTATTTTCAAAAATGCCTCAGACGGAGCTATTCCGTAAATGAATTGATCAGGGATAATCTGTAAGTTGTCAATTGCATGTATAAGACTTTTGAATATAGGAATTCCATTCTGTTCTCCCACAAGGCATTCGCCTGCATCCATTCCAACCTTTGTACTGTCGATTACTCCGACGATATCAAATTTCCTTGAGTTTCTAACCAGTCCATTAGCTGTCTTTCCATCCATTGTTCCAAAATTATTTTCACAGTATACTATTGCTGTTTCTTTCATAAGGCTTTTCCTCCTAAAATCTATTTTGACCCAGATCTCTGCGCAAAAGAGATTTTACATCTTTGTTCAAGGAAATAACACCTATCCCATATAGAAATAGCCTATAAGTTAAAAATGTAGTTTTTGTCAGAATATTAAAATATTCATGCGTCATATAAGTATAGCACAGTTAACGATAAGTATTTGTTTTATTTTTCAATGCATGGTGTTAAAAACCAAAAGGAATAGAAAAAGGAAGATTCGGCCTGGTTATATATTATGTTGATATAATGTTTGACTGGAGAGTAGAATGGGAAAACGGTAGTATTTTTTAGTTCTTTTTAATTAAAGAGGTAACGATCCAAATGTAATATGTCTAGACATTCTTTAATTCAATTCTTATTTTAGGCATCGCATTTTTTCGGGAGTATTATGACAACAATCTGGTACATAGATATTTTATTTTAAACAGGACTAATATTAAAAATTGAATTCTTAATATTAGCCCTCCAGGTTGCACCATATCACTTAATGATGTGTCTACTTCTAATTTTCACCTTTCTTCTTAACAGCGACCCAAATTTCACTATAAACATTATTTCTATCAGACAAATCTCCCGTAAACGAAATCCCAGGAGCTTCTACTAATTCATAATCTGAAGAAGGGAGCCACTCTGAAACTATTTTCCCCATAGTCTCTTGCATGATTTTGGGAAATGCACCTTCAGATGAAAATATTGCCCAAGTTAAATCAGGAACTTCAACTATATCAAACTCATCAAAATCTGACTCTTTTGTAGTTAAGAAACCAATCATATGATCGAGACTGCCTTTTTCCTCCATAAATCCATCATCGAAATTATAAGATACATTCACTACTTGATTTGGTTCGATGTTTGCATAGTTGTGCAGTTTTTTTCTTTGTTCCGGTGTGATACTCTTAGCTAACTTTATTATTTCTTGATTTTCTCCTTCAAATTGAATTGGAACCCTCTTTTTCACCCCAACAATTTTAAATGGCCCTTTTTTTTCGATTCTATACTCCATATTTATTCCTCCTTGAATCGTTAATTGAAAGGAGAGCTTTGGAAATGCTTTAAGCTTATTTTTCTTTTTGACCTCTGATGGACTATTTCCCGACCATTCTCGAAAAGCACGTGAAAATCCATCAACTGATTCATAACCATACTTGAATGCTGTTTCAGTTACACTCATTCCTTCATGCAACAAGTCAAAAGTTGCGTTAGATAGTTTTCTATTACGTATATATTCACCTAATGACATACCAGAAAGAAATGAAAACATTCTGCGAAAATGATAAACAGAGGTTCCTGTAATTCTCTCCAATTCGTTATCATCAATCTCGTCATATAATCGTGATTCAATATAATCTAACGCCTCGTTCATACTTTTTAGCACCACTTTTCCCTCCTACATGTATTAATTATAATAACGATCTTAAAATAATACCCGATAAAGAAGAAACGGTTATTGTCGGATATAGAATTGCATATAAAAATCTCGGGTTCTTATTAAAAAAACCCGAGAAATTATTGGAGTAGACACTGAAATCGGAAATGTTTATTGTAAGTGGGAAATTTACTATTTAATTTTACAGCCACGTTTTATCGCACTACTGATGAATTATTTCCCTATACCTTCATCCCCTATACCTAACAGTCAAACCCTTTAAGAAATTTCGTGCATATTTATCTCCACATTCTTTGAAATTCTTATGTCCTTTTTTCCTCAATAAGGCTCCTAATTCACTTTTGGTAATAGTGATGCCTACCTCTTCTAATATTTCCATAATATCCTCACTAGTTAAAGTTAGTGCTATTTTTAATTTTTTTAGAAGAATGTTATTTGCAGGTTCATTGGACAGTGGTGGTCTTTCAGGCTGTCCCGGTTTTGGCTCTTGTTTTCCTCTTTTAAAAATGATTAAGCCGTTTAAAAATAACTCTAAAGTCTTATTATTTACATTTATACTCTCTTCATCATCAGCTGGATCAAAATCATCTTCAGCATCATAATCGTAAACGTCTTTTGGTTTTGTGAGCATTTTTTGCACTTCTTCTATTGTCATTTCAATGCCACCAAGTTTAAAAATCTCTACCATATCTTTATCTTTAATATCTAATGCGTACCTTAGTCTAATTAATATATCGTTATTAGTCATCAATAAACCTCCTATGAAGGGGACAGAATGACCGACTGTTCCCTTTTTCACTAAAAAGTGCACCCTGTATAAAATTATATTTGTTTGTTTCTATTGTCTCTCCAACCAACAAACATTCTCAATGTGCGTCGTCTGAGGAAACATATCTACCGGCTGGACTTCTTTTGTCTCATAACCGCCATCCTCTAATATCCGCAAATCTCTTGCTAAAGTAGATGGATTACAAGATACGTAAACAATTCGTTTTGGATTCATCTCTAGCATCGCTTCCAGTAATGCTTCGTCACAACCTTTTCTTGGCGGATCTACTACAATTACATCTGGTTGCAGGCCTTGTGCTCGCCACCATGGCATTACCTTTTCTGCTTGTCCTACAAAAAATTCTACATTGTCAATATGATTTAGTTTTGCGTTTTCTTTGGCGTCACTTACTGCTTCTGGTACGATTTCCACACCGTATACCTTTTTCGCCTGTTGTGCCAGAAATAGCGAGATTGTCCCAATACCACAGTAGGCATCAATCACTGTTTCATTTCCTGAAAGATTTGCGTATTCTAATGCTTTTTCATATAACTTTTTCGTTTGAGGAGGGTTTACTTGATAAAATGATTTGGCAGAAATCGCAAACCGGATATCTCCAATCTGATCATAAATATATTCTTCTCCCCATATTACTTTCGTTTTCTTACCAAGAATCACGTTCGTGCGATCAGGGTTAATATTTTGAACGATCGATTTAACATGAGGATTCGTTTCGGTAATTTCTTGGATGAGTGTATCTAAACCGTGCACTTTTTCTTTTTTTGTAACTAATACGACCATCGTTTGCTTCGTTTCTTGACCAGATCTCACCATGATATGGCGTAATATACCACGGTGGCTTTTCTCATCATAATGAGGGATGCCTAATCGATTAGCCGTTTCACGAACTGCTTCTACCATGCGGTCATTGACTTCATCTGTAATGATGCAACGGGCCATATCATCAATGATTTCATGACTCTTTTTTCGATAAAAACCAGTAATTAATTCTCCATTTTTCGATCCTACTGGTATCTGAACTTTATTCCGATATCGCCAAGGATCTTCCATCCCGATTGTTGGATGAATCGGGACATCTTCAATGTGGCCGATCTTTCTTAAAGAGCTTTCGACTTGATTTCGTTTCATTTCGAGCTGCATCTCATAACTCATGTGCTGCAACTGACAACCTCCACATTTATAATACACATTACATGGTGGTTTGACACGATCTTCACTTTCCTCTGTCACTTCGATTAATCGACCAAATCCGAAATTCTTTTTGACCTTTATTACTTTCACTTCAGCAGTTTCACCAGGTAAACCATATGGAACAAAAAGTGGGTAGCCGTCTATCTTGCCGACTCCAGCACCTTCATGTGTAATATCTTCAAATGTTAATTCGATTGTTTGATTTTTCTTCACAGGCGGGGCTGTTTTTGTCATAATATCAACGTCCTTTTTCTCAGGTAAAATGCCTTCTTTCGTCAAGTCGACATTCTCTCTTATCATATGTTGTCCAAATTTTATCACAGCTAATGACAAATAGAAAATACTGTGTCTAATTTGATCATTTCCTGGGAAATAATCCTATTATTTTATCGAAAAATAAAGGTACATTCTCCGACAGAATGTACCTTTTATTCTAAGCGGGCACTCTCCGCTTCTTCGATTTTTGCTTGTTTTTCGATAAATTCCTCGGAAACAAAAAATTCGATATGCTGATAGAGGTTTTCAAATTCACCTGGTAACAGGCCACCGTATTCTCCATCTAAATTAAGCTGCATTTTTTCATCCGTATGGACTTTAATTCGATTTGCTCTCGTGTAAAAGATATGTTTATCTTCTAGGTGTGCACCTTTTGTCGCAAGGCTAGCAATACGGACAAATTCGGCAAGATTTATCTTACGCAGAATGACTAGATCAAAATAACCATCATCCATTCTAGCTTCAGGCGCAATTTTCTCAAACCCTCCTACAGAGTTCGTATTCGAGACGAGGAAAAGCATGATTTCATCGTCAAACCATTTACCATCGTACTCGATTTGAACCTTCGTTGGTTTCAATGATGGAAGCATTTCAATCCCTTTTAAATAATAGGCGAGCTGACCTAGCATCGTTTTTAATTTACTGGGGACTTCGTAAGTTAATTCTGTTAACTTTCCGCCACCTGCTATATTCATAAAATAATGATCATTTACTTTACCAATATCAAGCTTGCGAGTATAATGCTCAAGGATTACACTAACTGCTCTTTGGATTTCTCGAGGAATCCCTAATGCTCTTGCGAAGTCATTGGTTGTCCCAACTGGAATAATTGCTAATTGTGGTCGATATTCCTGCTCTGCCATACCATGTATGACTTCATTAATGGTGCCATCTCCACCTGCAGCAATTATCAAATCAAATTTGCGTTCTACCGCAATTTTTGCAGCATTTATCGCATCACCTTCAGATGTAGTCGCATGGGCAGATGTTTCATACCCTGCTTCTTCAAAGCGCCTTAAAACTTCTGGCAGCTCTTTTTTGAAAGCCTCACGACCTGACGTTGGATTATAGATAATGCGTGCACGTTTCATACTCATTCTCCTCTTAACGTAACTTCCTATCTTACATCATAATTGTTTTGCCTAATTTTGTAAATGGAAACTACCCTTATTATCTCACAAACCTTCAATTGATTCGTCGCGAGATAAGTATTTCCCTTCACTAGGTACAAGGATATACCTCGTGAAGAAAGGACTGTGCTTTGTATTGCACAGCCCTTCAAGCTTTTTTATCGCTTTTGCATTTCTTCTTTGATGATTTTGTTTACCATCGGTGGGTTAGCTTGTCCTTTTGTTGCTTTCATTGTTTGACCAACGAGGAAGCCAAGTGCCTTATCTTTACCATTTTTGAAATCGATAATCGATTGTTCGTTTTCGTCAAGGATTCCAGTAATGATCTCGCGAAGTTGACCTTCATCAGAGATTTGTACAAGTCCTTTTTCTTTGACGATTTTTTCTGGGTCTCCACCTTTTTCCACTAGTTCTGCAAAGACTTTTTTCGCCATCTTAGAGGAGATAGTGCCATCCTCAATAAGCTGAATCATTTTCGCCAGTGCTGCTGGTGTCATCTTCAAGTCTTGGATTTCAACTTGTTGTTTATTCATATAAGCTGAAACTTCACCCATTAGCCAGTTGGACGCTTGCTTAACATCTGCACCTGCTTCAATAGCCTCTTCAAAGAAGTCAGACATTTCTTTTGTACTTGTTAATACACCCGCGTCATATGCTGGCAGGTCTAACTCTTTGACATAACGCTCGCGGCGTGCATCTGGTAATTCCGGAATTTCGGCACGAATGCGTTCTTTCCATGCATCATCAATATACAGTGGAACTAGATCTGGTTCTGGGAAATAACGATAATCGTCAGAACCTTCTTTGACACGCATAAGAATTGTTTCTTTCTTTTGCTCATCGTAACGACGAGTTTCCTGAAGGATCTCACCACCGTTTAGTAATACTTCACGTTGGCGTTTTTCTTCGAATTCCAACCCTTTTTGAACAAAAGAGAAAGAGTTTAAGTTTTTCAATTCTGTTTTGGTACCAAATTCTTTTTGCCCTACTGGACGAATGGAAATATTGGCGTCACATCGAAGTGAACCTTCTTCCATCTTACAGTCTGATACACCAGTATATTGGATAATATTCTTTAGTTTTTCCAAGTAAGCATATGCTTCTTCTGGTGTACGAATATCCGGTTCTGATACGATTTCGACAAGTGGTGTACCTTGGCGGTTATAGTCCACTAAAGAATAGCCATCATCACCGTGTGTTAATTTCCCTGCATCTTCTTCTAAATGAAGTCGTGTGATTCCGATTTTTTTCTTCTCACCATTTACTTCGATTTCAATCCAGCCATTTTCCCCAATTGGTTGATCAAATTGTGAAATTTGGTAAGCTTTCGGGTTGTCTGGATAGAAATAATTTTTACGGTCAAATTTAGTATTTGTTGCAATATCACAGTTGATCGCCATTGATGCTTTCATCGCATAATTGACAGCTTCTTCATTTAATACAGGTAATACACCTGGATATCCTAAGTCGATCGGGTTTACGTTAGCGTTTGGCTCTGAACCAAAAGCATTAGGACTTGGACTGAAAATTTTCGACGCCGTTTTTAATTCAACGTGTACCTCTAAACCAATAACTGTTTCAAAATTTGTCATTATTGGTCACCTCCTAAATTAGGACGTTTCTTATGATGATCTGTTGCTTGCTCGTAAGCATATGCCGTACGATAGATCATTGATTCATCGAAGTGTCTACCAATGATTTGCAGTCCGATAGGTAAACCGTCACTTGAGAAACCACATGGTATTGATATACCCGGAAGTCCTGCAAGGTTTACTGGCGTTGTTAAGACATCATCAGTATACATTGTTAATGGATCATCAATTTTTTCACCGACTTTGTATGCTGGTGTTGGTGTTGTTGGACCAACTACTACATCATACTCATCGAAGATTTTTTCGAAGTCATTTTTAATAAGTGTACGTACTTTTTGTGCTTTTTTATAGTATGCATCGTAATAACCGGAGCTTAATGCAAATGTTCCTAACATGATACGACGTTTTACTTCATCACCAAAGCCTTCTGCACGAGACTCTTTGAACATATCAATCATGTCGACGTTTTTCTCTGTACGTTTACCATAACGAACGCCATCAAAGCGAGCTAAGTTGGCACTTGCTTCTGATGATGCTAGTAAGTAATAGGCTGCAACTGCATATTTAGAGTGTGGTAAAGAAACTTCTTCCCATGTTGCACCTAATTCTTCATACTGTTTTAAAGCAGCTAGAACTGCCTCTTTTACTTCCGGGTTAACCCCTTCTTGTAAGTATTCTTTCGGTACAGCAATACGTAAACCTTTCACATCTTCTTTGAATGCATCACTATAGTTTGGAATATCTACATTGGCAGAAGTAGAATCCATATTGTCATGGCCAACAATTGCCTGTAGTAAGTGTGCATTGTCTTCTACAGTTCTTGTAATTGGTCCAATTTGATCAAGTGAGGATGCAAACGCAACAAGTCCAAAACGAGATACAAGACCATATGTAGGTTTCATTCCAACTACACCACAGAATGCTGCTGGTTGACGGATCGAACCACCTGTGTCAGATCCTAGTGAGAATAATACTTCTCCTGCTGCTACAGCTGCCGCAGAACCACCACTGGAACCACCAGGAACATAGTCTGTATTCCATGGATTTCGGGTATTTTCATAGCTAGAGTTTTCTGTTGAAGAACCCATCGCGAACTCGTCCATGTTTAATTTTCCAATGTTGATCGTCTTTTCTTTGTTTAACTTTTGGATGACGGTTGCATCATATAAAGGATCGTTCAAGTTATCAAGGATTTGACTTGCACAAGTTGTCCGTAATCCCTTCGTTACGATATTATCTTTAATTCCGATTGGCATACCATATAAAATGGAGGCATCAGAACCTAGTTTTTCGTCTAATTCTTTTGCTTGTTTTTTTGCTTCTTCTTCGTTTAATGTCAAAAATGCTTTGACTTGATCATCCACTTCATTTATACGGTTATATGAAGTTTCGACAAGATCACTAACAGTAATTTCTTTATTATGTAGCTTTTCTTGTAATTCTTTTAATGTATAATCAAAAAGTGACAAAAGAAACCCTCCTTATTCAAGAATTGATGGTACACGGAATTGACCATCTTTTTGATCTGGCGCATTCTTCAATGCATCTTCTTTCCTAATCCATTCTTTTGGCTCATCTTTACGCATCACATTTTTCAAATCTAATACGTGGGTTGTTGGCTTGACGTCATCGGTATCCAACTCATTTAACAACTCTGCGTAATTAATGATATCTCCTAATTGTTGAGTGAATGTTTCTACTTCTTCATCTTTTAAAGCTAGACGTGCTAGATTTGCGACGTGCTTTACTTGTTCTTTTGAGATTTCTGCCATGTTAATTCACCTCCATATATATTGGAAACTAACTATTATATGTTGAAAAACTTGGCTTATCGCCGCTAAAGAATGCCTTGTGCGCTTTGGCTACATGTTCTTCCGGCGAAAACCTTAGTTTTACTTATACCTTGTACTAACAACATTTTACCTTCGTCGATTAATACTTGCTAAAATTATATATTTATCTAGCATGCAAATAAAATCCATAACGTTTATTTTACCATTAATCCTATCTTTGCAAAACTTTTTTGAACAGAATTATCGGTATATATGAACAAATCCTTCTTCTTGTCCTGCATCTCTTACAATTAAGGCCTCTTGTCTCTCACCCGATGTGATATTGATTTCTAATTGATAGTCATTAGGAAATCCTGATAAAACAAGTCCATAGACATATTGTGTAAAACCAATTAATTCTGCCTTCCCATAAAAAGATACCGGGATTTCTACTGTTAATTTACGCAACTCACCATTTTGAAAAAAGCCCTTTCCAATCACACTTACATAGTTCGGAAAATAAGAGGCTATATCTGTTTCGAAGTCGTCTAATGTACCCCATACATCAGGATAGGTATTCTCTCCATAATTAGATGGAAATAACACATTTTCTTCATTTACTTCTTGCCATTCCCCGACTGATGCACTGTCAGCAGCGATATTAGTCTTAGCGACAAAATTTCCTGGTACAAGTGAATTTTGCGATTCTTCACGGAAGATCGCTAACATAATAGGCACGTTCTTCAGACCTTCCATTTGACGAATTCTTTGTACGACCTTACCTGCTATCTTATTAGCTTCACTCATCATTTTACTTTCTGAAATGTCCTTATAGTAATAAGGACCACCTATTTCTGTCTGGAATCGGTAAACAGATTTCATTGCAATACCAATGGAAATTCCCGCTAATTCAACAGCATCTTCTTTTGATTTCGTTAGGTAGTTTTGTTCTAAAATATGGGAAAGGTATTTGGGATTGTTTTCTTCTGCTTCCTTGTCTGTTTCATTCTCACCTTTTTTCAATTCTGGATTAAGTCCTAATGGTTCTTTGTCTTTATCAAACCGTTCCAACCAGTTATATAATATATCTTCTGTTAAATATTGACCCTCCTGAAAATAGTATTTCTCAGGATCATATACTTCTTTTGAATGACGACGTAATCCTTCCTCTAATTCATCAATATCCAGGCGATTGGCCACTTGGTTGGTAATAACCCCTCTTGCCTTGCTTAAATTAGAGTCAATTAATACGCGATAATTTTCTTCGTCCAAATTATATTTCGGAATCACCGCTGTTTCTTGTAAAGTTTTATCTGTACTTTCATCGACAACTGTATCTTCCTGTTCACCACTAAAATCTGGTGCGCATCCGGCTAAAACTAATACGACAATGAAGAGGCTAATTACAGTCTTCTTCACTATGCTTCCTCCTCTAATACTTCCTGCAATTTTGACTCATCCCAAACTTCAACATCTAATTTGTTCGCTTTAGCTAATTTAGATCCAGCATCTTCCCCGGCAATCAGCAAGTCTGTCTTTTTACTTACACTACCTGTTACGTTACCACCAAGTGCTTCGATTTGCTGCTTTGCCTCTTGTCTGGTATAAATCGCTAATTTCCCTGTTAAGACAACTGTTTTGCCAGCAAATGGACTATCTTCTACAACTTCACTTACTTTCGGTCCATTGTAAGTGAGATTTAAGCCTAAATCTTTTAATTCAGAGATAAGCTGTTTCACTTTATCATCTTCAAAATAATGAACAATTGAATCTGCCATTTTATCGCCAATTTCATCAACCGCTACTAAGTCTTCAAAACTAGCTTGCTGTAGGCGGTCAATGGTTTCAAAGTGAGTTGCTAATGTTTTTGCTGCCTTCGAACCGACATAGCGAATACCAAGGCCAAATAGTACACGTTCCAGTGAGTTTTCCTTGGAATCTTCAATAGCTGTTAACAAGTTTTCTACCGATTTTTCGCCCATGCGTTCTAGTTTTAATAATTCTTCACGCTCTAATCGGTAAAGGTCAGCAATCGTGTGAATATATTCAGCTTGGAAAAGTTGTTCGATTACTTTTTCACCAAGTCCATCAATATTCATCGCCAGTCTTGATACAAAGTGAATCAGACCTTCTTTTAACTGAGCTGGGCAGTTTGGATTAATACAACGCAAAGCAACTTCCTCTTCTAAGCGGACAAGCTCGTCTCCACAAGATGGACATGTTTCTGGCATTGCGAAAGGCAGCTGCTCCTCTGTTCGCATATCTTCAACAACTCGAACCACTTCAGGAATGATATCACCCGCTTTCTTGATCACAACTGTATCGCCAATACGGATATCTTTTTCCTGGATTAAGTCTTCATTGTGAAGTGATGCTCGTTGTACAGTAGTACCAGCCACTTTAACCGGCTCAAGTATAGCTGTTGGTGTGATAACACCTGTTCTTCCAACACTTAACTCAATATCAGTTAGTTTCGTCACCGCTTCTTCTGCTGGGAATTTATAGGCGATCGCCCAGCGCGGACTTTTCGCAGTGAAGCCCAGCTGTTCCTGTGCTTCAAGATTATCAACCTTTATAACAATGCCATCGATATCATAGGAAAGAGTCGCTCTTTTTTCCACCCACTCTTCAACATATTGGATCACTTCGTCGATACCATTACATTTTCGCCACTCGGGATTGGTTTTGAAACCTAGTTCTTGCAGATAAGTTAGACGTTCACTATGGGTTTCTAAAGAACCAGATTCCCATTCACCTACCGCATATAAGAAAATATCTAAATGACGTTTTGCCGCGATTTTCGGATCAAGCTGACGTAAAGATCCTGCCGCTGCATTACGCGGGTTCGCAAATGGTTCTTCTCCGTTTTCTTCACGGGCTTCATTTAATGAGACAAATGCACTCTGTGGCATAAAGGCTTCACCACGAACTTCAATCGGGGAGCCGTCCTTAATTCTTAATGGAATACTTCTTATCGTTTTCAGGTTACTGGTAATATCCTCACCTGTCGTCCCGTCCCCACGTGTCGCCCCTTGCACGAAAAGACCATCCTGATAACGTAATGAAATAGCAAGACCATCGATTTTCAGTTCGCAAACATAAGTAACGTTGTCGGTTTCTAACCCTTCACGAACACGTCGATCGAAATCTTTTAACTCTTCTTCATTAAAAGCATTGCCTAAACTCAACATCGGTACACGATGAGTGACTTTCTCAAATTGATCTAATGGCTCTCCACCTACGCGTTGTGAAGGTGAGTCAGGTGTAATTAGACCAGGAAATTCAGCCTCAATTGCTTTCAGTTCCTTCATTTTTGCATCATATTCAGCATCCGGTACGCTCGGGTTATCTAACACATGGTATTGATAGTTATATTTCGTTAATTCTTCTCTTAACGTTGCTAATTTCTGACGTGCTTCTTGTTCTGTCATTTAGTGAGCACCTCCTTTTTTACACCTTTGTAATTGGGGCAAATTTTGCGAGTAGTCGTTTAATTCCTGTTGGAGCTGGGAAAGCAATGTCTAATTCCATCGCATCACCTGAACCATCTACTTTCACAACTGTTCCTTGCCCCCATTTTTTATGGTTTGCTTTGTCGCCTACATTCCAACCTTCTTTTTCTCCGCCAGTTGTTTGATTAACATGACGTATTGGTTTACGTTTTGGTTTTTCTGGCTGTTTTTCAAATGGTAAGTCCTGATCTTGAATGGCCATTCGCCCAAGCGGTGAGCCAAACATTGATTCCTGTAGTTCTTCTTTTCCTTCTAATAAGTCATCTGGAATTTCGTCAATAAAACGGCTTATTGGGTTCATGTTCGTTCGACCAAATAATGTCCGCATTTTCGCATGGGAGACGTGCAACATCTCTTCTGCTCTAGTAATCCCTACGTAGGCGAGGCGTCGCTCCTCTTGCATTTGATCCTCATCCATCAATGAACGGCTATGCGGAAAAACACTTTCTTCCATACCGATCAGAAAGACTACGGGAAATTCCAACCCTTTTGCCGCATGTAATGTCATCATCGTCACACTGTCATCTGCGGTTGGATCATCGTCCATACGGTCAATATCTGAGACCAATGCTAAATCAGTAAGGAAGTTTACTAATGTTTTATCTTCATTTGTCTCCTCAAAATGTTTCGTAACGGTTTTGAATTCTTCAATGTTTTCTAGACGTGTTTCTGCTTCAATACTTCGTTCATTATGGAGCATTTCTTCGTAGCCGGTTTTTGCAATGACTTCTTCGACCATATCAGTGGCAGAAAGGAATTCCTGTTGTTGCTCCCAATTTTTAATCATCTGGCCAAACTCCATTAAGGATTTAGCCGCTTTAGCACTGACACCGACAAAATCTATTTCCTGCACTGCTGTGTATAAAGAAATATCGTGTGCCGTAGCATAAGCTTGGAGCTTGTCTATCGTTGTTTTTCCGATACCACGTTTTGGTACATTTACGACACGGACAAAGCTGATATCATCATCTGGGTTGACGATTAAACGTAAATAAGCGAGTAAATCTTTAATTTCTTTACGATCGTAGAACTTGGTGCCCCCGACCATTTGATACGGAATATTTGCTTTCACAAAAGTTTCCTCAATAGCACGTGACTGCGCATTGGTACGGTAAAGAATTGCAATATCTTTGTGCTTATATTTATTTTCTTGGATTAATTGTTCGATCCGCTCGGCAACAAATAATCCTTCTTCGCGTTCGGTTGACGCTTGGAAATAGCGAATTTTATTTCCATCTTGATTGTCAGTCCACAAATTTTTCGGTTTTCTACCCATATTGTTTTCAATCACCTGGTTGGCAGCTTGAAGAATCGACTTTGTGGAACGATAATTTTGTTCCAACATGACAACACGTGCAGAAGGATAATCTTTTTCAAAAGAAAGAATATTAGTAATATCCGCTCCACGCCATGCATAGATCGATTGATCAGAGTCCCCAACAACACAGAGATTTTGAAAACGTGCTGCCAGTTGTTTAACTAATGAATACTGCGCATGGTTGGTATCCTGGTACTCATCGACATGAATGTATTGAAAACGGCGCTGATAGTATTCTAATACTTCCGGCACTCGTTTAAACAAGTGAATCGTCTGCATAATTAAATCATCAAAATCTAGTGCTTGATTTTTACGCAAACGACGCTGATATTCGTTATATACTTCGGAAACTTGCCGATCAAAAAAGTTGTTTACTGATTCCGCAAACTTTTCAGCAGTAATAAGTTCGTTTTTAGCACTACTGATCACACCGAGTATCGCTCTCGGCTCAAACTTCTTAGCATCAATATTTTTATCTTTTACGATATTTTTGATGACCGTAAGCTGATCACTACTGTCTATAATTGAAAAATTACGACTGTATCCGATCCTGTCGATATCTCTTCTCAGGATTCGTACACACATCGAGTGGAAGGTGGATACCCATATATCAGCTCCAGCCGGTCCAACAAGGCCTGCTATTCTTTCTTTCATTTCACGTGCCGCTTTATTAGTAAAGGTAATCGCTAATATGTTTCGCGGTGAAACTTCCTTTTCATCTAACAAATAAGCAATACGGTGGGTCAGTACGCGGGTCTTCCCACTTCCTGCCCCCGCCATAATTAGTAAGGCACCATCTGTATGTTGTACAGCTTCGCGCTGCTCTTTATTTAATCCTTTTAACAAGTCGTGCATCATCCGACTCATCGTAACACCGTCCTTTTACTTTGTTGCTTTTACCGTTTTTAACGCTTCCTTCGGGTTATCGTATAGTGCATTACCGACCACTATGATATCGGCATATTCACTTATCTCAGCGGCTTGTTCTTTCTTTTCAATACCACCGCCATAAATGAATTTTGTATGTTTGAGTTCTTGACTGATTGATTTCACAAGGCCCGGATCCCCGTATGTACCACTGTATTCTAAATAGAAAAAAGGTAAACGGAATAAATGCTCTGCCATTCTTGCATAGGCAATCGCTTCGTCTTGTGTTGGGAGCTTGCAATTAGCATGCTGAAAAACTTTTGACTGATCATTCATAATACAATACCCTTCGGCAAACATTTCGTCCCAATTAATAATGTCGCCATATTCAAGTACCGCTTGATGTTGGATATCCATCATCCATTTTTTATCTTGACTGTTTAACACCATTGGCACGAAATAATAATCATAACCTGGTGTGACTGATTCGATAGTAGATATTTCTAAAATAACAGGCACTGTGTGACGGCGGATTCTACTTAACAATTGCAATACACCATCTAATGTTACATCGTCTGTACCACCGACCATAATGGCATCTGTTCCTGATTCACATATTTTATCTATCAATTCTTCAGAGATCTCTTTTGCAGGATCTAACTTGAAGATATGTTTCCATTCGTCGATATTATACACAATCTAAGCCTCCAATGACGATTCTATATCCATTATTTCATTATAGCAAAAATATACACCTTTTTAGAATGATATCATGTTGAAATTATTTAATTTATGTTTATATATTTTTTTGACACAGATTGTTCACAGACTATTATTTGATTATCTATATTCGCATACCGCCTAATCCGCCCATCGTAGCGACAATTCTATTGACAATCCCTGGTTGGTTAGAGAAATATAATGGAACTAATTTAAAAATCGTACCATTTCCAATACCAGCAAACAGTGCTACTAACAAGCTGCCAATCGTGTAAAAAACATAGTTTATTATTTTTATAGACACCTAAAACCTGTTGTTTTAACGAAGTTTGTACTCTTGGTTCATCACGATCACCCATTAAGAAATTAAGTAACACAAACAATAATAAGAGGATAATTAATGTAAAAACTGCCATTCGCCAGCCAACCATACCAGCGATGATTGGTGCACCAAATGAAGTAATCGCACTCCCGATATTACCTACACCATAGATACCGTTCACGAAACCATGTTTTTCTTCTGAATAATATTTTGCTAAGGACGTAACCCCAACGGAGAAAATTGCTCCACCAATCCCTAGGAATAATCCGTATATGAATAAATCGGAAAATGTATTGGCGATTCCCAAATAGCCTACTGGGAGAAAAGGAGGAAACTTAAAACAAATAACCCCCGCGCCCCAAAACAATTGGCGTAAAAATCTAGTGGAACTCGTAAAATAGAACCTAAAATAACAGGAACTGCAGTGATAAAGAATATTTGCTCCGTCGTTAAACTTATATCCTGTTTAGTAAAACTCATTAAAGATGAAAGTAAAACCAAACATAAAGCCGACTACAAGGCTAAGATTTTGTAAAGGTAGTTGAAGCTTTTTTACATTCATCATGTCGGTACATCCTTTCCTACTTTGTTTTGTTATTGCAATCATACCGACTCATTTCAGAAACATGTGTGATCTTTTTCACATCTATATACAATAATGTTTCAATTGTGAATAAATAATGAATTTTACGTTCAAAATAATAGAATGAAGAGAATTATCGTTACGAATTTATGAACTATAATTATATCATTACACATATAAGGTCATTTATTTTATAATAATGGTTGGTGTGTAATGAATACTTTTTTCAAGTTAGTATTCAAAAAATAAAAAAACACATAAGGAGGACAATCATTATGTCATTAATCGGAAAAGAAGTACTACCATTTCAAGCATCTGCATTCCGTCAAGGGGAATTCGTAGATGTAACAGAAGAAACTTTCAAAGGAACATGGAGCATTGTTTGTTTCTATCCAGCAGATTTCACATTCGTGTGTCCTACAGAATTAGAAGATTTACAGAACCAATATGCAGAATTACAAAAATTAGGTGTAGAAGTATATTCTGTTTCTACAGATACTCACTTTACACATAAGGCATGGCATGAAAGCTCAGATGCCATCGGTAAAATCGAATATACTATGATCGGTGACCCTTCTCACGTCATTTCTCAAAACTTTGATGTACTACGTGAAGACGCAGGTCTAGCTGATCGCGGAACTTTCATTATTGATCCTGATGGTGTAATCCAAGCAGCAGAAATTAATGCTGAAGGTATTGGCCGTGACGCTAGTACACTAGTTAATAAAATTAAAGCTGCACAATATGTACGTAGCAATCCTGGTGAAGTATGCCCAGCTAAATGGGAAGAAGGCGGCGAAACACTTAGACCAAGTATTGATCTAGTAGGGAAAATATAAGGAAAGCTCAGGAGCGCCCTTTAGAAACATAGCGATTGGACTGATTCAAGAATCACCTTGTCGGGAAATCGTAGTTTCTGGGCGTTCGGAGCTAAATATTTCCATATATTCTTTCTAAGTAATATAAGAAAAGAGGGTCAAAATGCTTGATCAAGAAATAAAATCACAGCTTAATGAATATTTGAAACTGTTAGAAAAGGATATTGTCATTAAGGCAAGTACTGGTTCTGACGATGTTTCAAAAGAAGTAGACGAACTAGTAAATGAAATTGCAAGCATGTCGGATAAAATCACAGTAGAGAAAGGCTCTTTTGACCGTACTCCTAGCTTTAGCATTAATCGTGCTGGCGAGGACACTGGCGTTATTTTCGCAGGTGTCCCACTTGGTCATGAGTTTACTTCTCTTGTGTTGGCATTATTACAAGTAAGTGGACGTCCACCGAAAGTGGATGATTCTATTATTGAACAAATCAAAAAACTAGAAGGTCCACTACATTTCGAAACATATGTAAGCTTATCATGCCAAAAATGTCCTGATGTCGTTCAAGCACTCAACATTATGAGTGTCGTACATCCTGAAATCACCCATACAATGGTTGAAGGTTCTGCTTTTAAAGAGGAAGTAGATCGTAAAGACATCATGGCTGTTCCTTCTGTTTACTTGAATGGAGAACAATTTGTTGATGGTAGACAAACAATTGAAAGCATTCTAGAAGCATTAGGAAGCAGTGCTGACATTTCTGAGCTAAATGATAAAGAGCCTTATGATGTATTAGTAGTTGGTGGAGGCCCTGCTGGTTCTAGTGCTGCCATTTATGCTGCTCGTAAAGGAATCCGCACCGGTATCGTTGCTGAACGTTTTGGTGGACAAGTTCAAGATACACTTGGTATCGAAAACTTTATTACAACGAAATATACAGAAGGTCCGAAATTAGTTGCTAACATGGAAGAGCATGTTCGTGATTATAATGTAGACATTATGAACTCACTGCGTGCCAAATCTCTTGAGAAAAAAGAGCTTTTTGAATTGGAACTAGAAAATGGTGCAACACTTAAAAGTAAAACCATTGTACTTTCAACTGGTGCTCGCTGGCGTAATATCGGCGTTCCTGGTGAAGCAGAATTCAAAAATAAAGGTGTTGCATACTGTCCACACTGTGATGGTCCCATCTTTGAAGGAAAAGATGTAGCCGTAATTGGTGGTGGAAACTCTGGTGTCGAAGCAGCAATTGACTTAGCTGGTATTGTTAAACATGTTACCGTACTTGAATTTTTACCAGAGTTAAAGGCTGATCAGGTATTACAAGAACGTCTACACAGCCTACCAAATGTTACCGTACTTACAAATGCAAGAACTTCTGAAATCTACGGATCTGAAAAAGTAGAAGGTTTACGTTATGTAGACCGTGAGACAGAAGAAGAAAAAAGCATTGAGCTTGCTGGTGTCTTCATTCAAATTGGACTTGTTCCAAACACAGAATGGCTAAAAGATACATTAGAGTTAAATAAGTTCGGCGAGATTGTAGTAGATGAGCGTGGTACAACAAGTATCCCTGGTGTGTTTGCGGCAGGTGACTGTACAAACAGTGCGTATAAGCAAATCATTATTTCAATGGGATCTGGTGCTACTGCGGCATTGGGCGCATTTGATCATTTAATACGGAATTAATTTTAAAGAGGTTGTCACCTTTTGCTAGAGTGACAACCTCTTTAAGTTTTACATATACTTTTTTGTAATTAATAATTCATGAAACATTAATTTTCTCTCATAAAAAAGCATTATGAACTGTATAATTGAGATTCACTCGCTTTTATTCAGTGTGAATACCTTTAAAATGCTTATAATCGGGATTCACTCCCTTTTTTTCAGCGCGAATACCTGTAAAATACATATAATCGGGATTCACTCCCTTTTTTTCAGCGCGAATACCTGTAAAATACATATAATCGGGATTCACTCCCTTTTTTTCAGTGTGAATACCTGTAAAATACATATAATCGGGATTCACTCCCTTTTTTTCGGTGTGAATACCTTTAAAATACATATAATCGGGATTCACTCCCTTTTTTTCGGTGTGAATACCTTTAAAATGCTTATAATCAGGATTCACTCCCTTTTTTTCAGCGCGAATACCTTTTAAATGCATATAATCGAGTTTTACTCACTACTTCAGTAATTAGACATATTGCGTGTACATGTTAACTAAACCCTTATCCGATTAAATGAACGTTAACGAATAAGGGTTAGGTCTCATAGAAAAGTATTACTTTTTATCAGCTGGAAATACAACTCCTACTTCTTTTCTAGCCTGATCTAGGACTCTAATAGTTTCCAGGGAATTATTCCATGTATTTACTTTATTTTCGATTTCATTATTTTCAATCGATTCGATAAATGATTTTGCTTCATAATACATCGTGTTGTCTTCTTGCCCGGCGTCTAAAACCTCTTCAGAACCATCTTTGTACACAATTTTCACTTCAGTCATATCGGAAAATTTCCCGATAACAATAGAACCTTTTTCCCCTTGAATTTCTGAAGGGATAGAGGAGTTAGTGATTTTAGAAAACATGCAGACACCATTTAAGGAAGGGTAATCCACTGTCACCGTTCCTTCGCCGTCAACACCAGATTCTAGTATAAAGGCTGTTGCTTTCACACGATCTGGTCTGCCGAATAACGCGACCATCGGATAAATACAATAGACACCGATATCCATTAAAGACCCATTTGATAATTCTGGCTTAAATGCGTTTAACACCATTCCTTCTTTGTACTTATCATAGCGGGAGGAATATTGACAAAAGTTCGCAACATAACGGCGAACAGGTCCAATTTTATCCAAACTTTCTTGAATGAGCTTGAAATTGGGAACATGTGTCGTTTTCATAGCTTCCATAAGGGTAACGTTAGTTTGTTTTGCTGTGTCGATCATCGCTTGTACTTCCTGCTCATTGGATGCAAAAGGTTTTTCTACAATAACGTGTTTACCGCCTTTCATACAAGCGATTGCATGTTCACTGTGTAATGCGGTAGGCGAAGCAATATAAACGGCATCAATGCTATCACTACTAGCGAATTCATGTACATCTGTATATGTATGCTCGATATGATACTTACTCGCAAACTCTGTTGCTTTTTCTTCTGTTCTTGAATAAACAGCATTTAATTGAAAATCACCTAGTTTACTTGCTCCATCGATAAATCGATCGGTAATCCAATTCGTTCCTATAACTCCAAAGCGAATCATTATATTATACCTCCATGTTTTTGTCATTGAGCATCGAAAAAGAGTCCCTCTGTCGCAAGAGGCACTCCTTATTTTACTCTTTTTCCTTTAATCGATCCAACACGATACGGTAGCCATCAGTACCATATGCCAAGCATCTCTTGACCCGAGAGATCGTTGTCGTGGATGCGCTTGATTCTTCTACTATCGCTGTATATGTTCTGCCTTCATCAAGCATTTTGGCTACGTGTAAGCGTTGTGCCAGAGATTGAATTTCGTTCATTGTTGCAATATCATCAAAAAAGCGGTAGCATTCTTCCCGGTCTTCCAGCGATAAAATAGCATCAAATAACTGATCTAATTGTTTGCCACGCAATTTATCGATTTGCATGGTACACATCTCTCCTTTTTATTCCGTCTCGCTTGATAGTTCCACACCATCAATGCCAGGGCTTGTAGGAATCACATTGACCCATGTTTGTCCTGGAACAAACGGAACAGGCTCTCCATTCTTCGTTGGGATTATTCTACCATCAATTCGTTCCCATTGCACGTTTTGTACTTTACCTTGCTGTAGTAATAAAGCACTTCCACCAGATTCTAAGTCGATTTCGCGACGTCCTTGATCATCTATTACCTGATGAGCAGTTTCGAGAATTAATACATTATCCAATTCAATTGGCGTACTGTCTGCATATTCTACAGTTTGGACTCCATCACTATATCTCAGATACTTTTGTGATGCCTCATCATATTGGTATCTGACACTATAGTTGCCATAATTAAAGCGAATATCGGTAGCCGTTTCCCCTTCTATAGCTTGATCTTTTTCTAAAAAAGGCATTGGCTGGTATTCCGCTTCAAGCGCATACCCTTCTTCCTCTGCACGCTGATAGATTCCGTCAAATAATGTATACGAGTTATGTGGCGGATTGCGATCAGACGATCTTTCAAACAACACTTTATCATTATCGTAGTACATGCCATTTAATCCCTGTACAGCACCAGATTTAATCATATTTTCTATAAAATCTGCTGCACCATGATATACATATATAGCATTATAATCGTTTGCTAAATTAAAATAGTATGGTCTTGCACTTCTGACAGGACCTACACGTTCAGGAATATCACCATGAAAAAGTGCCATCAACCGAGTAATATTACCTTCCGCCAAAATTTCAAAAACTATATCTGCTTGAGAAAGCCCAGTTTGTGGTCTTGCTTTTGGATGATTGTTAACCATAATTGCCACCGCTCGGTCTGTCAATTCTTCTTCAGCTTCAAGACCAGTAAAAGGGGACACAAACTCTGGTTCCTTAGGCTCTGCTGGTTTCTCTTCTACGATTTCTTCTGGTTCTTCCTGCTCTTGCTTTTTTACTGCTTCTTCTTCATTATTAGAGCATGCTACTAATGAACATAATACAATAATAAGAAGTAAACTTAATTTCTTCATCAAAAAGGCCACCTTTTCATCTGTAAAATAATAGAAAGCGAGAGTGTTAGCGTCCGTGGGTTTTACGGACAGTTAGCACCTTGATAAAACGGAATATCGGCATGCCTATTCATCGCATGCCGATAGATCTAATTCTATTATAGAGGAAATTTGACGAATCGCCAACCTCTTTTCATATCGTTTGGAAAAGATGTCTAGCTAACTAGGAACCTTTCTTATCTCATAATCGCCGGGAAGAGGATATCCTTTTTCTTTACATCGATAATACCTAACGGTGTGATTCGGACAAAAGGTAAGTGCATCGATGATAAGAATAATAAACTGTATGGTGGGTCCTCATATTGATAGCCGTGATCGATGAGAAGCTCTTTTAATTTTTTGTCTTCTTTTATCAGTTTTGGCATTTCGCCTTTGTACATCATTCCAGCAATTTGTAGCGGTAATTCAAAAATCACTTTTCCTTGATGTACAAGGACAATACCTCCGCCAATTTCTTTCATCCTCGAAAACGCAAGCAACAAATCTGATTTACTCTTTCCAATTAATACAATATCACCTGTCAAGGAATAAGAACTAGCTAATCCTCCTAACGTTTCCGTGAATCCTTTAATAATCGTATTTACTCGCCACTCTCCATGACGATCGATTAACATTAAGAAAGATTCATCCGTTGAATTAGTAATTTCTTCTGTATTTGCGTCAATGGTAATCGGATATGGTTTCATGATGACATCATTGACCATTTTCAATCCGACCGGCATCGAGAATTGCAAGTCTTTTTCTGTTAACTGCCAGTCTAAATTGAGTGCTCCTAATCCATATTTATCCCAATCGATTTCGATATGTTGATCAACCAACTGTCCATCTTTCTTCAACCACTTTCCTTTGGCAATAACAGACTCAGGTGTTGCATTATTAGCTTCTGATAAAATATTAAGGTGTGCTACTCGACCTGGAGCAATACCACCGAGGCGTTCCTCTAAATGAAATTGCTCTGCTGCGTTATACGTACCCATCATATATGCTTCAATCTCGGGAACACCATTATCTATTGCAATTTGAATACATTGATTAATTAAACCATTCTCATAAAAAGCAGGTGTCGAACCATCTGTTGTCATCGTTAAGAAATCATAGGAATTGATACCAAGATCCTGCAGTTCTTTTAACAACTTTTTCAAATCAGGTCGTATCGAAGAATTACGCAACCCTACGCGATACCCCATAGATAAACGGTTATAAACCTCTTCACCTGATAATGCCTCATGATCTGAGCTGGCACCTAGCAGCTTTAGCTTTACCAATGTGTGTTCAGAAGCACCTGGGAAGTGCCCTTCAACTGGCTTGCGAAGTCTTTTCGCTTCCTGCATCCAGTAAAGAATGCGGTCATCATCACGCAACACTTGTGGCCATGCTGTTAATTCCCCACCTTGGACAACGGCTTCATGCTGCAACCATGCTTGAACTTCTTCGTCCCTAAAAATCTCCTGTTCTTCATTGATTTCTGACTGTGAATCGAATCTTGCCCACCAATACATTGATACAGGAATTCTCATGAAATCCTCCATTAATGTAAACGCTTTCTCTCTGTTAGTTAAATAAAGCCATGATAAGTTGTCATTCATCAATGTTGTTGTTCCTGTTTGCCCGGCATACATAGCTAGTTCATAAGAGTTATAAAGTTGAAATGGATGTGCATGTGGTTCAATATATCCTGGTACCACGAATTTACCTGTACAATCGACTACTTCGATGTCTGTCAATGAATCAGGTAATTTCGAGCCCACATATACAATCCGATCATGATAGATCCAGATATGTGCCTCCAACCATTTTCTTAGGAAAACATTTAAATAATAAGCGTTTTTCAAAATAAGTGTCGCTGACTCTTTACCATCGATCACTGCTACTTGCTTACGAATTTCTTTATTACGCCATCTATATAAATGATCATTCATCATAATCTCCTCAATCTCTTTATGATTTCCTCCTATTTTATCACGTATTGGCAGCGTTTGCATTGTGTGATTTTTACAAATTTATGACTATTTTTTAGGCAGATTTACGTATAAAAATTAGCATAACAAATGAAACGACAATGATAGACAAAACCCACGCCCATGCAAGTGTCATTCTGTTTGATTCAAAGGCTACATAAATTGCCATCGGTACGGTCTGGGTACGCCCCGGAATGTTCCCAGCAAACATTAATGTAGCTCCAAACTCCCCTAATGCACGGGCAAAGCTTAGTACGACTCCTGAAAGAATCGATTTTTGAATTAATGGGAAGGTGATATACCGAAAAACGTTCCACTCATTGGATCCATCTACTCTTGCTGCATCTTCAATATGACGATCCACAAATGTTAGTCCCGTTTTAACAGATTGATACATTAACGGAAAAGCAACCACTACCGCCGCAATAACAGCTGCCCATATGGTAAACATTAATGATTGATTAAACAGAAAATTTGTTAATTTACCCAATATTCCATTTTGACCAAATAACATAATTAAAATAAACCCAATGACAGTTGGGGGTAAAACAATTGGTAATAATAATATCGTTTCAATCAAAACTTTTCCTTTAAACTTCCTCCTTGCCATCAGCCATGCTGCTGAGATCCCCAGGAAAAAGACGATTATTAATGCTAAACTCGAAACAATTAATGATAATTTAATCGGTTGAAAAAATGCTTCCATCTATGTCACCATCAATTTCTTGAAATCCGTATTGTTTAAATATATCGAGCGCTTCTTCTGATTGCAAATATTGATAAAAAGTTTCTGCCGCTTGAGTTTTTTTGATCATACCAACTGGATATATGATATCATCGTACTCACCTATTGGCAGTGTTTCGTTTAGTTGAACTTTATCAGAAATCATCGCATCTGTACGATATACCATTCCAGCGTCTACATTGCCACTTTCCACATATTGTACGACTTGTCTTACATCTTTGGTGAAAACTAGTTTTTTTTCTATATCATTATAAATTCCTTGTGCTGTTAACGCTTGTTTTGCATAATTACCAGCAGGAACCGTTTCCGGCGTTCCTATCGCAATTTTATTAAAATGATCAATCGATGTGACTAGCTGATCATCTTTTGGTTGAACCCATACGAGCTCGTTTGTTAATAATGCTCTTGCTTGTCCGTCTTCGATTAATCCTGCTTGTAAAATACGGTCAAAATGATCTAAAGAAGCAGAGAAAAAGATATCTGCAGGTGCTCCTTGCATAATTTGCTGACTTAATGCTCCTGAACCACCGAGATTAATGGCAACTTTTATATGAGGGTGTTCCTTTTCAAATTGTTGCACAGCTTCATTTATTGCATCTGTTAAGGATGCTGCTGCAGAAATCGTTATTTCCTCTTCCTCTGGTTGGCATGCGGTTAATAAGCTGATCGCTAATAATATGTAAATAACCCTCTTCATGTTAATCTGTACCTTTCCTGTCATGATCCTTCTATTATAACACGTTTTTTTATAGTATAATGATTGAGAAGGTTGGTGATAAAATGGCTGAGTTTTCTCATATAAATGAACAAGGCAGAGCGAAAATGGTGGACATAACCGATAAACAAATAACGAACAGAACCGCCATTGCCTGCTCCAGCATTTCTGTTAACCAAGAAATCTATACAAAAATCGTTGATCAAACGATTGGCAAAGGGGATGTCCTTTCGGTTGCACAAGTCGCTGGCATTATGGCAGCAAAGCAAACATCTACAATTATTCCGATGTGTCATCCATTGTCATTAAGTGGGGTTAATATTCAGTTTGATTGGCAAAACGAAGAAGATAATTATGAGTTAGTGATAACAGTGGAAGCAAAAACAAAGGGAAGTACTGGCGTTGAGATGGAAGCCTTAACTGCTGCCTCTGTTACCGCACTAACAATTTATGATATGTGTAAAGCGGTTGATAAAGGGATGGTGATTGGCCAGACTTATTTAGTTGAAAAAACTGGCGGGAAAAGCGGGGTATATCGGAGAGAGGAGTAATCACTCAATAATTGGGTGATTTTTTTATCTTTATAAAGCTGTCAATAAGCACCTGCAAATTCTTTCCTATAACGGGCTAGTGAGGAAGACATTGGTTGAATTAAAAGATTGGCCCGTTTTTTGGACAATATTGGGATAAAAAGTTATTGAAGAAGATAACAACTAATATTAATGAGAACCGATAACGTTAAATTTATAACATTATCGGTTACCTTTGTTCAATTATAAGTCTTTGTTAATCTCCCTCATGACATGTCCTAACTCCGGAATAATCAACTTTTCCATAGCCAATTTTACGGCACCAGACGAACCTGGTGTTGCAAAAACTACTTTATCCTGAACCACACCTGCTATTGCTCGGGAAAGGATCGCTGCTGAACCGATATCCTCCAGGTAACTGAGCATACGGAAAATTTCTCCGAATCCAGGTATTTCTTTGTCCAACATACTCTTAACTGCTTCAATTGTCACATCTCGTTTAGCAATCCCTGTTCCACCATTAATTAAGATCGCATCAATATTAGCCTGTTGTAATCCTTTTTCTATAGCTTGCTGGATTTCAGCTTGCTCATCTTTTACAATATCATAGGCGTTCACTTGGTGATTGTTTTCTTCTAAATATTGTTGCATCAACCTACCACTTTTATCAGTCTCTTTCGTTCGTGTATCGCTGACGGTAATGATTTTACATCTTACGGTATCTGGTGCTTCCGCTTTGTGCGCTAGTGACATAATTAAGCTCCTTTTTTTACAAAACTCGCATGTACTGGTCTATCCTTTAACTTTTATAGAAATTCGTTTCTAGCCAATCAAGGAACAATTCATAATCTTGGTCAACTTGTCGTTTATAAAATCGCGACCATAACACCATTTCGTGAATAAACGCTTCTTTATCTCCTTCTATCGCTTGATAAATAACATCCTCACTATGATAGTCCAATAATTCTTTGTGAATATCCTGATCTGCTCGCGAATGAATTTTTGCTGCAATTTTGCCCATGATTTTGACTGATTGCTTGATCGGTTTAAATTCCGATAAATGTTTCGGTGATATATCCTTATCATACGCACTACGCTCTCTCACATAAAATTCACGATTCCCGATCGTAAATTGACCTAAATAACTATCTGCTTTATGGTGCATCGCTTTTTGAGTGGCTACTACACGTTCTCCTTGGTGATTATAATAGGCCCAAAATGTTCCATTATACGGCATAAAATAAGCTGGAATCGCTGGTCGTGCTTCTTTAACTTCTAAAATGATATCATCGTCTTTAACATCTTGAGTTCCTTCAATTAAGACATAATATCTTTTTAGTCCCGTGGATCCCACACCTGCTCCATTTTTTCTGACAATGTCCTTGATTTGATAATGATCGTTACCTTTAAATAAAGACGGCTCAATCGAATCTAAGTAGTAATGCCAGTTCTCTTTTATTTCTTTATATTCTTTCGATGAGACCTTCTCGAGTTTTTCTTTTTCAATGTTAAAGACGCGCTCGCCTTCACCATTTAAGGTGGTCTGTTTATGCAGTTCGTGTGTAGCTTGACGTTCTTCTAATTTTTTCAACACCTTCTTGATTGGGCCTTTCGTATTATCAACTGTGAAATGTAAGGCTTTCGGGTCCTCTTCTCGTTTGGCAAACTTCCTTATCTGCTTACGATATGATTTTAAAAAGGAGGTGACTAACTCATCTCGAGTTTCTTCATCAGTAATGCCTTGCTGTTCTGCTAGCAAACGGATGCTGACCACCATTCTTTATACATCATATAAATAAGATCCCAGATAACCCTCATCAAAATCATCGACATCAAATACTAGGTTCCCTTCTTCATCCTGGAAGCTGCTGAAATTATCAAAATGCATATCACCCATGATCCAGGTCGGCTTATGTTCTGGTGTATGGAAACTGAATGGTATTTTTGTTACATCATAATAGAAAAGATATGCACTGCCACGGTAAAAGCTGTAAGGATTCTGTTTCATCTTATGATATTTTTTACGTCTATCTTTTTTCGAAAGCTCCATGACATAACCATCAAGCTGTTCTAATATGGTATGTAGAGCATTTTTTCGTAATAATAGACTGGTTTCACGGACTTTTGTTTGAATGCTGTGTACCATCGAAATCCCCTCTCCATACTTTTTATTTTATCTTAGAATGTTAGAAAGCTGATGCTTCCACTTTGTATTGTAGCGAGACGGCTTTTGTATTCACTAGTGATGCTTCGTATAAGATAATCTCACCAGTAGGAGGTGCAGTTGTATTCTCATCAAAGAAGAAATCCTCCCCTAATGCAATCGTCCATTTCGCTTCATTATTGTACTCTAAAACGATAGCCAATGTTCCATATTGTTGGATCTGATCCCAAGCAAACAATTGGAGATAGTCTTTACGGTTAATTGTAATACCTTCCTGATTAACAGATATTGCTGTATTCTCTCCTTCCCATTGTCCATGCATTTGAGCTCCAACATAATAATAGGATAACCCGTCTTTACGATCTCCATATGTACCGACAAATTGATGAAGATTTTCCTGTTTGTCCATGTAAGTGAAAACAGCAATATCATCTGTTAACCACTTTACATCTCCTTCTGTATCAATAGGGGCTTTTAATGCTTCTTTTGGGCGACCTAATATCCGATAATAACTACGATAATACGTCGCCTCACCAGTATTCGTATTTTTCTTCAGGGAGAAAATTTGCTTAGTATCTGGTGAGATACTTATGATATTTTTAATATTTTGATTTGTTTGGTACAACAAATAACTGTTTACTACAATAGCCAAAAACGCTATAGTAACAAGGATAACATTTCCCATTTTTTTAAGCGAAAGAAGTGATAAGAGACTTATTCCTAAGCTAATTATCATGATAATATTAAATACATAAAATAAACGGTTATCAATATATTCCGCCTGATAGTGCGATTGAACGATTAGACTACCTATCTGCAATATAAAAAAACCAACAGCAATCAGAAAAAAGATAATCCCGATCCATTTAGCCCACTTATTCATTTTTCGGTTCTACCTCCTCAGAAAATTCCCATGTGTATCCATTATCAGTTGAAGTGAATTTTGCTCTAATCGATCCGTTTTTATAGTAGTCACCATTAGGGCTTTGATCCATAATTAAAGCTAAGTGATCCTCTTCTTTAAATGGCGCTCTAGCAATGACGAAGACTCTATCATATTTAGGTGGCATATGAAATACCGCCTGTTCCCACGTTTCGCCTTGATCATTTGTCACATATAAATCCGGCTCCTGTGGATTAATTGTACCGTACGACATGAAACCTGTCTTTTCATCTATAAATCCGCCATCAGCTATTAGTCTAGTTGTATCTGGCACATTAATAGATTGCCAACTTTCACCTTGATTCGTAGATATGTATATAAACGATCCTTCCGATGACATGGTTCTTCCTGCAGTTAAAATAACATACCAGAATGGATCATCAAGGAATTCTACTTTTCGGAATCTGATGGAAGGCAATTGATCATCTACAACCGTTTCATCCCATGTTTTCCCCTGATTCTCTGAATAAATCACTTTTATTGCTCCTTCAGAATAAAGAAAAGCAGCATTACTCTCAGTAAGAATAAAACTATTATCTATTAATTCTGTTTTATTCCCTTGGTATTCACCTGCAAAAAGCTTATCTTTTTCAACTGGAACCAAAGTCCATGAATTTCCATTATCATAGGTGATCTGCAGTTCATCATTTTCAAGGCTATAACCTAAACTATCCTTGATATTAATCGGAACTAACGTGGCTTTTTCGGCTGTAGTATTTTCTCTTACTTGTTGATTTTGTTCGACCACAGATGAGGGTAAAGGAATTGGCTCACGCATTTGATAATAAAACGTTATCAATATAATCGCCACACTAAGCATACAACTAAGAACTATTACTAATTTTCGCCCCATGAAATCCTCCTTATCTTCATTATACGATAATAGGAGCTGTTATTTATAATCTATTAGAAAATAAAGAAAAGGCTGGGTTTAAGATCCAGCCTTTTCCTTATCAAATTGAGATGCCTTACTTGAGATGATGGACACTTTTTTGATTTTTCCTCTGTTTTTGTCCTTAAAAACCGTGTAATTCTCTTTCCTAATAAGTAAGAATAACTTTATTACCAGAAGGATCTCTCGTTATAACTTGACCTTTTTCCTCTTTCACTGAAGCACCAATTGCCTCTAAATTCTGAATGGTATGATTAACAGCTTCTTTTGTTGGATAAGTGATCGTATAAGATTGTAAGCCTACGCTCTTTTCGGATGGCTTAGGAGCTCCGACTCCATTCCACGTGTTCAAGCCTATGTGATGATGGTATTTCCCCGTTGAAATAAATAATGCCTGATCACCGAATTGGCAGACTGTTTCAAACCCGAGTCCTTTTTCATAAAAGTGCTTGGTATTCTCCATTTCTGAAACATGAAGGTGAATATGCCCCATAACAGTCTCTTGTGGCAGTCCTTGCCATGCACCTTTTTTGCCTTCTTTTAAAAGGTCTTCAAAATCTAATGGATCTACAGCCATTGCTACTTGATCACCTTGCCACGTCCAGCCCTCGGGATCTCTATCACGATACACTTCAATGCCATTTCCATCCGGATCGGAAAAGTATAACGCTTCACTTACTAAATGGTCTGATGAGGCTAATGGTAAACCTACATTTATACTATGAAAGACAAAGTTCGCAAGGTCTTCTCTCGTTGGTAAAAGAATGGCGAAATGGTATAAACCTGTTGTACGCCCTTGTTTAGGTTCTACGTTTACTGGTTGTTCCAGTGTGAGAATACTTGTTTTACCGTCTGCGGTTAGTTCTGCTGTTGTGTTTGTTTTTTCTAATATAGTAAATCCAATCACTTTTTGATAAAAAGCAATTGATTGATCTAAATTCTGTACGTGTATCGTGACATTGCTGACAAACGTTATCGGTTTACGATGAAAATTCATAATTTAACTCCTTTTTAATTACTTTATGTAAGCAATTGTACTTTTGTAAGTATAAAACATCAAGAAAAAGCTACTAATCTGCCAAGAATAGTAGCTTTCATTTGTCTGTTATTCTTTTGAGAATCCAATATCTTTTCGATAGTAAAAGTCGTCGTTTTGATTAAATCGTTCCAAGTATTGATAGATTGCTTTTTGCGCTTGTTCCGGACTGTCCTGAATCGAACCTACTAAAAGAACACGACCACCTGTTGAATAGAATGAGCCATCTTCCGACTGGCCTGTTCCGGCATGAATTACATAAACCTGATCATCTGAAGCAAGATCTGGGAGGACTACATTTTTAGCATATGAACCAGGATAGCCTTTTGAAGCAACTACTGTCCCTATCGCATAGCCATTTTTCCATTTTAACTGTGGATCTTTTCCTGCAGTTACGTCTTCTATCACTTGAATAAGATCATTTTCAAGAAGAGGCAATACCACTTGTGTTTCAGGATCTCCAAATCGTGCATTAAATTCGATCACTTTTGGTCCTTCTTTTGTTTCGATTAAACCACCATAAAGTACCCCAGTATATGTGCGGCCTTCCTTTTTCATTCCTTTTGCAACAGGCTTGAGTATTTTTTCAACAGTAAATTCTACATGCTTTGGATCTAAATCTGGTACCGGAGAAAAAGCGCCCATACCACCAGTGTTCGGGCCTTCATCATTGTCATAGGCACGTTTATGATCACGAGCTGGAACCATTGGATACACATTTTCACCATCAACAAATGCAAAAAGGGAGAACTCTTTTCCTTCCAAATATTCTTCGATTACCACTCTGCTTCCAGCTTCACCAAATTTATTATCGATCAGCATATTGTCCACGGCGTCTAAAGCTTGTTGCTCTGTCATCGCAACTACGACTCCTTTACCAGCAGCAAGCCCATCTGCTTTAATGACAATTGGGGCTCTCTCTTGTTTTATGTATGTTTTTGCTTTTTCAACATCGCTAAATGTCTGGTATTTAGCAGTCGGAATATCATATTGTTTCATAAATGCTTTTGCAAAATCTTTACTTCCCTCAATTAGAGCAGCTTCTTTTTTAGGACCGAATACTTTCAGGTTTTTTTCCTGAAAAGCATCTACTACCCCTTTCGTTAATGGAACTTCAGGACCCACAATGGTCCAATCTATTTCTTCTTTTTGTGCAAAAGAAACTAATTCTTCAATCGCATCATCTTTAATTGGAACACAAGTTGCATCTTGAGCAATACCACCGTTTCCTGGTGCAGCAAAAATCTCTGTTACACGCTCACTTCTCTTTAATTTTTTTACGATGATATGCTCACGACCACCACCGCCGATTACTAATACTCTCATGGGAGGCCTCCTTTTTCTATCTATGGTTTAG
Source organism: Gracilibacillus sp. D59 (assembly GCF_052246695.1). Lineage (NCBI taxonomy): Bacteria > Bacillati > Bacillota > Bacilli > Caryophanales > Bacillaceae > Gracilibacillus > Gracilibacillus sp. D59. The sequence goes on along the minus strand of NZ_JBQQCK010000007.1, from coordinate 135,790 downwards.
GGAAGATTCTCATAGACACTTTTTTGGATTTGGGGTTATTTTGTCCGTGAGATTGCTTCTCGTGGACACTTTTTGCAAATTTCGCATTCTTTTGTCCGTGAGATTGCTTCTCGTGGACACTTTTTGTAGATTTTGCATTCTTTTGTCCGTGAGATTGCTTCTCGTGGACACTTTTTGTAGATTTTGCATTCTTTTGTCCGTGAGATTGCTTCTCGTGGACACTTTTTGCAGTTTTCGCATTCTTTTGTCCGTGAGATTGCTTCTATATTTGAGATAAAGGATTCCCAACTTGTTGAGAATCCTCTACTTCTTAGTGCTTGAAATGACGCATTTTCGTGAATACCATAGCAATACCATGTTTATTACATTCATTAATGGAATCTTGGTCTCGCTTGGAACCACCTGGTTGGATGATTGCTTTGATTCCTGCTTTTGCCGCGTTTTCTACTGTATCTGGCATTGGGAAGAATGCATCTGATGCCATGACTGCACCTTCTGCTTTTTCTCCTGCTTGTTCAAAGGCAATTCCTGCAGCACCAACACGGTTCATTTGTCCAGCACCAACACCAAGTGTCTGGTCCCCTTTTGCAACAACAATCGCATTTGATTTTACGTGTTTTACCACTTTCCATGCGAAAAGAAGCTCGTCGATTTCTTTGGCATCAGGTTTACGATCGGTCGCAACTTCTATATCTTCCGCCAACACTTTACCATTGTCACGATCTTGAACGAGTAGTCCACCAATCACGCTGACTACTTTTTTCGTATCATTCTCGTTTACTTGCATAGGTGTTTCGAGTAAGCGAATATTCTTTTTCACTGTTAGGATCTCGAGAGCTCTCTCAGAAAAGCTTGGTGCAATTACGATTTCCAAGAAAATTTCTTTTAACTGATTGGCGGTTGCTTCGTCCACTTCACGATTTAATGCAACAATTCCACCAAAAATGGATACTGGATCACCGGCATATGCCTTTTCGAAGGCACCAGAAATCGAGTCACCGATACCAACCCCACAAGGGTTCATATGCTTTACGGCTACTGCTGCTGGTTGTTCAGGGAATTCAAGCACAACCTCTAAAGCAGCGTTAGCATCCTGGATGTTGTTATACGATAATTCTTTACCATGTAACTGTTTTGCATTAGCAATTGATGCACCTTTGACATTTCCTTCTTTATAAAATGCTGCCTGTTGGTGCGGATTTTCACCGTAGCGAAGGGATTGTACTTTTTCGAATGTTTGAGTAAATGTTTCTGGATCCTCTTCACCTGTAATATCAACAAAATAGTTGGCAATCATTGCGTCATAGTTTGCCGTATGACGGAACACTTTTGCCGCTAGTTGTTTACGGAATTCAACTGTTCCACCATTATTGCCTAAGTTGTCTAAAACCGCATCATAATCAGATGGATCAACGACTACCGTGACATCACGGAAGTTTTTCGATGCAGATCGTAGCATCGTCGGACCGCCAATATCAATATTTTCAATGGCGTCTTCTTCTGTTACTCCTTCTTTTGCGATCGTTTCTTTAAATGGATAAAGATTGACAACAACAACATCAATCGGTGTAATGTCACGCTCTTCCAATTGCTTCACATGTGATTCTTCATCACGGCGAGCAAGTAGTCCTGCATGAATATATGGGTGTAACGTTTTGACACGACCATCCAAAATTTCATCAAAATTAGTGATTTCCGAAACACCTTTTGCAGGTAACCCGGCCTCTTTTAATGTTTTTAATGTACCACCTGTTGAGATTAATTCATAACCTAATTTGTCTAACCCTTCTGCAAAAGGAACTAAATTACTTTTGTCAGACACACTTAGTAAAGCACGCTTTTTCAACGTTATTCTCCTCTCGTGATCAGTTTTTGAATCGTAGCTGGATACAGTTGATGTTCTACTTGCTGAATCGCTTTTTGTAAATCGTCTCTAGTCATTCCATCTTTAATATCAACTGCTTGTTGTGCAATTATTTTTCCTGTGTCCATCCCGGAATCGACATAATGCACGGTAACCCCTGACACTTTCACACCTGCATCAAATGCTTGTCCGATTGCGTCCAGTCCAGGAAAGGCTGGTAAAAGCGAAGGATGGATATTGATTATCTTTCCTTCAAAAGGGGTTAATAACGTCTCGCCAACCAATCGCATATAACCAGCAAGAATGACCAAATCGATTTTTTCTGCTTGTAGTACTTCTACAATTTTCGCCTCAAACATCTGCTTATGTCGATATTGTTTGGGATCAAATACAAAAGCTGGCGTCCCATTTTGTTTTGCCTTTTCCACTACTTTTGCTTTTGACTTATCACAAACAAGTAACGATACTTCTGCATCAAGTGTACCATTTTTCGTCGCCTCGATAATAGCATCGTAATTACTACCGGTACCAGATGCAAATACTGCTAATTTAGTCATTGATGAATGTCACCCCAGTTTCTTCTGTAACCTCACCGATGACGTAGGCTTCTTCCCCGATATCTTCTAATAATTGAAGAGCCATATCTGCTTCATGTGCCTCAACTATAACAGCCATGCCGATCCCCATATTAAATACTCCGTACATATCTTCTTCTTTTAAGTTTTCTTGTTTTTGCAAGTAATCAAAAATGGCGGGTTTTTGCCATGACCCTTGTTGAATCTTCACACCAAGGTGATCGGGTAACGCACGTGGTAGGTTTTCATAAAATCCACCGCCTGTTACATGACTGATTCCTTTAATCGTAAGGTCTAACTTCAGTTGCTGAATCGCTTTGGTATAAATTCTCGTTGGCTCTAATAGTGCTTCACCTAATGTTCTCGATAGCTCAGGAATTTCGTCATGATAGCTTAAGCCTTTGTCTTCGATAATTTTTCGAACAAGTGAAAAACCGTTAGAATGAACACCTGATGAAGCAAGTCCGATCACTTTATCACCGGCTTCAATCTTTTCACCTGTGATAATTTGCTTTTTATCAGCAATACCTACTACAAATCCAGCAAGATCATATTCATCCTCATCATACATCCCTGGCATTTCCGCTGTTTCACCACCGATAAGTGCTGCATCGGATTGAACACAGCCATCTGTTATGCCTTTTACGATCTGTTCGATTTTTTCTGGTTGATTTTTCCCACACGCAATATAATCTAAGAAAAAGATTGGATCGGCACCTTGAGCAACAATATCATTGACACACATTGCTACTAAATCAATTCCAACTGTATCATGTTTATCCATGGTGAAAGCAAGTTTCAACTTTGTTCCGACTCCATCTGTTCCAGAGACTAATACTGGTTCTTCATAAGAGAATTTACTGATATCGAAAAGGCCTGCAAAAGCACCTACACCACCGATTACTTCAGGGCGATTGGTATTCGCGATATGTTTTTTCATTAAGTCGACTGCTTTATAGCCGGCGTTGACATCGACACCTGCATCTTTATAAATATCACTCATTCCTATGGACTCCTTTTTGGTGCGGAATTTTTTCGTCTAATTTATTTGACACTTTTTATTATTTATTGGACACTTTTCAACTTTTACTGGACACTTTTACTCTTTATATGCGGGAATTACCGTATCTGGATAAATTTCAGTCGGATAATTTCCTGTAAAACATGCTTGGCACACACCATGCTCCTGACGATCACGGTCCTCTACGATCGAAGCTTCCAATCCTTCTGTTGATAAAAAGGATAAGCTGTCTGCACCGATAATTTCGCGCATTTCTTCGATCGTATTATTCGCTGCGATTAACTCACCCTTTGTCGATGTATCAATTCCGTAGTAGCACGGATTTTGAATTGGCGGCGATGCGATTCGAACATGTACTTCTGTGGCTCCTGCTTCTTTTAATAATCGGACGATCCGACGACTTGTTGTGCCACGGACGATTGAATCATCGACCATCACAACGCGCTTACCGTCTACAATCCCACGAACTGCGGACAGCTTCATTTTTACACCTTGCTCGCGCAATTCCTGTGATGGTTGAATAAAAGTACGTCCGACATAGCGGTTTTTGATTAAGCCTAACTCATATGGAATACCAGTTGCTTCGGAAAAACCGATTGCTGCTGATATACTGGAATCCGGTACACCAGTGACAACATCCGCTTCAATTGGTGCTTCTTTTGCTAATTGTTTCCCCATTGTTTTACGACTTGCATGAACATTTTTCTCATTTAAATCACTGTCTGGGCGGGAAAAATAGACATATTCCATTGAGCAAAGGGTACGTTGCATGGGAGATGTAAATTGTTTTGTTCTAAATCCATCATCATCGATTACGATTAATTCACCAGGTTTTACTTCACGCTCGTAAGTCGCACCGATTAAATCAAAGGCACACGTTTCTGATGCAACAACATACGCATCACCTAAACGGCCAATAGATAGCGGGCGTAAACCGCGCGGATCCAATCCGATAAACAGTTGATCCTCTGTTAAAATCGAGAATGCATAGGCACCTTTGATCATACCTAAAGCAGAAGAGATCGCTTCTTCCATCGGAACATTACCACTGCGTTTTACAAGGTGGGCGATCACCTCTGTATCTGAAGTAGTCTGCAAAATACTTCCTTGTGCTTCCAGTTGATTCTTTAACGCATGGGCATTGACGAGGTTTCCGTTATGGGCCAATGCCATACTATTCGTTTGTGAGCGAAAAACAAGTGGCTGTACGTTTTCAAAGCCACCGCCACCTTGTGTAGCATAACGAACATGCCCGATTGCCGCATGTCCTTGCAGGCGGGAGACTTCTCCTTCTGAAAAAACGTCATTGATTAAGCCGACACCTTTATGGACATTTAATTTTTCACCATCTGTTGTGACAATACCGGCACCTTCTTGCCCACGATGCTGGAGAGCATGGAGGCCGTAATATGTCATTTCAGCTGCCTTCTCATGTCCCCAGATCGCGAATACACCACACTCTTCATTTAAGCCTTTGATTTCAGCAAGCACGGGATAGCTCCTTTCCACAGTTGTTGTAATGATAGTACACTTTCTGTGATTGCTTCTGTTTTTCCGCTTTGAACCACTAGTTTATTAGTATTTGTTACCGTTCCTAATAATGTTGCATCTTCTACTTTTGCTTCGAACGCTTCACGATCTTTCTCTGGAATCGATACGATAAAACGTGATTGTGTTTCACTAAACAATACCGTTGTTAAATCTCCTTCTACTTGGACGTCTGCACCAAGACCTTTTTCATTAAAAAGGCATTCTGCTAATGCAACACCAAGCCCTCCTTCTGCAATATCGTGAGCTGAGGAAACAAGACCAGCATGAATTGCTGCTAATAATTGATCTTGACGTTTTGCTTCCGTCTCTAAATCAATTGCCGGAGCTTTACCAAAGTATTTACCTTCCAATAGGTTTTGCAGCTCACTTCCACCAAACTCTGCTTCTGTCTCACCAACTACATAAATCAGGTCCCCTTCATTCTGGAAATGAGAAGGTGTAATATGATCAAGTGACTCATGTAATCCAACCATACCTACGACTGGTGTTGGGAAGATTGCCTGACCGTTTGATTCGTTGTAAAGAGAAACATTACCGCTGATAACCGGTGTGTTCAACTTTAAGCTGGCCGCACTCATTCCTTCTACACTTTTCTCCATTTGCCAGAAGTTTTCTGGTTTGTCCGGATTACCAAAGTTTAGTCCGTCGGTAAGTGCAAGTGGTTTCGCACCTGAGGCAACGATATTACGTGCTGCCTCTGCTACCGCAATTTTACCGCCTACCTCCGGATCTAAATGAATATAACGGGAATTACAGTCTGTTGTCATCGCAATTGCTTTATCATATCCACGCACACGGACAACTGCCGCATCTGAACCTGGAGAGAATACTGTGTTCGCCTGTACCATTGAATCATATTGATCATAGACATATTCTTTACTTGCGATCGTTGGTTGCTGTAATAACTTTTTCAATATCTCGGTATGATCTTTCACTTCTGGTTTATATGCTGGCATTCTTTGATATTCTTCGTAAAAGCTTGGTACTTTTGAGTCTTTATAGAAAATCGGTGCATCCTCTGCTAAATTATCAACAGGAATGTCTGCCACAACTTCTCCTTTATGCAATAAGCGGAACATTTTATCATCGGTAACTTGACCTACTGCTACTGCTTCCAGCCCGTATTTCTTGAAAATATCGACGATTTCCTGTTCTTCACCTTTTTTCACACATAACAGCATACGTTCTTGTGACTCTGACAGCATCATTTCGTACGCCGTCATGTTTTCTTCACGCTGCGGGATTAGATCTAGGTTCATTTCCATTCCCATGCCAGCTTTACTCGCCATCTCACTTGCAGATGAAGTAAGACCAGCTGCACCCATATCTTGAATGCCAACTAAGGCGTCAGAATGAATCACTTCCAAGCATGCTTCAATTAATAATTTCTCCATAAAAGGGTCCCCAACTTGGACGTTGGAACGTTTGCTTTCAGAGTCTTCAGATAAATCTTCCGAAGCGAATGTTGCACCATGGATTCCGTCACGACCTGTTTTCGAGCCAACATACATAATCGTGTTACCAAGTCCTGATGCGATACCTTTTTGAATATCTTTCGTATCTATTAAACCAACACACATTGCGTTAACAAGTGGGTTACCTTCATAACAGTCATCGAATTGTACTTCTCCTCCAACAGTTGGTACTCCTACACAGTTACCATAGCCGGCGATTCCGTGAACCACTTCATCAAAAAGATATTTAACCCGACCAGTGTTAAGATTACCGAAACGTAAAGAGTTTAATGATGCAATCGGACGAGCCCCCATCGAGAAAACGTCACGGATAATACCACCGACACCTGTTGCCGCACCTTGATACGGCTCAACTGCTGAAGGGTGGTTATGGCTTTCGACTTTAAATACGACACCTTGACCATCACCGATATCGACAACTCCGGCACCTTCACCAGGACCTTGCACGACTTGTGGTCCTTCCGTCGGAAATTTCTTTAATAATGGTTTAGAAGTTTTATAACTGCAGTGTTCCGACCACATTACCGAGAAAATACCGATTTCAGTAAAGTTAGGGCGACGACCCATAATGTTTTTAATCATGTCATACTCTTTATCTGTTAATCCCATTTCCTGATAGACTTTATCTTGTTCTACCAATTCAGGAGTAATCTCAGGCGCCTGCAACATAACGTTCCCTCCAGTTTTCTAACATTGATTGGAATAGTTTTAATCCGTCATCACTATTTAAAATCGATTCTACTGCACGTTCCGGGTGTGGCATCATACCTAGCACATTTCCTTGTTCATTGATGATTCCGGCAATATCACTAACAGAACCATTCGGATTATTTTGGTACGTAAAGACGATTTGGTTGTTTTCTTTTAATCTTGCAAGTGTCTCCTCGTCACAATAGTAGTTTCCATCATGATGCGCAATCGGAATCGATACTACTTCGTCTTTTTCATATTTCGAGGTAAAAAGGGTGTCATTGTTTGCCACGATTAAGTTTTCAAAATGACACATGAATTTCAGATTCTTATTGCGTAGCATTGCACCTGGTAATAAACCAGATTCTAGTAAAATTTGAAAACCATTGCAGACACCGAGAATTGGAACTCCTTTGTCTGCTTGTTCACGTAATTGCACAACAATATCTGATGTAGAAGCAATTGCGCCAGAACGAAGATAATCACCGTAAGAGAATCCACCAGGAATTAAAATCGCATCATAGCCTTCCAAGTTTGCTTCTTGATACCAAAGCATATCAGCTTCTTCGCCCAGTGCATCCTTGGCTGCATAGTACATATCGCGGTCACAGTTGGAGCCAGGGAAGACAATCACAGCAAATTTCACTGGACAACCCCCTCTTCTACTGTATATTTATAATTCTCGATAACTGGATTCGCGAGTAGTTTGTTACACATTTCTTCAATCTCTGCTTCGATATTTGCATCATCATTCACCGTTAATTCTAAATATTTTCCAACACGAACTTCTTTCACATTATCATAGCCTAATGTATTTAAAGATCCTTGTACTGCTTTACCTTGTGGGTCTAATACGCCCTCTTTTAATGTAATGTGTACTTTTACTAGTTTCATTGTTTTGCCTCCAGTCTCGATAATATATTGTCATATACAGTAACTAAGTCACCTAAGTCTTCGCGAAATACGTCCTTGTCCATCTTCTCTCCTGTTCCGATATCCCAAAGACGGCAAGTGTCAGGACTCACTTCGTCTGATAGCACAATTTCTCCGCTAGCATTGCGTCCAAATTCCAATTTGAAATCGACAAGCTGTAAATTAATTTCTTTGAAGAAAGCTTGCAATTGCCCGTTTACTTGAAGTGCCATTTTTTTTATTTTTGTCAGATCTGCTTCAGTTGCATCCGTTAATAATAACGCATGATCGTCATTGATTAACGGATCACCAAGCTCATCCTTTTTATAAAAAAGTTCCACTAGTGGCGGATCGAAAACCGTTTTCTCCTCGATTCCTGTACGACGAACGATGCTTCCTGCCGCAACATTACGAACGACAACCTCGAGCGGTATAATCGTTGTTTTTTCTACTAATTGTTCCGTTTCATTTAAAGCTTCTTTAAAGTGACTATTAATCCCTTTTTGATGGAGATATTCGAATACTTTAGCAGAAATTAAATTATTATAGCGTCCTTTCCCTTGAAATTCCGCTTTTTTCTCGCCGTTAAAGGCTGTTGCATCATTTTTATAAGACAGGACTAATAAATTCGGATTATCCGCTACCGTAAATACTTGCTTTGCTTTTCCTTCATATAACAGCTTGTCTTTCATTGGATTCCTCTCCTTATGCCAGGCCTATTTTTTTGAAAATCTGATCAACGTTTTTTAAATGGTACGTGTAATCAAAGCAATCATCTAATTGTTCTTTCGATAATGTACTATTGATACGCTCTTCTTGTTCGATCAGCTGACGGAATGGTGTTGCTGTCTCCCATGCCTTCATCGCATTCGGTTGTACAATGTCATATGCTTCTTCACGACTCATACCTTGATCAATCAAAGAAAGCAATACGCGTTGTGAGAAAATTACACCGTACGTGCGATCAATATTCCGTTTCATATTTTCCGGGAATACCGTTAAGTTTTTCACGATATTACCAAATCTGTTCAACATATAATTCAAGGCTATTGTTGCATCCGGTAAAATGACACGTTCTGCAGAAGAGTGAGAAATATCACGTTCATGCCATAAGGACACATTTTCATACGATGTCATCATATAACCACGGATAACACGGGCCATTCCTGTCATGTTCTCGGATCCGATTGGGTTACGTTTATGCGGCATTGCTGATGAACCTTTTTGACCTTTCGCAAAAAATTCTTCCACTTCTCTTGTTTCTGTTTTTTGCAATCCGCGGATCTCGGTTGCGAATTTTTCGATGGAGCTTGCAACTAATGCCAGTGCGGACATGTATTGCGCATGACGATCACGCTGTAATGTTTGGGTCGATACAGGTGCCGGTTGTAACCCTAATTGTTCACAAACATATTTTTCAACGAACGGATCGATATTGGCATAGGTACCAACTGCACCAGATAATTTCCCAGTTTCAATTACTTTTGCTGCCGCATCAAAGCGTTCAAGATTACGTTTCATTTCTTCGTACCATAGTGCCATTTTCAAGCCGAAAGTTGTCGGTTCAGCATGTACACCATGTGTACGTCCCATCATTACGGTATTTTTATGCTCGATTGCTTTCTCTTTTAAAATTTCAATAAAGTTTACAATATCACGACGGATAATTTGATTTGCTTGTTTTAACATATATGAAAGGGCGGTATCGACAACGTCTGTTGAAGTAAGACCGTAGTGTACCCATTTTTTCTCTTCACCTAATGTTTCCGAAACAGCGCGGGTGAATGCTACCACATCATGGCGAGTCTCTAGTTCGATTTCAGAAATACGTTCGATATTAAAAGATGCATTTTCTCTAATTTTTTTGACATCTTCTTTTGGGATGATCCCTAATTCACTCCATGCTTCACATGCTAATATTTCCACCTCAAGCCATGCATTAAAGCGATTCTCATCTGTCCAAATCTTGCCCATTTCTTCTCTTGTATAACGTTCGATCATAAAATGTTTCCTCCTAGTTTTCGATTATCTTTTTTTCCACTAGTTCATTATATATGATTAAAGGATTGTCCCCAATAAATGTTACATGCCCCATTTTACGCAATGGCTTGTTTTCTGCTTTTCCGTACATATGAATGTGTGCATTAGAGTTGTCATCTAATTGACTGAAAAAAGGATCTACATCTTTTCCAAGTAAATTAACCATTACTGCTCCACCATGAGATTGGATCTGGATCAATGGCAATCCACATATAGCCCGAATATGCTGTTCAAATTGTGATACATCACATGCTTCAATTGTATAATGTCCGGAGTTATGCGGTCTTGGCGCCAGTTCATTTATTAAGATATCTTCGCCACATACGAACATTTCAATTGCAAATGTTCCGACAACGCCAATTGTTTCCGCAATTGCTTTTGCAGCTTGACGGGCTTTCTGTGCGATTTGTTCGGAAACCCGTGCTGGTGCAATCGTAGCGTGTAAAATATGGTCTCGGTGAATGTTTTCTGCTACCGGGAAATAGGTGATATCTCCTGTTTGTGTTCTTGTGAATACAATCGATATTTCTTTATCAAAAGCTACCCATTTTTCCACGATTAACCGGTTGGTTTGTTCGAGCATCTCTATTGCGCTTTCGATATCCGCTTCACTAGTGAGCTTCACTTGCCCTTTGCCGTCATAACCACCACGGCATGTTTTGACCACGGACGGATAGCCGATTTTCTTAGCTGCTGCTTGTAATTCTTCGGTTGTGGTGACAATCGCAAAATCGGCAACAGGCTGGTTACTGTCGACCATTGCTTTTTTCTCTAGTTCACGGTCTTGTGTCACTTTAAGTGAGTTTGCACCTTGTGGTAGAATGCCAGCCTCTTCGAGAATTTGTGCTGCTGTTAAATCGACATTTTCAAATTCATATGTCACCACATCACTTTTCTTCGCTAGCTGTTTGACTGCTGCTAAATCGTCATATGCAGCGACAATTTGTTGATCTGCTACTTGTGCTGTAGGGCAATCCGGAGTTGGATCAAGAACGACAACACGATACCCCATATGTTTGGCTACCGTAGTCATCATTCGCCCTAGCTGTCCACCGCCAATGATCCCGATAGTAGAGCCGAATAATAGTTTATTGGTTTGCAAGATCCTCCCTCATTTCTGCTACTTTTTCTTTTAGTTGGTTTTGATGATTGGCTAATCGTGATGCTGTTTCTTGATCGCTTGTGCCTATAATTTGCGTTGCAAGAATGCCTGCATTTTTGGCCCCTGCTTTGCCAATTGCGACAGTGGCGACTGGTACACCGCCTGGCATTTGTACAATGGAATAAAGTGAATCGACACCGCTGAGTGTGCTTGTTTTAACTGGTACGCCGATGACAGGCAACGTAGTTTTCGATGCGACCATACCTGGTAGGTGGGCTGCACCACCTGCTCCAGCAATGATAACTTTCAGGCCTCTATCTCGTGCTGTTTCGGCATATTCAAACATGTCTTCCGGAGTTCTGTGTGCGGAGATGATTTCTTTCTCATAACTGATTCCGAGTTCTTCCAATGCCTCACACGTATGCTTCATCGTTTCCCAATCGGATATGCTTCCCATGATAACACCAACAAGCACCATAATTTCCCCACTTCCTTCTATATAATATCTGTTTGAATCAATCAACTTAAGGCAGTTACTAGTATAATAAGATACAAAAAAACCTATCCATTTCTCTATCAGGAGAGAAGATGAATAGGTGTGGTTTCCATAACTATCCTGATGATTTTTTCGGATAAAATCATCGGCCATCTTCCCTCATAGTCCATCATTTACGGTGACGGGTAGAAACTTTTGAGCCATATTCTCAAATTATATGAGGCAATTATTATGTTAGATTTATTTACTATATTTTTATGATAACAAGAGCACTCGAATCCTGTCAACAAAAAATCGAACATTAAAATAATAGTTTATATCAACGTTCGTCTTTTGACGAAATTACATTGTTAGTTTGTACCAATAAGTTATATAACGGAGCGTTTCACATAAAATACAAAAAAGCTTGCCGACCGTTTTAGTCATGCAAGCCTCTGTTTTATATTGTCCATTCATCATTTACCAACGCAACAAGTTTCCATTCTCCTTGTTTATTTTGCTCAAAAACCACATATAAACTGCTCCAATCCATTTCTTCCTGGCCTTCTTTATAAAATTCTACTATATGTGCTTTCGGAAAGAATTCTTTAATATTGTTCACCATGTTTCCACGATTTTTAGTTCTATCAAACGTTACCTCATCCGGATTAAGATAATCCGCCTGATAGACGTACTCTTTATGATATTCTACTGGGGTTAGCTTAATTGGATATCCACTTCCACTCTCTACACCCCATATATATTTTTCTGTGTCTTGTTTAAATGCCCCTACTTCACTTGGTTGAAATACGAGATCACTTTCACTCACATTAACATAAGGAGAGTATAAGAGCTCTTTTTCCTCATGCACAAAAGTTGCAAGTTTCTTAAAATTTTGGTCTGCTAATACCTCAAGGATTTGGTTTGCTTGCTCCTTTAATTTCGTTTCAACATCCTCATCTTCCTTTTCTCCTTGCTTATTAAAAAACACCGGAATATCCTTTTGCTTATGATCTACACTCAACGTCCTCGTTTCAGCGACACTTGCCCTTTCTGGATTTGAGCCAGCAGAATTAAGAATACTAGTGTAACTTAAAGCCATCAATATTACTAAAAGGAAAGCACCAACTATCCACCATTTTAAACGATTCATAAATCATCCTCCTATTAATAGTTAAATATCTTCCAAATTATTATTTACAAGAGGTTGATTATTATTATAAATAAGTTCAAAAAAGGGGAGAATCAGATGAACAGCAAACTAATTTAGTGACTCTTAATGTTCGTGTTTTACTAGTTTTGCATCAAATACTATTTTTCTGCCCTTAGGTACAGGCTCTCCATTTTCTTCAATAAAAACGGGTTCTTCCACGCGTCTTGTCGGCTGATACCCTTCCTGCTTTATTCTTTCTAAGCAATCATCAATGGTTTCATTCTCCATTACTTCGAACTTCTTCTTGACTGGCTTCTTGTTGTTGTTCTTCTTCTGCTTTTTGGACACTTTTGCGAATCCTCCCTCTCTTTACTTGTTTCACCCAGAACCCACCATGGATCTGTTTTGGTTCATAGGCGATAATAAAAGCTTTTGGATCAATCGATTTAATTGTTTCGTATAAATGAAGCTCATATTTTCTCGGTGACAGAATTTGCATCGATAACCTGTCTCCGTCCATGCCGTATGCATACCAACTCGTCACTCCGTAACCTTTATCTCTTAACTGTTTTGTGAATGAGATATCTGGATCTGAAGAAATCACATTGACTGTGATATATCCCAGTGCTAATTTCTCTTCTATCTTTGAACCGATGACTACTCCAAGGCCATAACCCAACCCGTAAGCCACTAGATTTTGAATCTCTCCTAAGTTATCTAACACGATGCCAAGACCTAGCGTATAGATCATTATTTCGAATATACTCATTGCTCCGGCAATATATCGTCTACCTTTTAGCATAAGAATTACTCTTAGTGTGGATAACGATACATAGACAATATTGATGATCATAATAATAACAATCATCATAAACGCGTTTTCAAGCATTTTAACACACCTCCGCTAATGCACAACGATTTGTCAAAGTCATATCTTATAATATAGCGAAACCATTTTATCACAGCAAAAAGAGAAAGGGGAGAGATAATTTTGGATCCATTTCAACATATGCATGATTGGAAAAATAACTTAGATCAATTTTTTGGCGGCAACTTCTGGGATGACTTTGAACATATGATTAAACCGCCAATTCCAGCCGTTAATATGTACGAATTGGACAATGAAATAATCGTTTATGTTAATTTGCCCGGAATTAAGGATCGTAAACAAGTAAAGGTGTTTGTTAATTATGATGTATTAGAATTAAAGGGGACACTTTTTCCAGTACAACAGTCGGGGAAATTGATTAAGCAGGAGATTTTACAAGGGGAATTTTCCAGACAAATTGATTTACCTTTCCCTGTAAGGGAAGATCGGATTACGGCTGGCTTGAAACAAGGACTGATGACGATTCATCTGCACCGCTTAGTAAATGACAAGAGAAAAAAGCATGCAGTAGACATCGAGGAATTTGAGGAATGAAAAGTACATCCTGTTTTTGTACATTTCAAAAACAGGAGAAACTGTAGCTATGAAAAAAAGGTTGATCAACAATACCTCATAAAACCTTATTTACGATAAATACGAAGAATCCTTTTTGAAAAAGATTGATCAAAATGGATTCTTCTTTAGCAGATTTAAGTTTGGTTTTTATAAAAAAGGTTGATCATTATCTACCCTATGTTGATTCACAATTGCTCCTGTTTGTTGAAGTTCATTCCAAAGCCTTATTGAACAAAAAGCTACCGTTAGCACAATATAATTTAGTTATCCTTCTTTCAATCCTAGATATCCCTTATCATCCAAAAGGCTGTACACCTACAGAATACAAATCGAAAGTAGATAGGGATAGCTAGTAGTTCTGGAGGTGCCTGGCACCAACTAGGATATTTTCGTATGTTGAACAATTGTCTGGTCGGTTCCTTTTATCCAGCTAATAGCTTTAGCGCTAACGCTGACTGCAAAGAAACAGGTGATACCGGGGATAATATAAAATGCTGCCCCTAGCATGATAACTAAAAGGATGTACCCTATATTTTTCCTAGGGTTTATGAAGGTTAGTAAAAAGGACCGCTTGATTTGTTCTATGACTTTAGCATCTGTCTGAAAATAATTCAAAAAATGGACCAAACACAATAATAGAAAGACCAGCATCGATGTAGCTGCCAGTCTTATTATTTGTTGAGATTCTGGCAAAAAGAAAATATTGATGCTCAGAAGGAGAATCATCACTAGCCAAATCGTTGCAGCTCGATTTATGACAAAAAATGATTCCAGATAAGCTCGTCGGAATGCATGAAAGGCTCTGGTTGTGGATGTATCTTGTTGTTTCACAACCACTAGTAGGGCGTATGTTGCTGGAAAGATGCCAAAAAAGAGAAACCCTATTAACGTAAACAATATCCATAGTACCTGAAGATAAACATACCAAAATATTTTTTGAAGTATGACAGCATATTGATTTAACATCGTTTCCACATCATCACCTACTAATTCCTTTTTCATATTCCATCTGTCATCCAATTCGACAAATTCCGAGCGGTGACAGGCACCTACCCTGGCTACCGTTGTTGCAGGTATTGGACGGCTTGTTTGATGTTTTCGTATGCGTTGGATCCGGCTTCGCGTTCGACAATTAGATGTCCTTTGTATCCGATATCTTGCAAGGCCTTAAAGTATTTATCAAAAGGTACATCCCCTTGACCAAGTGGAGTTTCTTTAAATCCTGTGCCGTTTTCTACCATGTCAGCAATGGCATCGTGGCTCATCGGTTTATAGCCAACTGCTCCATACACGTCACGTGGATCAACTGGCCCAAGTTTTCTACCATCCTTTACGTGTGTATGCACGATATAATTCTTTAATGTATAAACACCCTGAACCGGGTCATCACCTGTAACCATAACCATATTTGCTGGGTCGAAGTTAACGGATACCCCATTCGTAGATAACTGATCAAGAAAGCCTTTGAGACGAGAAGCCGGTTCAGGACCAGTCTCAATCGCGAAATGAGCGTCTAAGGAAGTTGCAAATTTACCCAGCTCCTCACACGCCTCAAACATGGCTTCGTAAATTGCATTTTGCTTTTCTGGAACGATGCCAATATGCGTAGTAACAATAGGTGTATCAAGCTCAACAGCTAGCTCCAATATTCGCTTGGACTTATCAACCTTTTCCGCATTCACTGTTCTATCCTGAAAGCCATGCCCTTCTAAATCACCGCATAAGGCGGAGATGGTTAAGTTATTAGCTTGCAATTCTTCCTTTAACCTTTTTTTCGTGTCAGAAGTAATGGTTGCCGGATCCATTTCTCCGGAAACGGCATAAAGCTGGACACTTTGCACCTTCAACTCACCTGCTAAACGCAAGCCCTCCCAAAGTCCTTTCTGAAATCCATCTGCAATGACACCGATTGGATTATGCATGAGAGGAGACCTCCTTTTTTATTCCTTGTACTACAAAAGCAAGCCCAGTAGCCGTCCCCTCGATACAATCTTCCATTCCTTCAAATTCAATAGATACCCAGCTATCATAGTTACTTTCAGCAATAATAGAAAGAATTTCGTCTATTGGTAAGTCTCCTTGACCAACAATTGAACCTCTTATCTTCTTACCACCAGCAGTCTCAATCCAACCCTTTTGCAAGGCCTCGTTTTTTTCACGGACATAAAAATCCTTGATATGAACCATCGAAGCATAAGGTAGGCATTTCTTTACGGCGATGGCAGTGTCTTCATCTGTACAAGCAAAATTCCCTACATCCAAGGTTAAGCGAAAGTTTGGATGATTAACACGATCCAGTAAAGCAATCACGCGATCACTTCCTTGTAAGTAAAAACCGTGATTCTCGATGGAAGTGACAATACCAAACGTATCAGCATATTCCGTAATTTCTCTACACGCATGCGCTATCTGGTCGAGTTCATTGATAAAGGTAGTAATTGTTCCATCCGCCCTACTTGCTGCATCATGGCGCATATGTTTTACACCTAAAGCATGTGCGATATCCACATGATGCTTGACTCGCTGCAATTCTTCTTGATACTTTTGCTGATCATCCACCGCGAAATTAGCACTAATTGCATAATTAGAGATTTCCAATCCGATCGCTTCCGCCTGTTCACGGATATCGGATGCCGTGTCTAAGGTAACCTCAAATCCATGCGGTACAATTTCAACGTGTGTGCCACCCATCTGCTTAATCCATTGCATCATACTTACCACTGTTAGTTCTTCCGAGCGTAATGCTTGTAGCAAGCTATAGGAGCTTACACCGATCATCATTTTACTGATTCCTCCATTCCCTGCCCTAACGTTATTTCTTGGTTCTTCTCAGCAGATTCATAGATTCCATTCAGAATTCGTATCATCTGTACACCATCATCCACGGAACTAATTGGTGCTTTTCCTGTCAAACAACAATCCACAAAGTGTGTAATTTCCCCTACGAAAGCCTGCTCAACATCTAGCTTAGGTGAGTCTGTTTGTGGGTAACTGGTGAGCATTGTATTATGCTGTTCTGTCACAAACTTTATCTCTGGTTCGATTTCCAAACCACCTTTTGTTCCATATAACTTTACACCCGTTTCATCCTTAGTAGCATGTAACGTATAGCTAACATCTACAAAAAGCGAGGCATCATTATCAAACCTTATTAACGCATTTGCTAAATCTTCTACATTATTTTTGTCTGGGTCATAATCCGCTGCTTTATAAGAAGACAGATACTTGATATTGGATCTATTTCCTAGTTTGTTATATTTATTCGCACTAATCGATACTGGCTTCGGTTTCCCCATAAGATACCAGCACAAGTCAATGACATGTACCCCGAGGTCAATCAATGGACCGCCACCGGATTTATCTTTATCCGCAAACCATCCTCCTGGATTACCAGCTCTACGTAGATAAGAAGCCTTTGCATAATACAAATCACCAAACATACCACCATCAACGAAATCTTTTACCATTTTTGCGTTTGGATCAAACCGTCTTACAACACCTACCTGTACAATTTTATGAACACGATTTGCTACCTCTTGGATTTTTTCCGCTTCCTCCACCGTGATAGAAAGCGGCTTTTCCACAAGTACATGCTTGCCAGCTTCAAGTGCTGCGATGGTAATTGTTGCATGGGTATAATTCCATGTACAGATACTTACCGCATCGAGGTCTGGAAGTTGCAGCATTTCATTATAGTCCTCAAACACGTGGGAGACATGATAAGTGGCTGCTACTTGCTCTGCACGACTTTTTTGCATATCACAAATCGCATAAATCTCTACGTTATCTAATTTCTGGTAGGCATCGAGGTGTTCATGGGAAATCGATCCTGTTCCTATAATTCCAACCTTTAACTTATCCATTGTCTTCCTCCTTTGTTTGTAACATTCCTTTGTATGCACCATCATCAGAGTCCGGAATTTCGATCGCGCCAACAGCTTTTTTATAAAAAGCAACTGGTCCTGCGCCACCTATAATTGCATAGGCATAGCCCTTACGCTGTAAGGCGTGTAAGCTTTCTAGTAACAGAGCACTGCCAATACCTTTTCCCCTAGCCTTCTCACTCACACCTGTAGGGCCAAAAAAGTTCAAATAAGTTACATCAAAACAGGCAAAACCAAGAATCTCGCCATCTTGAATAGCAATCAAACAGGATGCTGGCGTTTGGGTACAAGCAACCTCACATTCACTCGCCCAATGTTCTGAAAAATGCTCTCTTACCCATTGAATAACTAGATGTTTTTCAGGAGGTATTGGTCTCCGAATTATCCAGGTGTTCGATGAATCTGGTTCATATGGTGCTAGCTTATAAAGCGGTACAAGCATATCTCCCATCTAAGAGCCCTCCTTTCCTAAGTATCATATGAATCTACTATTTATTATACGCTTACATCCGCTGAACTTCTATCCTTTGACTGAACCTGCTACCATACCCTTCATAATCTGTTCTTGAAAAAAAACGTACATGATAATCGTTGGAACAACAGCAATCGCCATCGCTGCCATCGTTAATCCATAATCAGTACTGTACCCATCAGAGAAGATAGATAGACTAAGTGGCAAGGTTTTTAGTTTCGAATCGTTAATAAAGACTAAAGCAAATACGAACTCGTTCCAATAGCGCAGAAAGGCTAAAATAGCCACCGTTGCCATAGCTGGTACAGTGAGTGGAAGCATCATCTTAAAGAAGATTCCCCAATACCCTGTACCATCCATAACAGCTGCTTCTTCTATTTCCTTTGGTATCGTCGACATGTAGGCAGTAATTAGAAAAATGGAAATAGGTAGCTCAAAGGCTGTGTATGGCAATATCAAGGCCCAGTAAGTATTTAACATGCCGACTTGATCCATTAGTATAAATAAGGGGACAAGTGTACTATGAATCGGAATCAGCATCCCTAAAAGGAAGAAAACCATTAATAATCCTTTAAAACGAAAGGTAAACCGCGACAGTACATAAGCCGTAAGTGCGCCCAGAAGCACGGTTAAAATCGTTGCTGTCACCGTTACTAATGTAGAGTTAATCATCGCCCGTCCCATGTCTGCTAATTCCCAAGCTCGAGTAATATTGTCTAATGTCCACTCCATCGGAAGTGCATATGGATGCTGAAAAAATTCTTCATTTGTTTTAAACGCACTAATTATCAGCCAATACAATGGGTAGATCATTAATAGAGAAAATACACCAAGGAAAACCGTTTTAAGTAGCCGGTACACAACATTTTTACTTCGTAGTTTACTAGAAGGAAGTTGCTTTTCAAGCACTGTATTTTGTTCCATTAAATGCCCACTCCTTGCTCATCTTTTCGCTTCATTACAACTTGGCTAATAACAATTAAGATTAGACTAACCACGATAATCATCGTGGATATCGCCGAACCATAGCCGTACCGGTAAACCATAAAGGTATTGTTATACATATAAGTAGCTAATAACTCCGTTGACTGAGCTGGTCCACCACCAGTCATGACAAACACTTGATCAAAGGCCTTTAAACTACCTGAAATACATAAAACAATCGCAACCTTAATCGTCGTCCACATTAATGGCAAAGTTATATAAAAGAGTTTCTTAATCCCACTAGCTCCATCTATTTTTGCAGCATCATCTAGCTCGGATGGGATATTTTGTATCGCTGCTATGAAGATAATCAAATAGGGTCCAATGTAATTCCATATAATTGGAATAGATACAGCAAACATATTGACACTGGGATCAGATAACCATGCACGTGTCCAAGACTCCAAACCAATAGCCTCTAGTATTGAATTAACAATCCCGAATTGCGGATTATAAATGTATCCCCAAATCAACCCAACCACAACCGTAGAAATAACCATCGGTAAAAAGATTGCTGACCGTACAAATTTTTGAAATAACGTCGTTTTTCTCAGCATCAACGCTAGTATCAATGCCACGGGCACTTGACCAAATACCGAAGCAGCAACAATTATCATGTTATTTTTCAAAGCTCTCCAAAAGATTGGATCATTCACCACATCTATATAGTTCCTCCAGCCAATGAAGGTCGACTCCCCAATTCCAGACCAGTTAAAGAAACCATAATAACCAGACCAAAAAATGGGAATAATTACGATAAAAGTATAAAGCAAAAGGGCTGGAAGCAAGGTCACTACCAACAGGGCTTTTACTTTCAATACGTTTTGCATGCTATCCCTCCCTTTTGTTTTTCATTACTCTATTGATTGAGCTTGTGATTTCTGAAGTTTTTCCGCTACTGTTTCTGGGTCTCCACCTAACATAATTTCCTGTAATCCATTGTTAATCGCTTCTCCAGCTGCTGCTGACAAATATAAATCATAAACAGGTGCAAATTCGACTTCACGTACTAAATTAAATGCTTCATAAAATAGTGGACTTACCTTTTCTTTATCAATATCCACATCATACATAACCATGGAATTACTTTCAGCGATTCTTTTCTGTGCTTCTGCATTACTTAGTGCATAAATCAGCTCAAGTGCTGCATCTTTTTCTGTACCTTCTACCTTACTATTTAGCAAATATCCACCACCAGGTCCGCCTGTAATGGTGTTCGCGCGTCCTTCCCCTTCTTCGATACTTGGGACAACCGTTACACCAATATTCGCTAATGTGTCTTCAGAAGCAGAACTAGCCAAACTACTAATGGTCCATGATCCATTGATCATCATAGCTGCATTTCCTTGAGCAAAGTATTGCTCAGCTTGCGTATTATCAATACTATTCGCACCTTCTTGGAAAGCGTTCGCATCAACTAGTTGTTTAAAGTACCCAAGCGCTTCAATAAAGATTGGGTCAGTAAAAGAGGCACCGTCCTGTGCAACAGCATTCATGAACCATTCCGTACCAGTCACACGATCTGCAATAGCACCAAATGTTGTAGATTGCGCTACCCATGGAGCTTGATTCCCCATTGCTAATGGTGTAATGTCTTGTTCATTAAATACATCTATTACTTCCATCAATTCATCCCATGTTTTCGGTACTTCTAGATTATTTTCTTCAAATAATTGCTTATTGTAATAGAGATAAGATGTAGATGACATAGCAACTGGGGCTGAATATATTTCTCCATCATAATCGTAAACATCTAGCGCACCAGGTAAAAATGCTTCTTTCCATTCAGGATACTCCTCTAAGAGGGGAGTAATTGGTTGAACTAATTCACCTTCCTGAAATTCATCAGTAAAACTTCCTGGATATGTTAAGAATACGTCTGGTAATTCATCTGCAGCTGCTACTGTACTTATTCGTTGACGGTAGCCATCGACAGGTATCGCTTCTTCCTCCACCTTTATATCAGGGTGTTCCTCCTGAAACTGCGCAATCATATCTCGTACCTCTCTCGCTCGAAGGTCATCCCCAGCAAAGTTATGCCAAATAGATATACTTGTCTTTTCTGTGGAATCAGAATTACTTTCATTGCCGCTTGCTTCTTGCTCTCCACCGTCATTACCACATGCCGCTAATACAAATAATAAAAAAATTCCTACTAATGCTAACACCCGTTTCATCTAAATTACCTCCTCAGTTAATCTAATTAAATTATAATAAACGTCGTGAATTTTCATAAGGGGACAAATCACAGATTAAGGGTAGAAGGAGTCTGACTTTTCAGAAATAAGAAAAACTGATGCTTAATTCACATCAGTTTTCAAACGTCTCCGATATTGTGTTGGCGTTTCTCCCGTATGTTTTTTAAATTGTGAAGTGAAATATTTCCAATCAGCATAGCCTACTTGGTTAGAGACTTCCTTTACTTTTGCAGGTGTATGAATCAATAGCTCCTCTGCTTTTTTCATTCGTAATTGCGTGATCAACTCCACATAGGAGGTGCCGGTTTCTTTTCGAAGCATCTCACTTAAATAACTCGGATTAACATGGACATGATTGGCTACCTCCTGTAAGGATAGCTGCTTATTCAATCTATTTTCTATATAAAGAATTGCCATTTGTACATAGTTACTTTGTCGATCCACCAGGTCCCGATAGTCATCCATCACGTTTAGGAAAGATGGAATCAACCTATCCTGATAAAAAGGAAACCATTCGCCCGGAGGATGGAGTGATTTATAATTAATAGTACGTTTCCCAACGGAAGATGCCACCCTATTCACAAATCGAAGCATAGATATAAACAATGTTTGGACATACAATTGAATAGAACCTGGAGTTGCATGTGGATGGGAAAATAACCAAGTAACAAGTTCCTCTAATAAACGCGTTAACTCCTGATAGCCCCCTGTATTCATGCAATGAAATAACCTATCTTCATAATCCTTCATATTCTCCGTATGTGCGATGCCATCTCTTTCTAGAATCTCTTTTGCGCTAATAATTTTGTTATCCGGTAAAAGCCATTCGTATAAAAGTAATGATTTTGCCTTTTGATAGGATGCTGAAAGATTGCTTATTGACGAAACCACAGTACCTAATAACATAGGCTTTTCTAATGATGGGGTAATTTTTTTGGCGGCCATTTGTAATAAGTATTCATCTTCTAATCGGGAATCTCGGCGAACAATAATGGTTAATCTATCATTTATATTCAGCCATTTACCAAATATATATTTATTCCAAAGCTCCTCTTTCTTCTTAAGCTCTGTTAGCGGCAATGACCTATCACTCATAATAACTTGAAGGGCAGATTCTTGTAGTTCAGGAATTAGCTCAATTAACTGGTCCATATCTTCTTGCTGAAATTTGTCCGCAACTATTTTTTTTGTTAATGAAAGAATAAGTCGATCGTGTTCCCATTGCTTCCATTGTACATGTTCCTTTGTATCAGTAAGCCTATCTCTTGCCCTCATCACCGCATGTAAAATTGCATCTGGCTCACTTGCTTTTAGTAGATAATCACTGACACCCTGACGTAGTGCTTCCTGGGCATAGGAAAACTCATCATACCCTGTCAGCAAGATCACCTCAATGGGTAGTCTCTGACCTGAAACATACGCAGCTAAATCCAGCCCACTCTTCCCATTCATCCGTATATCCGTAATAATAATATCTGGACATGTATCACGAATTACTTCCATTGCTTCTTCAGCAGATACGGCTGGTTCTAACAGTTGAAAACCATGTTCACTCCAAGGTACTACTTGACAAAGACCTTCTCGAATAATAATTTCATCATCTACAATAAGAACTCTCACTCTTTTCACCTTCTCTCTAACGGTATAGTGAAGCTTACCATCGTTCCTTCATTCGGTTTACTAGAAATGCGGAGCCTAGCTGAGGTTCCATAATGTAACAGGAGTCGAAGATTTACATTACGTAATCCATAATGCCTTCCAACAACCTCTTCCCCTTTCGTATCGATTAAAAATTGATTATTCAGTTGTTCGACCATTTCCCTAGACATACCCACACCATTATCGGATATCGTGACATGCAGGTTAGGTGGTTCCCATTTTCCTGCCACGTTAATCTCACCTTGCTTTTCACTATTTGGCAAAAGTCCATGCAAAATACTATTTTCAATAAACGGCTGGAACACGAGCTTCAGCATATAAAGTTGCTTGACCTCCTCATGGATGGAGACCGTTAATTGAAAGGCTTTCGGATATCGAATCTTTTGGATGCTCACATAATTATCTAAGTGAGCAAACTCTTGCTCTAATGTACAGTACTCACTACCTTTATTTAAACTAAACCTGAGGAAACTGCTCAATGATGATACCATTTGTGAAATCCCTTTATCTTTTGATGTCAATGCCATCCAATGGATAGAAGCCAGTGTATTATATAAAAAGTGCGGATTTATCTGTGCTTGCAAAGCCTGCAAATCTACTTTTCTCTTATTGGATTCACTTTTCTTAATTTGCTCCATTAATAAACGAATTCGATTATTTAATTTGTTATAACTCTCAATAAGCTTGCCCACCTCATCCTCTGAATGGGCTGGCAGTGGTTTAATTCCCTTCTCCGGCTGAGAAGTCGCTAGTGCAGTAGATAATGTCGATAATGGGCCAATTACTTTTCTAACTAAAAATAGGACAAGTCCAAAGACTAACAAACTAGCTACTCCCACCGCTAGAAAAGTTAGTGCTAGAAAATAACTATTTTGCGCACTATATTGATGAAACGGTATGATCCCAACTAGCTTCCAGCCAACTTCAGACAAATCAGTCGATAGTACCGTACTTTCTTCCCCATTAATCGTCTGTGTTGTAATCCCCTTCTCCCCTCTTTTGTTCACTAAAGGATAAACGTTCTTCAGCAAGAAATAATCACTTAATTCACCGTGATTACCCGCCAACACAGAACTTTCACTCATTAATAAAACGGATACATCCCATTCAAACCCAATAGATTCTAGCTGTTCTTCTATGAATTGTTGATCTAAAATAATAGATAAGTGACCTATTATTTCATATTGATCCGTACTTCTGATTGGCCTAATTAGAGATATAACCTCTTGAGATTCAATAGAGGTCTGACTAAAGTATCGCGTGGATGCCCATTTATCATTACTGCTATAATCGGTGCTGCCATCACTGTCCTTTAATATTGGATAAGTAGAAATGTCCTCGTTGTCATTGAGAGGTTTAATAATAATGTTAGCTATATAAGGCTTGGACATCGTTAAGTTAGAAATAAAACCATAAATATCGCGCCGCTGTCCAACAGATGCCTCTCCTTCTTTTAAATAGCGTTGAATGGTTTGATTACCAATCAAAAAGATGGACATGTTGTTTACATCATTAATAATAAATTCGAGTGAGGTCTCTAGTTGCTTCAACGAGCTCTGACTAGAAATGGTTGCTCGCTCTTTTGAAAGATGCACCGCTGTAAAATAGGAGAATCCTCCGAGTAAGCAAATTGGCAGCAATACAGCAAGTAACATAAACACAGTCAACTGATTTTGCAAAGAACTACGAAACCAACGCTTCATATAAATCGCTCCGATTATAAGATTGAATTGTATGATTACTATTCTATGTCTTGTTATTATCGCATCTATCAAATTATATTCTTATCATGTTATGGAACTACCCTCTGTCTGTCAATCAACCTGTTAAGTTACTTACCACATTTGTAAAGGCTTTCATTTTTTATCGACGCTTTACTCTAACATTATGTTCTCTTTTGATAAAGGTGATTGCTTTGATATAAAAGCTATAAACTATGACGTAATTTCAGCGTGACTTCCTCTTATCCTTTTAAAAGATTAGCTAACCAACGCTGTTGAAAAAATACTCGCTTTCCATATAGAACGCTTTACTTTAAACTTTTCCTTTCCCATAGGACTTTGAAACGACATTTCTGATTTTACACCGCATGCAGAAAATTGGTCACTATCAACTGCAAATATCAAAAAAGCAACAAAAATTATAAAAACATTATAATGTTTCCTTTTCATTATGGTACAATAACATTATAACATCATAATGTTTACTATGCAGCTACTTTCTAGAATAGTAGACAAATAGAAAAAGCACAAGGGGGGATAAAATGGATAATCGTTTCGTATTACGTAACGTAAAACGGATCTCTGAAGAAGAAATCGATTTGGTGATTGAATACGGGAAAATTTATCAGATAACAACCGCCGGCCATGGACAAGGACAACAGATATATGATATGAGTGGCACCTATATTTCCAGTGGTTGGATTGACCTGCATGTCCATGCCTTTCCTGAATTTGAACCGTATGGAGATCAAATCGATGCGATTGGCGTAGCACAAGGAGTAACAACCATCGTAGATGCAGGGAGCTGCGGTGCGGATAGAATAGCAGATTTAATAACTACTAGTCTCTCTTACAAAACAAATCTATTCGCTTTCTTAAATATTTCTCAGATAGGGTTAAAGCGCGTTAATGAACTGTCTAATAAAGACTGGATAAATGAGAAGAAAGTGAAAGAGGCAGTCACTACCCATCGGGACAAAATTGTAGGACTTAAAGCAAGAATCAGTAAAAGTGTAGTTGGTGAAAATGGGATAGAACCGTTACAGGTTGCAAGACAATTTTCCAAAGAAACCAAGCTACCACTAATGGTTCATATCGGATCGGGTCCACCAGCAATCACAGACATTCTGCCACTATTACAAGAACACGACATCTTGACGCATTACCTGAACGGAAAAGCGAACAACCTTTTTGATGAACAAGGATATCCACTACCTGAAGTAATGGATGCTATAGAACGTGGTGTGCATTTCGATGTTGGCCATGGGTCTGCAAGCTTTTCGTTTCCAGTGGCTGAACTAGGGAAGAAACATGACATTCCCTTTCAAACCATTAGTACCGATATCTATAAAAACAACCGACTACACGGACCAGTCTATAGCTTAGCCAATGTGTTATCTAAGTTCCTCTACTTAGGTTATTCATTAGAGGAAATTATCGATGCCGTAACTGTTCAAGCTGCTAGATGGCTTAACAAACCAGAGCTAGGTCGAATGAAGGTTGGCGATACGGCAAACCTGACTTTATTTAATGTCGAAGATAAAGCCATTACACTAATCGATTCAGAAGGAAATGAGCGTCAAGCAAGTAAAAGTATTATGCCTAAAGGAGTGGTCGTAAATGGAGAATTCCTTACATGCGAAGTACGGACTTAAACGAGTCATTAATGCGAGTGGAAGAATGAGTATACTTGGCGTTTCTGCCCCAACTGACACGGTTATGGATGCCATGAAACAAGGCGGGCAAAATTATGTAGAGATTGCAGATCTAGTCAATAAAGCTGGTGATTATGTTGCAAAAACGCTTAGTTCTGAGGCAGCTGTCATCGTCAATTCAGCTTCAAGCGGGATTGCACTCTCTGTGGCGGCAATGGTCACGAAGGGGAACCAACGCAAAAGCTTACGCCTACACCAAGATACTATTCCTGAAAATGAGATTATCATGCTTAAAGGACATAATGTGCAATATGGTGCCCCAGTCGAAACGATGGTTTATTTAGGTGGTGGCAAACTTGTAGAAGTTGGCTTTGCAAACGAAGGACGTGCCGAGCATATCAGAGAAGCGATTACCGAAAAAACAGCCGCTATTCTTTATGTGAAATCACACCATGCCGTACAAAAAAATATGATTTCTGTCGAGGAAGCTTGGGAGATAGCTCAACAAAACCAGATTCCACTAATTGTCGATGCGGCAGCTGAGGGAGATCTTCAAAAATACGTAAATTATTCCGACCTCGCTATCTACAGCGGTTCCAAAGCAATCGAAGGACCTACATCAGGTATTGTCGGCGGAAAACGAACCTATATCGAATGGGTAAAGCAACAACTAAATGGAATCGGAAGAAGTATGAAAGTCGGAAAGGAAACAAGCTTCGGATTAATGCAAGCACTGGATGAGTATAGCAACAAGGAAGATACGAGTGAACAGGAAAAAGCAAGCTTGCAACATTTAATGGGATTAAACGAGCTCCAAGGGGTCCATGTATCGATTGTCCAAGACGAAGCAGGAAGAGCGATTTTCCGTGCAAGGGTACAAATAAATGCAGAAGAAGCCACCATAACAGCAGAAGCGATTACGACACAGCTTCGCGAAGGTGACATTGCTATCTACACCCGTGATTACGGAAGTAAGCAAGGCTATTTTGATATCGACCCACGTCCCTTGAAGCATGATGATATCTCTGTGATCACCTCTCAATTACATGCGTTATTAGGAGGTAACGAACATGCCAGCAATCACTGAACGTTTTTATAAAAATAGAGTTGGACTAAATGTGTTAGCTAACACGATCCAAAATGCCAAGGATGTATTCGAGGCCGCAGAAGGGTTTGTATTAGTCGGCGTACTCTCAAAGGATTATCCAACTGTCGAGAAAGCCGTTACAGCTATGAAAGCCTACGGGCAAGAAATAGATGATGCGGTTTCCATCGGGTTAGGAGCGGGTAACAATCGCCAAGCTGCCATTGTAGCCGAAATTGCCAAGCATTATCCTGGTAGTCATATCAACCAAGTCTTCCCTGCTGTTGGCGCCACTCGATCAAACTTAGAAAAAAAGGAGAGCTGGATTAACAGTCTAGTTTCACCATCTGGTAAGGTTGGCTATGTCAATATTTCTACAGGCCCTATCAGCAGTGAGACAACAGAACAAGCGATTGTTCCAATAAAATCAGCAATTGCACTTATCCGTGATATGGGAGGGAATGCGTTGAAGTACTTTCCAATGAAAGGATTGAGCAGTGAAGAGGAGTACCGAGCGGTAGCAAAAGCATGTGGCGAAGAACAATTTGCTTTAGAGCCTACCGGCGGCATTGACAAAGGTAATTTTGAACCCATTGTACAGATAGCCTTACAAGCGAACGTGCCGCAAGTGATCCCACATGTGTACTCTTCTATTATTGATAAAAATACTGGAGAAACAAATGTGGCTGATGTACGCGAACTTCTTTTGATAATCAAAAAGTTGGTAGATAACCATGGGTAACCAAATAGCGGCATTTGGTGAAATAATGATGCGCCTGCAAGTACCGGGCTATGAGCTTTTGTCTCAAGCAAGTAGCTTTAATTATTCCTTTTCCGGTACAGGGGTAAATGTTGCTGCTGCCTTATCTCATTTAGGTCACGATACATATCTCGTATCAACAATACCAGATAATCCAGTCGGTGATGCAGCTACCAGTTCCCTTCACAAACTGGGAATTACGTCTACATGGATAAATCGTTACGGAGCTTATATCGGTATGTACTTCTTAGAGAATGGATTCGGTGCCAGAGCTAGTCGCGTTACCTATTCGAATCGACTAGAAAGTAGCTTTAATAAGGCTCCTACTGATTTGTATGATTTTAACCGAATCTCTAAAGCAGTCGATGTCATTCACTTTTGTGGAATCACATTAGCAATGAACGACTCGATTCGTAGTCAGATGAAGAACTTTGCTAAAACGGCAAAAGAAAATGGGTGTCTTGTTGTCTTTGATTGTAACTACCGCCCTTCCCTATGGGGAGAAAGTGGATATGAAGCAGCAAGAGCACATTACAAGGAAATGCTCCACCTAGCAGATATTGTGTTCATGAATGAGAAAGACGCCCTACTTACATTAGGGATGGAAACTGAGGAGATAGATAGAGAAAAACAGCTAACCGATCTCCTACCAACTATAGCCAGCCACTTCCAGATAGCGATTATTGCTGGAACACACCGAACCATTCATACTGACCAGACCCACTCCTTACGAGGCTATCTATACAAAAATAATAGCTTCACCTTTTCCAAAGAGAGGAGCTTTTCTGTCCTAGATCGAATCGGCTCTGGTGATGCATATTCCTCTGGTATCATACATGGGGAGTTACATGGGTATCATAGCCAACAAATGGTAGACTTTGCTGTCAGTGCAGCAGCTCTTGCCCATACAATTATAGGGGATTCCCCCTTACTTTCTGAAAATGCTATCTTCCAAGCGATGGGAGAAGGCATTAGGGATGTCGAAAGGTAGTTGAATACATTTGAAAATATCACGTAAAAAAGGAACGTTATATACACAAATAAAAGACATATTAAAAGATAGAATCTTACACGGTATTTATGCAATCGATGCAAACATACCCGCAGAGCCACAGATAGAAGAGGAATTCGGCGTAAGTAAAATCACCGTCCGCAAAGCCATAGAAGAACTCGTTCAAGAAGGATTCCTCGAAAAAAGGAGTGGAAAAGGTACAAAGGTAATACGAAACACTTCCACCTCCAAGCTTTCCAAGGGGAAACTGTTTACCGAATATTTAGTAGAGACTGGACACCAACTTTATAAACAGCTTATTGAACACAAGGAAATAAGCAACGAAAAAGGCTCCAAACTCTATTCCTTATTTGGAGAGAAATGCATATGTATGAAGCGCCTTTATCATCTAGATGACAAACCATACATTTACTATACGCATTATTTAACAACAGCTATGGGAGACATCCTACAGGAAAACATCCAGGATCGATCCTTATATCAATTAATAGAACAACAAGGCATCCATCTGGAGAAATTCACCGATAACTTTGCTGTTACTATCGCTCCTACCGAAGTGGAAGAATTACTTAAATTAGATCCAAGCAAGCCTTTATTAAAGCGAATGCGTTATTCCTATGATGAGAATGGAAACCTGACTGAGTACAGTGAAGGCTACTACAACACAGATATTCAAGAATATGTGTTGACCTATAACAAATAACTCTCCAATCATAGAAATAGAAATAAGCCAAAAAGGTAGAACGACTGAAAAGCCGCTCTACCTTTTTTCTTATTCAATAAAACTCGGGTAGTCCTTGTCACCACCCGATAAGCACCAGTGCTTCCACTCCGTAACAAATAATCGATTACAAATTATTTAATTTGTTACATAACTTGCTATTTTATTAGGGTGTCAATAAAGTAGCACTGATTTCATTTACATTACGTGGTGGGTTATTATAAGACTACACTTTAAAGTTTACTTATCTATCAATACCCATGATTTGGTTTCTGCTGATTTTTCTACTGCCTCTAAGACGATTTGGTTTTTCACTCCATCGTCAAAGTTTGGAGCTGGTTGATAATCTTCCGCGATACCACGGAAAAATTCATCAATTAAATGGATAAACGTATGCTCATACCCAATAATATGCCCCGGTGGCCAATATGCTCCTGCATAAGGATGGACTTCCTCTGTACAATTGATCAACCGGAAGCCTTGCGTACCTTCTTCATCATCGGCAAAGTAGACTTCTAAATTGTTCATATTTTCCATATCCCAGCGGATTGAACCTCTTTCACCGTTAATCTCAAATTTATTTTTATTTCGATTTCCTCCAGCAAAACGGGTTGCTTCAAATGTACCTAATGCACCATTTTCAAAGCGGGCAATAAAGGCAACAGCATCATCAACGGTTACTTCACCCATTTCATTTGCATCCCCTTTGGCACTGAGACCGCCAGTCATTTCCCCAACTGGGCGTTGTTTGATAAATGTTTCCATTGTACCGGTTACTTCTGAAAATTCGCCAATTAAAAAGCGAGCAAGGTCAATACTGTGTGCACCGATATCACCTAAAGCACCAGATCCTGATACTTCTTTTTTCAGTCTCCATACAAGTGGGAAGTTCGGATCCATAATAAAATCTTGTAAATAGTTGGCTCGATAATGATAGACACGGCCTATTTTACCGTCTTCGATTAATTTTTTGGCATATTGAACAGCTGGTGCAAAGCGATAATTATGGCAAATCATATGTTTTACACCATTTTCTTTAACTGCTTGAAACATTTCCTTTGCTTCCTCTACAGTTAATGCCAATGGTTTCTCGGTAATAATGTGTTTTCCTGCCTTTGCTGCAGCAATCGCAATCTCTGCATGAGTATGGTTCGGAGTTACGATATCAATTACATCAATATCGTCTCTTTCTATTACCTTTTGCCAATCCGTTTCATAGCTTTCCCAGCCCATTTTCTCCTGAGCTTCTTTAACTGCTTCTTCATTTCGACCAGTAATTACCTTTAATTCCGGTACGAGCGGATTATCAAAATAAAATGGTAAATCACGATAGGCATGGCTATGCGCTTTTCCCATAAATTGATAACCAATCATACCAATTCTGACTTTTTGGTTTACGCCCACCACATTTCACCAACCTTTTCTTTAATTAAAGCATTTTTCAGTACTGCAACGGCTTTCTGGAACCCTTCTTCAACAGACATCAAACTGTCTTCATGTTCAATACTTACCGCCCCTTGATAACCGATCAGCTGTAAGGCACTAATAATTCTTTTCCATTCTTCTTCACCATGGCCATAGCCTACAGTACGGAAAATCCAGGAACGATTTAATTCATCACTATATGGTTTCGTATCCAAAACACCATTCGCTGCTGTGTTTTGTGGATCGATCGCTGTATCTTTTGCATGGAAATGGAACAAGGCATCATGCTCTCCAAGCTCTTTAATACTTACGACAGGGTCCATTTGCTGCCAGTATAAATGACTTGGATCAAAATTGACACCAATGTTTTTACCACATGCATCCCGAAGCTTCAAAGCGGTTTCATTATTAAATACGACGAATCCCGGATGTGGTTCGATCGCGATGCGGACATTATGTTTTGCCACAAAGTCATTTTGTTCTTTCCAGTATGGAATGACTTTTTCTTGCCATTGCCATTCTAAGACCTCCGGATGATCATCCGGCCAAGCAGCTGTCACCCAAACCGGATTCTTGGAATACTCTGACTCTCCTGGACAACCAGAGAATGTGACAACTGTATCAACACCGATTTTCTCCGCTAATAACACCGTGTCTTCAAACTGCTTGTGGTGCTGATTGGAAATATTCTTATTTGGATGTAATGGATTACCATGGCAGCTAAGCGCACTAATTTCGATATTTCTTTCGGTAAAAGCTTGTTGAAAGGCCTGTAATTTTGCTTCATCTGCTAAAAGCTCCTCTGGGTTACAGTGCGTATTTCCCGGATAACCACCTGCACCAATTTCGACAGCTTCTAATCCCGCATCTTTCACTTGATCAAGCGCTTCTTCTAATGACTTATCACCAAACAAAACAGCAAATACACCTAACTTCATTCCATTCACCTCATTAAATTAATTTTTTTATCGGACATAAGCCCGTTCTTACTCCATTCTTATTCGCAAAAATACTTTTATCGGGATTCACCACCCAAAAAACAGTGCGAATACCTTATAAATTCATTTTATCGGGATTCACCACCCAAAAGACTGTGCGAATGCCTTATAAATTCTTTTTATCGGGATTCACCACCCAAAAGACTGTGCGAATACCTTAAAAATACATTGAATCAAGGTTCGATCAGTCAAAAGAATCAAATTCTCACTTTACTTGTACGTCTTTCTCTTTTGGTTGGAAAAATGCTTCATCGATGCCTATTGGTAATGGTTCGGGCTGCTGACAGCTGCTTGCTAACACATAATGTTTACTATCTCGTGATGCTTCATGGACTCCATGCATAATGTCCAATACATGGAAGGCCAGCTCTCCATCTGTTCTTGCTGTTCGTTTTTGCTCGATGGCATCAATCATTTCAGCGACACCTAAACCACGGCTATTGTCACTAAATCCATGTGTCAGTGGTATTTCCGACCATTCTTGATGCCCTTTTCTTCTTACATATACTGGACCTCCAAATGTATTCGGGTCTGGCACGGAAATTGTTCCCTCTGTTCCGTAGATTTCAATTTTCGGCAATTGGTGATGCCACGTATCAAAACTCGTAATAATAGAAGCAACTGCACCCGATTCAAAATCAAGCACACCATTAATTTGTGTCGGAACTTCTACTTGAATTTTTTTACCGTAATTCGGTTCACTTGTGATCATTCTTTCCTTATATGTCATTTGAGCCGATCCAGTAATACGGGATACTGGTCCCATTAGATTAATAAGCGCCGTTAAATAGTATGGCCCCATATCAAACATCGGACCTCCACCTTCTTGATAATAAAAGGTAGCGTCTGGATGCCAACTTTCATGTCCCGGAATCATCATGAATGCTGTAGCAGAAATAGGCTGGCCGATCCAGCCGTCATCGATTAATTTACGTGAGGTCTGGATACCACCACCTAAAAAAGTATCCGGTGCATTACCAATATATAACCCTTTTTCTTTTGCCACTTCCAACATCCGTTTACCGTCTTCACGACTAACCGCTAATGGCTTTTCACCATAAACATGCTTACCATTCTCTAATGCCTGAATTGCAATTTCCGCATGCACAGCCGGAATCGTTAAATTAATTACTAGCTCGATTTCCGGGTCAGCTAACAACTCTTCTGTTGTGTATGCCTTAGCAATGCTAAATTCCTGTGCACGCTCTTCTGCCCGTTCCCTAACGATATCCGCTACTGCATCTATCTCATAATTGCCAAACCTTGATGCATTTTGTAAATAGATCCGACTAATATTGCCACAGCCTATAATTCCAACTTTCATGTTGATTTCCCCCTTTACCTGCTTGCCCAGGTCATTCCTTTTCTCATTAATTTCATCACTTGTGGCATCCGAACTATTTCTGCTACATGTCCTAAACCACAATAGTACACTTTTCCTTCTCCCCATTTCTTCGTCCAGACAACAGGCATATCCACTTCTCCATTTGTTTGATATGGCCCCTCTGCTACCGGAAAACGTGTTGTCACATGGACGTTCACAGCTGGATCAACATGCATATAATACTGTTCAGATACTACCGTAAAATCCTCCATACCTTCTGTTAACGGGTGATCCGGATCTACAATATGTACTTGATAAGAAACACCATCATTACCCGGATGTGCTACCCATTGACCGCCGACCATAAATTGATAATCGACCTCCCAACGGAAAGAGTCTCCCATTCCACCATGTAAGCCGGCTAGCCCTGTACCTTGGGCTACCGCGTCTAGTAATGGCTGCAGTTGTTCTTTTTCAATTGTTCCTTGTGTCCAGTTTGGAACGATCAAATCATATTGTGTTAAATCATCTTCTTGTAATGTCGTTAATGTATCAGTTATTTTAACGGCGAATCCTTCTTCTTCAAGAATTCCGCCTAAAATACCTGCTACTTCTTCTGGCTCATGCCCTTGCCAACCACCTTGAAAAATCAGTGCTCTCTTCATGACTATCCCTCCATTATTGATTGTTATCTATTATTTGATAGTGAAAATAATCGAAATCAGCATGTTTATGCTGACCACTTAAATCCTGTGCTGCCATCCCAACGAAGGTTCCCGTAAAGCGGATATATTCAGCGTCATCATCCGAAAGATGCCCTATATCTATTTGTTCGCCAATTGCTTGCCATTTCCCTTCTTCTGTTGCGTAAAAGAATTGTAAAAGGTGATGATTAATCACAGCTTTCAAGTATATTTCCTTATCTTCCGGTATGGCTACATCTTGCTCTAATAACTCATCATATTTGCCGTATTTTGTTTCAATAATACCTAAACATTTACCATGCTCCTCATGGTCAGTTACACGTAAATAGACATGATCATTGGTGTCATAATAAATCATTAAGCCAGCCATTTGTTGAAAGTGCTCTGGATTGAAGTCTATTTTTGTCTCGAATTCCACATCGAAATGTTCTAATCTTCTCATCAACATACTTTGTCGATGGAACGAACTTACTGATTCTTCTCCATATAAACGTAAATAACCCGGTCTATCAGTTAAGGAAAACCAATCCCCATCAAAAGTTCGTCTGAGTGAATTCCAATATTTTAATAGATTGGTTTGATTAAAATCATCATAGTCTGGCAGTTTCTCCGCATTAAATTCTGGCAAATCCGGAGCTTCAACTGTCATACTTGGGTTAGGTCCATCTACTACTCTGATCCAACCATCATCTGTCCAATAACATTTCTGAATAGCCGTTTCTCTTCCCAAAATACATTTGTCATCGATAACAGGGCGTCCACATAAATGGGCAATATACCATTCACCATTTTGCGTCTCGACAAAACAACCATGACCCGCTTTTTGCAGTTGATCTTCTTTCGATTTGTCAGAAGTAAGAATCGGATTGGTAGGATCGACTTCATACGGACCATCAATCGATTTTGATCGTGCTACCGTTGCTGCATGGGTATACCAGGTCCCACCTTCAGCTGTTAATAAATAATAGTAGCCGTTTCTTTTATATAAATGTGGTGCCTCTGTTAATCCTAGTTCTGTTCCTTTGAAAATATTCTTAATTGGACCAACTAATTTTTGCTCTGTAGGCGAATATTCCTGTAAGGCAATTCCTGCGAATGAATTGGTTCCTTTACGATGGTCCCATATCATATTGACGAGCCATTTCCTGCCATCCTCATCATGAAAAAGGGAAGGATCAAAACCACTGCTGTTGAGATAAACAGGCTCTGACCATGGCCCCTCGATATTTTCAGCTGTCACTAAATAGTTATGGGTATCTTTAAAGGCACCCTGTCTGCTTTTTACATCGGTGTAGATCAGATAAAAAACACCCTCCGAATAGGATAAGCATGGTGCCCAAACCCCTCCAGAGTTCACGTTACCCAACATATTTAATTGGGATGATCTTGTTAACGGATAACCTGACAGTTCCCAATTCACTAGATCTTTAGAATGATAGATTTGCACACCAGGAAACCACTCAAAAGTGGAAACCGCCATATAATAATCATTTTCCACTCTTACAATAGATGGATCAGGATGATAGCCTGGTAATACCGGATTTGTTATCGTTTTCATTCCTTTACCTCCTTAACCTTTCACAGAACCTGCTGCAAGTCCTGTTACTATTTTTTCTTGTGCTATAAAGTATACCAATAAAAGGGGCAGACTTCCAAGTGTAAGGGCTGCCATTATCCCAGGAATATTAACCGAAAATTCACCGTAAAATTCTCGCAAACCAATTGGTAGCGTAGCATTTTGACTGGAATTCGTTAATACTAAAGCAAAGATAAATTCATTCCAAATATGAATAAAATTGTAAATAGCAACTGTTGCTACAGCTGGTGTCAGCAAAGGAAAAATGATATTCCAGAACAGTCTTAAATGACTACAACCATCGATTTTAGCGGATTCTTCCAATTCTTTAGGTATATCTCGCATAAACTGCGTGAATATGACAACAGATATCGGCAGTGCGAATGCGATATAAGGACCAATCAAACCAAATAAAGAATCATACAATCCAATTTTGTTTGTTAAGATAAAAATGGGAACAAGTGTAGTATGAATCGGTATCATCATCCCAACCATAAACAAAATAAAAATGGGTCTGTTCAATCGGAATTTTAACCTTGCTAATGGATAACTAGCCATCGCAGAAATAATAATTACAATGACTACCGAAACAACAGCTACAATTAAACTGTTCAGAAAATAGCCAAAAAACTCAAGTTCTACTAAAAGTCTGTAATTGTCCAACGAAAAACTTTCCGGAATAGACCATGGTGAGGTCATGAATTCCATTTGACCTTTAAATGACGTTAGAAGCATGATCAAAAATGGAAGACCGGTAACAATTAGAATGGCAATCGCTAACAGATACAACGGAATACCTTTTATCACTCTTATCATTATTCATTCCCCCTTCTGGATCTGTCACCTAATAAAATGAAGACCGTGACAATAAAGGCGATGATAAACATCGAAAAGGAAATACTACTGCCATAACCCATATTAAAGTTGGTAAACGTTTGTTTATACATATACGTGGCCATTAACTCCGTAGAATTGTTCGGTCCACCACCAGTCATGACATATATCAGATCAAAATATTTTAATGATCCTATCACAGATAAAATTGCAGACGTAATAATAATTGGCATTAATAATGGTAACGTAATGTTTTTAAACCTTTGCCATCCGCTTGCTCCATCAATATCAGCCGCTTCATATAATTCTTCCGGTATGCCAACAATGGTTGCTCTGAAAAGGATCATATAAAACGGTGCAAACTGCCAACAAACGGTTGCAATAACTGCCCAAATAGCGGTGCTTTCTTTGCCAATCCATGCAGTTTGCAAGGATTCTAAACCAATTGCTCCCAATATGGCATTTAATAGACCGTAATTACCTTCATAAATAAAGATAAAGAGAATACCGATCGCTACTGTTGACATTAGAAACGGCATAAAATAAACCGATCTAAATAATCGCATTCCTTTAATTGGACTAAAGAGTAATAGCGCCATAATTAAACCAACTGGCAGCTGTGTTAATAGTGACGCAATTACTAGCAGAAAATTATTCTGAATCGATGTCCAAAACACACCATCCTGAAATAAGCGGACATAATTTTCTAACCCTAGGAAATCCATATTGGCATCAATACCCGTCCAGTTAAACATACTGTAATAGAATGTCATAAAGATTGAATAGATGACGTAGACACCATAAATAATAAATGCCGGAGCAATAAATCCGATGATTGCCCATGTATCTTTATTTCTCCTTTTTTTACGAACACTACGAACCGTATCTAAACTTATTTCTTGTGACCTATTCATACCAATCACCACCTGGTTAATAATTAGAGAACTACATCAAAGATACTCCTTAATGTAGTCCTCAAACGACTATTATTCTTCTAATACTTTTTTAGCAGATGCTTCTACTTCAGCCATCGCTTCTTCTGGAGTTGTCGACAATCCAAATAAAGCTTGGGTTGTATCTAAGTGTACCTGTGCTAATTCTGGAGGCAATGTTTGGTCATAGTATGTTTGCATCGCTTCCGAGCTTTCTAATACTTTACTCATCTCCTGAATATATGGATCTTCATATTCCACGCCATTTACAGCAGAGATAGATCCAGCATTGTTAGCCATTGCTGTTGCCGTTTCCAAGCTAGCTAGTTCGTTCACTAACTTAGTGGCTAGTTCCGGATGTTTTGATTGCTTAGCAACCGAAAATACTGGAGATACACCACCAACTACATGGTTTTTCGCACCTTTTCCCCCTTCAACAGATGGGAATAAGAAGAAACCTAATTTATCTTCAAACTCTGGCATCTCATCACGTACGTTGTTTACTAGCCATCCACCCATTGTCATCATGGCTGCACTTTCTGTATAAAGCATTTGACGTGATTGACCAGTATCATAGTTCATCCCGTTAACACCTTCTGGAAATGCACCCATTTCTACTAATTCCTGAATTTTACGCCCCGCTTCGACATAAGCTTCGTCATCAAACTTACGTCCTGAACGTTCAAACGCCTCATTAAATAACTCTGGTCCACCAATTCGCTCCGCTAAATACATTAAGTAGAAAGAACCAGTCCATTTCGTTTGGTTAGCAAGCGCAAATGGTGTTACACCATTATCTGTTAATGTCTGGACTATATTTAATAAATCCTCATAGGTTTCTGGTTCTTCTAAGCCGTATTGTTCAAACAAGTCTTTATTATAGAAAACCGGTACTACGTCCATACTTACTGGCGCACCATAGATTTTCTCATTAAAAGTAGAAACAGACAATGCAGCTTCATTGTAAAGACCTGCATCGATAGAATCGGTAATATCCACTACTTGATCAGAATCTACGAATTGCTTTAGCCAACCGCCACCCCATGAGTGGAATACATCTGGCGGGTTACCTCCACCCATGGCAACACTCAATTGAGATTTATATGGATCATTTTCTTGTTGTGAAACTTCAACTGTAACATTTGGATTGTTTTCCTCAAAACGTTGTACTGCTGCCTCAACAGCTTCTCCAGAAGGACCTGTTTCAATATGCCATAATGTTAATGTAACCTGTTCACCATCACTTTCTCCTTCCGTTTCAGCTTCTTCACCGCTATCCCCTGTTTCTGTAGCTGTATCTCCTGTTGTATCCTCCGAACCTGTAGAATCAGATGGTCCACAGGCAGCAAAAATCAGTAGGAATGCTACTAACATTAACCAAAGTGCTTTTTTGTTGAACATAAATACAACCCCTTTTTATATTTGTCAACGCTTACATAAAACAACTAAAACTATTACAACACTCCCTCCTTTACTGTAAAATTTTTATCATACTAAGTTTATCCTATGAATAAACTTAGTTATCCGTATGCTATAATAATAAAACGATGTTTATCATTATAAAACTCGCTAATTAATTGTTATTATAACTAGCTGATAATAGAAAGTCAATAATAAATGTAAACGCTTTAAAAAGGTAAAGTTCTATAATATAAAACTATATTTTATATTATTGACACTATATCTGATAACTTCTATACTTAAACTATATAGATGTAAACGCTTTAAAAGGAGAGGTGTTTTTTTATGGTTAGAATGGATAGTTTGATGCACAATCCCGAAGAAATTTATGATATTAAAACTGTTGCTAGGGGACCTATCGGAAAATTACCCTTAACGGATAAGATGCTTCGAAAATCTCCAAGTGGAAATTTATTTGGACTATCACAAAATGTTGGAATGGGCTGGAGTCCAAACATGTTAGATGGTAAACAAGTATTATTGTTAAGTACACAAGGTGGTTTAAAGGATAAGGATGGTAACCCACTGGCATTAGGCTACCACACAGGACATTGGGAAGTAGATATCCTAATGAAAGAAGCAGCTAATGAAGTTAGTCAGCATGCCGGTATACCTTTTGCCGCATATGTCAGTGATCCTTGTGATGGGAGATCTCAAGGTACGACTGGCATGTTCGATTCTTTTCCTTATCGTAACGATGCCGCAATGGTATATCGTCGCTTAATACGTTCATTACCAACTCGAGATGCAGTACTCGGTATAGCTACATGTGATAAAGGGTTACCAGCCATGATCATCGCCTTAGTATCAATGCATGATTTGCCTACTGTTGTTATACCTGGTGGTGTAACATTACCTCCTCTTTATGGAGAAGATGCAGGAAAAGTTCAAACGATCGGAGCTAGATATTCAAATGACGAATTATCATTAGAAGAAGCTGCAGAATTAGGATGCATGGCATGTGCCACTCCTGGTGGCGGATGTCAATTCCTCGGTACAGCAGCTACCGCACAAGTAGTTGCCGAAGCGTTAGGTATGACAGTTCCTCATGCTGCACTAGCTCCATCCGGACAAAAAGTATGGAAAGAAATGGCTCGTCAATCCTCAAGAGCAATTATTGCGATGGAGGAAGAGGAACTTACCACAAAAGATATCGTAACAGATGATGCGATTCATAATGCAATGGTAGTACATGCTGCATTCGGTGGATCTACTAATCTATTATTACACATACCGGCTATTGCGCATGCAGCAAAATGCAAGATCCCTTCTATTGAAGATTGGCACAGAATCAATAAAGAGACACCACGCCTTGTAAGCGTATTACCAAATGGTCCAACTCCGCATCCAACCATTCGTGCTTTTCTGGCAGGTGGAGTTCCTGAAGTAATGTTACACCTTCGCGATTTAGGTTTATTACGTGAGAACGTAATGACTGTTACTGGTCACACACTGCAAGAAAACTTGGATTGGTGGGAACAATCTGAACGTCGTCAAAAAATGAAAGAAAAATTATACGAAGCTGATCAAATTGATGCTGACGAAGTGATTATGTCTAAAGAAAAGGCAGAACAACGTGGATTAACTTCTACCGTTACTTTTCCGACCGGCAACATCGCACCAGAGGGAGCAGTTATTAAATCTACCTCTATTGATCCGTCAAGATTAGACGAAAATCAAGTTTACTACCATAAAAGTGAGGCAAAAGTTTTTACCAGTGAGGCAAGCGCCATTGAAGCGATCAAAACGAAACAAGTTAAAAAAGGTGATATCATGGTTCTTACCGGTTGCGGACCTTTAGGTACAGGAATGGAAGAAACATACCAGGTTACCTCTGCCTTAAAACACTTATCTTATGGTAAATATGTAACCTTAATTACCGACGCTCGTTTTTCAGGGGTATCCACAGGTGCATGTATTGGTCATGTTGGGCCAGAAGGTTTAGCAGATGGACCGATCGGCAAACTTCAAGATGGAGATATTATAGAAGTTAGAATCGATGCTAAAAATCTAGAAGGTTCGATTAACTTTGTTGGTCAGTCAGATCAAGAGCTTACTCCGGAAGAAGGTGCTCGTATTCTTGCATCCAGACAAATCAATACCGCTATCAAACCGTCTGATCATTTACCGGATGATACACGTCTTTGGGCAGCTTTACAAAAGGTAAGCGGTGGTACTTGGAAAGGTAGTGTATATGATGTTGACCGAATAATTGAAGTACTAGAGGCTGGGGAGAAGACGTTGGAAGGAAATAAAGAGGCTGTCACCAAAAGTTAAGCTTTTGGGACACCCTCTCTCTTTAATTTTCTTGATAAATATCCTTATATCATAATATCTGTCAGTAGTCTGGCAGATATTTCTCTCTCCTCATAGTACTACCTATCCTTTAAGCATTAATTTTTACCTGTTCCCTACAATCACAATTAACATCTTCACAAAAAGAAAATCTCAATAAATGAGGTTTTACTTTGATATGCTTTTCTTTAAAATAACCCCGTTCTTCATACGTACTCTCTACATATTGTTTAAAGTGATCATCTTCCACTTCCTTAACATGGTTGAAAAATTTTGGAGAAGCAAAAGCATCACTAAATAAATCACCAATAAAAAGCATTTCTGCATGATAACAATAGTATAGCGCTTTTGCCATTTCATAGTTCGAACAGTAATAAGAATTAGTAGGAGGTGGTGCACCGATAATTAATAACTGGACATCCCCTCCTTCTTTATAAAACCTTAAAACCGTTTGATATGCTGATTCTTTTTTTACACCATATGGTTCCAGCTCCCATTTGCTACTTATTTCATCCCTATACCACTTATCTTGATGCATGAGTAGATCAGAAACATTGTGGTTGGGCTTTAATCCAAGCTGTAAACCTAATTCTCCATTTCCAGCAAATACCTCCACTACATGATCCAAGGGGATTTTTCTGATCGATAGATATTTTTGCAATCCATGAATAAAGGAAGTTGTTACATTGATATACGAAGTACTTTCCACAATAATTCTCCTTTAATCCTGTTATTAGAAACTAGGTAATATTCGGTGAATGGCAAAGTCATTTAAACCTAACAGTTCTGATTTAGTTCCTTCACCATTAATGGTATCTACTATTATTTCTAAAATTTGATCTGTTAGCATAGTAGTGTTACCTTTGTCTAATTGTTCACTTACATCCAAATCAATATGGTCAGCAAAAATTTGTGCAATATCTTTATTCACACAACATTTGATTACTGGCGAAATAGAAGAACTAGCAGGATCACCATCTTCGGTAAAGTGCAGCAATAATTGAGCACCACTTGCTA
Organism: Gracilibacillus sp. D59; assembly: GCF_052246695.1. Classification (NCBI taxonomy): domain Bacteria; kingdom Bacillati; phylum Bacillota; class Bacilli; order Caryophanales; family Bacillaceae; genus Gracilibacillus; species Gracilibacillus sp. D59. The sequence goes on along the minus strand of NZ_JBQQCK010000007.1, from coordinate 92,772 downwards.
CCATTCCTGTCATAAGTGCTATTTTCCCCAATTTGCTAGGTGTGTAATGAGTACCTTTCTTTTGGATAGGCACACCATAATCTAGCAAATACGGATCATCAAAAAAAGATTTGTAGTCTTCTTGTATGATTACTACCTCTACTAAATTGGAAATTTGTGAAATTGCATGCAATATTAATTTCTTCTTATCACTTTCAACGTTATCATCTACAATAACTCCAATGCTTATTTCTTCTAATGAAGCATCGTCTTTTACTATAGCTATTTCGTTCATTATTGTATTTGCCTCTTTGATCCCCTGTTCAATCGTATTACTCGTACCACCAATTTGTTGAATAACGAGGTGTTCAACTGCTTTGTCTGATTTAGTTATTTCATTTGCTAAACTTTTAGGGCTTACTCCTTCACACCCTAAGCCAACGATTAAGACTCCACCTACATTAGGGTTTTTTCCGAATCCTTGTAATGTTCTTTTCGTTTGTATTAAATCATCTCCTACCTGTGCGCAACCAGCTTGATTCGCAATCGAAACGGCATCAGGTATTGCATTTGCAATTTGAGCACAAGTACTTGATGAGCATAATACAGAAGGTAAAATCAATAATCTATTCCGTATCCCAATCTGTCCATTTGCACGTCTAAACCCTTGAATATGCATGTCTACTTACCTCCTTCCTCTTCTATTGAATGACCCTGTTAATAGCAAATTCCTGAAAACCAAACTTTTCTGCCTTCGTCAACTCTCCGTTAGCAACTTTCACGATATAATGAAATAATTCATGACCTACCTCACTTATTGTCTTCTCACCTGTGATAATTCTCCCTGCATTAATATCTATATTATCTCTCATAATTTCAGCCATTTTCGGATTACCACATACTTTGATAACGGGAGCAATCGGAGAACCAACTGGTGTCCCTCTACCAGTCGTAAATATTATTATTTGAGCTCCACCAGCTATCATTCCTGTTATTGATTCGATATCATATCCTGGTGAATTCATTAAATAATGTCCTTTTTCTTTAAACTTTTCGCCATATTGGAGCACACCTTGGATTGGTGCAGTACCTGATTTATATATGGCTCCTAGCGATTTTTCTTCTATTGTTGATAATCCACCTTGAATATTTCCTGGGCTTGGCTGTGCTCCTCTAAAGTCCATCCCAGACTTTTTCAAATTCTCTTCATACATGCGAACGGTTTCAATAATTTGTTTACCTATATCTTCATTAATAGCATTTTTAGCTAGGACATGCTCAGCACCAATTAATTCAGGAGTCTCTGATAAAAAAGTTGTTCCACCATGCTCTACCAATAAATCCGAAGCCAATCCAGCAGCAGGATTGGCAGCAAGTCCTGAAGTAGTATCTGATCCACCACATTCTATTCCAATTGCTAATTCATCTATGCTAATATCCGTTCTTTGCACCACTGCTAATTCTTTGTTCATTTCTTCGCATAACTTTATCCCTCTATCTACCGTTGCTTGTATTCCACCAGACTTCATCATTTCTATTAGAGCGACAGGTTTCCCAGTATCTTCTACTTGTTTCATCACTCTTTCAGCTGATAACGTTTCATTACCAAATCCTACGATTAATGTGGCGCCGACATTAGGGTGTGTAGCAAATCCCACCAATGTTCTTTCTACTTGTTCAATATCTTGCTCAGATAATTGATTCTCCACTTGATTATCAAAGGTGACTGCCTCTGGCAACTTATTAGCAATAGCACGCGCTGTTGAAGTAGCTGACAATGACACTGGAAAGATTAACAAATGATTTCTAATGCCTGCATGATTGTCATTTCTTAAATATCCATTAAATTTCATTGTCTGTTAGCTCACCCTTCCCACGGATACTATCTATATTATGAATGTGGACATGCTCACCTTTTCGAATATTAGTAATTGCTATCCCTATAGGCTCACCATATTTTTTGATCTCTCGATTTTTCTCCACATTACAGAGTGCCAGTTTATGTCCGAATTGGATATTATCTTTTACCTTTATAACTTGATCGATATTTTTATAGTGAATTTTTGCTAAATCACCAACAGAAAGATCTTTCACCGCTGTAGCCACATTGTCCTCATCACTCATAATTAAAGCATTGTAATTTGATTTAGTCATAAGTTCTCCCCTTTTCTTTGGGTAAATCTATATACTAAGTCTTCCTTGATATGCGTTAATGATAATGCTTTCAACATCTGATGAACGCGTTAATCTGGGATTGATTAGTACATTCCCACTTCTCATCGAATCTTCAACAAGTTTTGGTAAATAGTCTAAATCAACTCCAATTTCTTTGATATTAGTTGGAATGTTTAATGACTCATTTAATGATACAACAGATTTAATCGCCATTTTCCCTGCTTCATAAGAAGGTAATTCATGAATGTTTTCTCCCATTGCTTCAGCGATATCTGCCATTTTTTCGGGACAAGCAGGTAAATTAAATTCCATAACAAAAGGTAATAAAGTTGCATTCGCAATACCATGTGGTATATCGAAAACACCTCCAAAAGTATGTGAAATAGCGTGAACATTGCCTAATCTTGACTGAGAAAAAGCAGCACCTGCTAATAACGAAGCAACAAGCATATTCTCTCTACTAACTATATCGCTACCAACGAAAAATGTTTTCTCAATGTTATTACTTATCATCTTTATTGCTTGTAGAGCTAATGCCTGGCTAATTGGATTTGCTGTCTTTGATGTGTATGATTCGATAGCATGTGTTAACGCATCCATTCCAGTTGCTGCAGTAATTTCCTGAGGTAAATCAACAATTAAGTTTGCGTCTAGGATTGCTCTATTAGGAAACAGAAATGGGCTAATAATCGCTGCTTTAAATTTACTATCTGAGTCTGTGACGATGGTTGAAGCAGTTACTTCACTTCCAGTTCCTGCAGTTGTTGGTATTACAGTCAAATCCATTCCTCGTTTTTTTAGAATTCCGACACCTTCATAGTCAAGAATATTTCCTGGATTGTTTGTCATAATTGCTACACCTTTTGCAGTGTCAATACTACTTCCCCCTCCGACTGCCAAAACTTGTTTTGCACCTGAGGCTTTTAATTTTTCCACGCCAGACATTATACTTTCTGCTGTAGGATTAGGTATCACTTCATCATATATTTCATAGGATATTGAATACTTCTCAAGTGATTCTAAAATCCTATTTAAAACACCAGCTTTAACAATTCCTTTATCAGTAATAACAAAAACAGTGTTGCTATTCATTTTATGATACATGTCACCTACTGATTCCGATAACCCTAATCCTACTTCAATTGTTGTAGGGATAAAATATTTAAAATCCATCCTTCCTTTCCCTCCTTTGGTAAATCGGTTGACCAATAAATTTAAAATAAAACTCAGTATTTTTCTATGCCAAGTTTTACTTTCAACATTTCACCATTGTCATTACGCATCCATTTCCTTCTTTTCTTTTATGATCTTGAGTATTCTATCGGTTGCATCTTCTACATGTGATTCCATTGCTTTTACAGATTCATTTGAATCTTTATGTGATAGAGCTTGATATATATTATAGTGGTCATTATAGGAAAACTGTGTTTCTCCTGCATCTTCAATAACAAGCTTTATCCATGTTCGCAACAATGATTGAATACTTGATAAAATCCCTATAAAAACCGTATTCTTAGACATTTGGGCTATTTTCATATGAAAATTGATATCTAATTCAACAAAGTCATCAATTGTTGATACTTTTAACTTATCTAAAATGACCTTTAGCTCTTCTAACTCGTTATCCGTGCATCGTTCTGCAGCCAATCTTGCTATAGGTACTTCTATTTCCTTTCTAACTTCAATAATATCTTGTACCCTATTTTCTCCTAACAGTAATCCCCATTCAATGGATTCCAATAATAATCCAGAATCAGCTCTTTTTAGATATGTACCATCTCCTTGCTTAACTTCTAGAATTCCTAACACAGTTAAAACTTTTATTGCTTCTCTTATCGCAGATCTACCGACTCCTAGTGCATCTTGAAGTTGTCTTTCTGCTGGTAAACGATCTCCAGGTTGAATACTTCCAGAAAATATATAATCTAATAATCTCCTAGTTAACTCAACTACTAAAGGCTTTTTTTGTATAGGCTTAAATTCAAATTGGCTTTTTTCCATCATGTATTCCTTCCTTCTTTGGCTTTATTAAACCATCTTAGGTTCTAGAGGTATTATATGTTTTAAATTCATGAGAAGTCAATGGTTCGCCAGTGTTAAGCTAACTAGAGTGGTGATGTAATGGATAAAAGAGCCACTTGAAAAGCGGCTCTTTTATCCATTTAAAAATTAAATTCTGGATAGTGTCTCATCTGGTTCATAACCTAATGCTTCATAATGATCTTTGCGTTTTTGTTGGTCTGATTCTAGGATAGCTTTTGCGAATTTCAATACTTCCTCTGCTTTGTCTTTCGGAATCACTAGCACACCATCATCATCAGCTACCACATAATCACCTGGTTCCACTGTTACCCCTGCACAATTAACAGGAATATTTACTCCGTCACCTTTCATTCTCCCCGAAACATGGTGAAATGTACGCTTAGTAGAAAAAGCATTTACATTTTGCAAATTACACTCATAAGAGTCTCTACAACCACCATCCACAACTGCACCTGCCATTCCTTTTATATGGAAATTCATCATATTTTCTGAACCTAAGACACCACCAGGGTAACCACCCATATCAATTACAAGAACATGATCTGTGACATCTTGTGCATTTAAGTCTTTCATAAATGAATATGCATCTGAACAAAAACGCTTATTTTGTTCAACATATTCTTCAACTGTTTCACATGGTGTAAATGATTCATCTGATGGAACTAACTTTACAGTCCATGCATAACCCACAAACGAAATACCTGGACGAATTGGTCTCATCTCTGTAGACATTGACCCTTTGTTAACTAACCCTAACGCATCCATACCATCTGATAAATCTGCTGCTCTACATTTTTTAATTTCCGCTAAAATTTCTTCTCTTGATCTTCCCATTAATAATTCCTCCCATAAATCTTTTTTTATTTTAAATTTTTTTGCTAACTATTTTTCAGATAAAAACGCTACACCATGTTCATTTTGTACACGATGTATATTTAACCCTTCTATTTCTGCTAAAATAATTTCAGCTAAAAATAATACTTCTGTTCCTTCTTCTAAGTGCCCTACATAATTACCTTCCTTATCCTGAGCTACTATGTGTAAATGTGGTTCACCATCAATAACGTTTCCAGATAATGATCCTAACTCTACAGGGCCATTACCTTGAATGGTTAGAATTTTATCTTCAGATGTTGGTCCCATACTAGTTGGTAGATGATAAACTAATTTTCTCATTGATCCGACCGCACCAAAAACTACTGCATTCTGTATACCTTCTTCTTTCAGTTGGTCCCTAATACTTTCTAGCAGTTTGTCACCTTTCGTCAAGCTAATTACGATTGCTCTGCCAAAACCTTTACCAAAGAAAACACTTTTTGACATGTTCAATACCTCCTACTAAATATTTAAATATATTAATAAATGGTAAAACCACCATCAACAACAATTGTTTGACCTGTTACGAAGTCCCCACCGGCAACTATTCCATAAACCATATCTGCAACGTCTTCAGGCAGTGCTATCCTTCCCAATAAAGTACCGTTGCTATGTTTATCTATGTGTGACTCCTGTCCATTCACCCATCTTGTTAAAACAATTCCAGGCGCTATTGAATTTACTCTAACTTCAGGAGCTAGAACTCGTGCTAATGATTTTGTCACACTAATACCTGCCGCTTTTGAGGCTGCGTATGCCATTGAACTTCCTGTACCATTAAACCCTGCAATTGACGTAATATTTACAATACATCCTTTGTTTTTTTTTAATTCTTCTTGGCAGGCTCTACTGGTGTAAAACATACCTTTTACATTGACATTGAACGCATTATCCCAATACTCATCTTTCATCCCTTCAAGATCTTCCAATACTACAAAATTAGTGGCACCCGCATTATTCACTAATATATCAATACTTCCAAACTTATTTAAAACTTGGTTACACATTTTTTTAACTTGTTCATTTTCTGATACATTAGCTTGGACAAGTAATCCACCTACACCTAGTGAAGATACTTCTTCTAAAGTCTGCTCAGCTTCTTTAATAGATTTCGTATAATTAATAGCGATATTAGCACCTTTTTTTGCAAGTTTTATAGCAATCGCTCTTCCAATACCAGTTGCTGCACCTGTAACCAGTACGGTTTTACCTTGTAGCTCCATACCACTACACCCCCTCGTTTTTCAAGTCAAATTCTGTTACTTATTTAATTCCAGTTGTTGAAATACCTTCAATAAGCAGTTTTTGGAATGCAATAAAAAAAATAAATATAGGAATTAATGATAATATTGACATTGCAAACATATCACCCCACATGGACTCCCCCATAGTATCCAGAAATCCTCTTAAAGCTAATGTTACAGTCCACTTCTCAGGGTTACTTAAATAAATAAATTGTGAGAAGAAATCATTCCATGTCCATATGAAAGTGAAAATGGCTGTAGTTACAAGAGCAGGTGTCATTAAAGGAAAAATAATTCTAGTAAAAATTTGTACCTGTCCACATCCATCAACTCTGGCTGCATTATCCAGCTCCCTTGGAATACCTCTGATAAACTGAACCATTAGAAATATAAAAAATGCATCCGTAGCAAGGAATTTTGGTACCACCAATGGAAGATATGTGTTTACCCAGTCTAAATTATTGAATAATATATATTGAGGTATCAATAGAACGTGAATTGGTAACATCATCGTAGCGAGCATTACAGCGAACAAGAATTTTTTCAAAGTAAAGTCAAGCCTTGAAAATGCATACGCAGCCATAGAGCAGGCTATGATGTTTCCTAAAATACTTAAACCTACAACTATAAATGAATTAAAATAAAAAGTAGTAAACGTAAATCCTGAAATCCCTTCCCATCCCTGCAAATAATTGTTAACAGTAATTTCAGAAGGCCATAGACCTACCTCTGTAAAAATCTTATCATTCGTCTTGAATGAACTACTTAACATCCAAAGCACTGGATAGAGCATAATGATAGCTCCTATAAAAAGAAATATGAACTTTGTACTTTCAAAGAATCTCTTTCTTGTAGCCGTTTTATTATTTTGTTTTGATGACGTCATCGTTGTCGTATGGTCTGCCATGTTCGACATAATAAACACCTCCTTAATCCTGATAGTGAACCCATTTTCTCGCTGTCAAAAATAGCAATCCTGTAAACGTTGCAATTATTAATAATAAGAACCAAGCCATAGCAGATGCATAACCCATTTGAAATTCTGTAAATGCTTTTATATACAGATATAGTGTATAGAACAACGTTGAATCTAATGTTCCACCTGTTCCTCCACCAATAATGTACGCTGGGGTAAACGCTTGGAATGCACCAATTATTTGCATTACTAAATTAAAAAAGATAATAGGTGTGATTAACGGTAAAGTGATTTTAAATAACATATAAGCAGGGCCAGCACCATCTATAGCTGCTGCCTCATATAAATCAGACGGGATTTGCTTTAAACCAGCCAGGAATATAACCATTGGAGAACCGAATTGCCATACAAGTAATATCACTAATGTATATAATGATGTCGATGGGTCTGCAATCCAACTTTGAGGTTCGACACCAAAAATCCCGATAAAATCATTAAAAATACCATCCATCCCAAATAATTGTCTCCATAACACTGCTATCGCAACACTTGGTCCTAATATTGATGGAACATAGTAAATCGCCCGAAAGAAGGATAGCCCCTTTACTCCTCTATTTAATAAAGTGGCCAAAGAAAAGGCTACTAAGAGTTGTAAAGGTACACCTAGAAAAACGTAAATAAAAGTTACTTTCAATGATTGGAAAAACCTACCATCACCATTGAGCATTGTTTCGAAATTTTGTAGACCAATCCAGTTTGGTGCTTGTAACATATTGTAGTTCGTAAATGATAAATAAAGTGATGCAACCATAGGTATGAAGGCTAATACGGTTACTCCTATAAACCATGGAGAAAGAAATAACAATGCAATCTTATTTTTCTGCCAAAATTTATAAAGCATATATTGATTTCACCTCCTTAAAGTATGTATATAATGTGAACAGACAATCAGATCGACTATCTGTTCACTCAAAATCATTACTGACTTAAGATAGAATCTGCTTCTTCAAAGAACGCATCTACAGCCTCATCAATAGTCATTTGTTCAAAAGCAATTTGTTCTGAGTAACTTTGGAACAACTCCGTAATCTTTACCGCACCTTCCGGACGTATTGTTGTTGGTGGAATATCCTTCGTAACAAGATTCATATGTTCGATAGCTTTTTGATCCATTGGATGTAAGGAATCTTGTAAATTATCTCGAACAGGCTTAGTACCTGGAAGTCCATTTTCAGCACTGTAAATTTCAGTTGCCTCTAAATCATTTACGAAATAATTTAATAATTTTGCAGCTTCTTCTTTTACTTCAGAATTTTTACTCATAACTTGGGCTGGCACCTGTAGCTGTTCTCCTCCACGGAACTCTCCATCTTCCATTACTGGGTAACGAGTAATAGTTAGTTCAGCGTCTCCTAATAAATCTGCAAACATTTTTGCTTGATTTGTCGGACGGTCTTGGAATAATTGTTTACCTTGAGCAAAAAGTGTACTTTCTTCCGGAACACCAGCTTGTTCAGCACTGACGTTACCAGGAGGAATAGCCCCCATTTCTCTCATTTCTGACCAATATTCCCAATAGCCTGCCAAGTCTTCTTTAGTAAAGCCTAATGCCGATCCGTCTGGTTCTAAGAATGATCCACCTTTTTGTCGTACCCACATTTCAATACCATGTTCTGTATTTAATGTGGGATCTGATGTTACATATTCTCCATCCGCTAAGGCCTCAACTGCTGTAGCAGCATAATCTTTAAATTCTTGATAGGTTATTTCTTGTGATGGAACTTCTAACCCTAGTTCCTCAATCTTAGATTTATTAGTGATTAAAGCTTGAATGGTAACCCCTTTTGCAAGCGCTAACAAATCACCGTTATAAGTTCCTGCCTCAATTACTGATTGATCCCATCCATCCAAACTTATTAAACCTTCATCCACATAAGAATCTAGAGGTTCAATTACATCTTTAGTAAAATATTCATTACCATATAGTAATAAGTGTAGACCGAATAAGTCTGGTGCATTTCCACCGGCTACTTGAGTTGATAACTTAGGCCAATAATCTCCAAATGTAGATGGTTCTCGGATAATTGTTACATGGGGGTTTTGTTCTTCGTAAAGATCTAAAATTTCATTATACTTTTTATCACGTTCTGTATTACCCCACCAAGCAAATCTAATTTCTACTTCTTCTTTAGAGGAATCTCCATTACTTTCTGACTCATTATTCGTTTCATTTCCATTAGACTCTTTATCAGTTCCTGCAGTATCATCATCACTGCTACAGGCTACTACATAAGCACAAGTGACCAACAAAATTATTAAAAATAATAATTTCTTTTTCAATTTGACCTCTCCTTTATTAAATTTATTTGATGGGTCTAATCAAGGATGTATTTTTCACCTCCCACCCGATAAATTAAACGCTTACATCAAACCTTTAAATAAAAAGGTTGACTTGTTGATTGGTATAGTCATTAATTGGTCAACCTTTTTTTATAAATTTAACCATGGATAATATCCATTGTCAATAGAATATTGAATATTTTAGTTTTTTCATTTCTTATTTATAAGTTTATTTCTGCACTTTGTTTTTCTAATGTCTTCTTTGAAACAGCCTCTGTAACTACTTCAACTACTCTTTTATTAAATGGATTGGGAATTACATAATCTTCTGTTAATTCATGTTTTTTTATTAAATTCGCTATAGCTTTTGCTGCCGCTATTTTCATTACTTCTGTAATTTCTGAGGCACGTATACTTAAGGCTCCTCTAAAAATCCCAGGGAATGCCAATACATTATTTACCTGATTAGGATAATCACTTCGACCAGTACAAATCACTCTAGCTCCTGCTTCTTTTGCTAATTCTGGTAAGATCTCTGGATCCGGATTCGCTAAAGCAAAAATAATTGGATCACTTGCCATTGACTGAATCATTTCTTTAGTTAATATATCCTTAACTGATACACCAATAAATACATCAGAATCTACTAATACATCTTCCAAGCTTCCTTTTTCTTTTGTGATATTTGTAGTTTCAGCCATTTGTTCTTTTATTTTATTCATTCCTTCGCTTCTACCCTTATAAATGGCTCCTTTAGAATCACAAAGAATAATGTTAGTTACTCCGAAATGCTGCAATAATTTAGTGACAGCTATACCAGCTGCGCCTGCTCCATTTACAATCACCTTTATATCCTCAAAGTTTTTATTCACCAGCCTTAATGAATTAATTAAACCAGCCATGGTAACTATAGCTGTCCCATGCTGATCATCATGAAAAACCGGAATATCAAGTTCATTCTTCAACCTTTCTTCTATTTCGAAACACCTTGGAGCAGCAATATCTTCTAGATTAATACCCCCAAAATTAGGTTCAATCATTTTAACTGTTTGAATTATATCTTCCACATTTTGAGAATTAACGCAAATCGGAAAAGCATCTACACCTGCAAACTCTTTAAATAAAACGGACTTTCCTTCCATTACTGGTAATCCAGCATGGGCCCCAATGTTTCCCAATCCTAATACAGCGCTCCCATCACTAACAACTGCAATAGTATTTCCCTTCATAGTATAATCATAAATGCTCTTTGAATCTTTATAAATCTCTCGACAGGGCTCTGCAACACCAGGTGAATAAGCTAAACTAAGATCCTCCGTATTCCTTACAGGAACTTTAGAATAAGTTCCTAATTTTCCTTTGTGCTTTACATGCATAGATAGTGCTTCATCTCGTCTGTTCATTTTATAAACTATCCTCCTAAAATATTTTTAGTAATATATATAAATCTCCTCTTGTTTATAATCTTTATAAGACTAAAGTAAAAAACAAGAGGAGATAGTTTTAAACGAATTACTAAAATAAATATTTCTTTAACCTTTAAGAAACACTGTCTTCATAGTAGTAAAAAATTCTTTCGCTGCCTGTCCTTGCTCTCTTGAGTAGGAACTAGATGCTTTCATACCACCGAATGGTGCTTGCAATTCAACACCAGCTGTTTCGGAATTAATTCGTACTAAACCTGCTTCAATATCATCGATAAACGATAGAATATGATCAATATTTTTAGTGAAGATTGAAGCACTCAGTCCGAAATCAACATCATTTGCCAATTCAATCGCTTCTTCAACTGTATCGACCTTCATTAGCGCCAGGACTGGTCCGAATATTTCTTCCTGGGCAATTGTCATGTCTGTTGTGACATCATCAAAAATCGTTGGCTCAATATAATAACCATCTTTGAGATTACCTTCCGTTAGTACATTTCCGCCTAATGCTAAAGATGCTCCTTCTTCTTTCCCTTTGGCTATATAATGTTTAACCGTATTATATTGCCCTTCACTTGCACAAGGCCCCATCCACGTAGCAGCATCCATACCATCGCCAACAGTAATTTCTTGTGCTTTTTCGATCAATCGTTGTTTGAATTGGTCATAGATACTGGATTGTACAATGACACGACTGCTGCAGGTACATTTTTGTCCGGTAGATTTCAATCCACCACTTAATGTTGCATCAACTGCAGCTTCGATATCTGCATCTTCTGCTATGATGATCGGGTTTTTTCCACCCATTTCTAATTGATATTTACCTCCGCGTGCTGCGACGATTTTCCCGATATTTTTCCCTACATTATTAGAGCCAGTAAAGGTAACAGCATTGACATCGCTATTCTCAGCCAAGCCTTGGCCGATAACAGAGCCGCTTCCTGATACAAAATTAACAACCCCTGCTGGAAAACCAGCCTTTTCAAAGCATTCCATTACCTTAGCTGCGGTAACCGCTCCTTCTGTTGCTGGCTTTAATACTACGGTATTACCATAAATTAAGGCAGGTGCCATTTTCCAAATTGGTATCGCTACAGGGAAATTCCACGGTGTAATTACTCCAACAACTCCAATTGGAACTCGTTTACTGAACATTAGTGCACTGGCATCTGTTGATGGTATTACATCACCATCAGATCGCATTCCTTCGCCTGCATAATATTTAAGTATTTGAATCCCGCGAGTGGTTTCCCCTTTTGCTTCGGGCAAAGATTTCCCCATTTCTTTCGTCATTGTTGTTGCAATCTCTTCCAAGTTCTCTTCTAACAAAGCTGCCGCTTGATACAGATAATTACCTCTTTCTGCTCCAGCTAATTTTCTCCAAGCTTTTTGTGCACTCTTTGCGTGAGACACAGCCTCGTCTAAATCGCCTCTTGCTGACTTTTGTACACTGCCAACTACTTCAGTTTTGTTCGCAGGATTGTAGCTTTCCAATACTTCACCTGTTGCAGATGCTTTCCATTCCCCGCCAATATAATTTAAGAATACATTTCTACTCATTTATTAACTCTCCTTTAAAAATATTGCTAGCTAATTTAACTGGGTTTCTTAAAACACCAATCGATTCAATTTCTATTTCGATAACATCTCCTTCTTCTAAAGTGAAGCTGTCATCTGGAATGATACATGTTCCTGTAAGTAAGGTTGTGCCATCTACAATATCATTATCTTTAATCAAGTAAGAAACTAATTCATTATAGCTTCTTTTCAACATGGATGTATTCGCGTTTCCTTTTGAGATCAATATACCTTTACGATAAATGCGACACTCAATTTCCAAATTATAAGGATCATCTATTGTATCCGCTAACAAAATTGCCGGACCAATGGAACAAGAGTGCTTCCACATTTTTGCCTGCGGTAAATAAAGTGGGTTCTCTCCCTCTATATCACGACTACTCATATCATTTCCTATTGTGTAACCTAAAATTTCACCATCAGCTTTGACCACTAATGCTAATTCTGGCTCAGGTATTTGCCAATTAGAATCTGCCCTAATTCCGACAGGTGTATCAGGACCTATTAATCTTCTTGCAGTAGATTTCAAGAATATTTCAGGCCTTTCTGCATCGTATACTTTATCATAAAAAGAATTAGTTTGAACTTTAGCTTCTCTATTTCTTGCTTCTTTACTTTTTAAATAGGTTACTCCTGCCGCCCATACTTCATCCGACACAATAGGTGCTAATAGCTCTAATTCTGATAATTCCTGCGGGATCGATTGCTTATTCATTATTTCCTCTTCAATTATTTGACTGCAACTCTTATTATGCTTTTCCGCTTCCGTAATTAAATCTTGAAAGGAATCTACTTTTAACTCAAAGATATTATTGCCATTAGTAACTACAGCTAACTGCTCTACATTCGATTCTTTCTTAAATCTAATAATCCTCATTTTTCTTCCTCCCATTTAATGTAATAAAAGGTACTGTCTTCCCTCCTTTTTGTTTTATAATATAAAACTAAGTTCTTTAATATAGTTAATAAAAAATTTATCTTTTTACAGATAAATTTTTTTATTACCCAACGTTTTCGAAATTTCAGAACAAGTTCGTTTCAAGGTACTTACGATTTCTTGTTCTAATTCTTTAGTAACCGTTTGTTTCGTAGTTGAAATACTAATAGCGGCAATCACTTTATTGGTATGATCAAATATCGGAACCGCAATGCAGAAAATACCAGGTTCATTTTCTTCATTATCAACGGAATAACCTTGGGCTCTGACTTTTGTTAATTCTTCTATATATACTTGTTTGTTTGTAATGGTATGATCTGTTTGTGCAAAAAAATGATAGTCTTTTAACAATTCATCTATTTCTTCTTGTTGTCTAAAAGCTATTAATGATTTACCCACGGCACTACTATGGATTGGAACTCTTTTTCCTATCCTAGAATACACAATAGCCGATGCACCCTCGACTTTATCAATATAGACACCATACATACCTTCTAGTATAACTAAGTGTGTCGTTTGTCCAGTTTTGACAGACAAATCAATCAGATGTTTTCTGGCAATCTCTCTTATGTCCATGCTATTTAACATAAATTGGCCACGTTCCAGCAGTTTTAAGCCTAAACTATATTTACCACTATCCGAATCCTGTTTAATATAATGGTGTTCTTTTAATGTTTTAAGCAACGAATGAGTTGTACTTTTGTTCAAATCTAATTTTCTGCTAATTTCAGTAATTTTCATTTCACTGTTTTGCTCATTAAATAGATCAAGGATTTTTAATGCTCTATCTACTGACTGGATGATCGGCATGTTTATGTAACCTCTTTCATTTCTTTACTTTGCTAAAATTATATCATATTAGTTTTATATAATCAAAAGTATTTTTAAATAGTTGAACTTACTTACATTCAAATAGTTGTACGCTTATTCTAAATATATTATGTATAAGCTATTGTCCCTTATCTTCTCAAATTATTTCAAGGTATATCTTAAGGTTAAAGCGTTTATGGTAATGATGATAGCGGAAAATTTGATAGTAATACTAGATTTCTGTTCCGCCCCCCACTGTTGCCCTAGAATATTTCAGCATTTTAAAAGGCTTTGGCAATGCCAAAGCCTTTGGATATTTTAGTTTAAAAATGCAAGATACAGTACAAAGATAACGAAAAGACACCACATGACTGGATTTACTTCTTTTGCTTTACCTTTTGCTACCATTGTGATTGGGTAGAAGATAAAGCCTACTGCGATACCTGTTGCAATACTATATGCTAGCGGCATAGTGACAACTGTTAAAAACGCAGGTACCGCTACATCAAATTCATCCCATGGAATGTCTTTCAAGGATGATGCCATTAGTACCCCTACAATAATTAATGCCGGTGCTGTCACCGCCGAAGTAACTACTCCTAATAACGGCGAAAAGAATAATGCTAAAATAAACAAAATAGCTGTTACTACTGATGCAAAGCCTGAACGTCCACCTGCACCAACACCTGTTGCAGATTCTACATAAGAAGTTGTCGTTGAAGTACCTAATGTAGCCCCTACTACAGTAGCTGCTGAATCTGAAAATAAAGCTTTTCCTGCTCTTGGTAATTTATTATCTTTTAATAAACCAGCTTTAGATGCAACTGCTACTAACGTACCTGCTGTATCAAAAAAGTCTACAAATAAAAACGTTAAAATAACTACTAGCATTTCTAAGGTAAATACTTCGCCTATGTGAGCAAATGCTGCACCAAATGTCGGAGCCATACTAGGAACTGGCGCTACAATTCCATCAGGAGTTGGCACTTGGCTAAAGATCATCCCCACAATTGCTGTAATAATCATGCCATAAAACACGCCGCCTTTTAATCCCAAAGCAAGTAAAATGACAGTAATAATAACACCAAAAACAGCTAATAATGTCGGACCTGTTGTTAGGTCCCCTAATGCAACCATTGTTGATGGGTCTGCAATAATAATTCCAGAGTTTTGAAACCCAATAAATGCAATAAACAAACCAATACCTGCTCCTACCGCCATCTTCAAAACAGGTGGAATGGCGTTAATTACTTTTTCACGAATACCTGTAAGCGTCAAAAGAATAAAGATAACACCCGATACAAATACACCTGCTAAAGCTGTTTCCCACGGAATTCCATGTCCTAACACAACTGTATAGGTGAAAAATGCATTTAATCCCATCCCTGGTGCGAGTGCAATGGGATATTTTGCAAAAACACCCATAATCAATGTACCAATCGCTGCTGCTAGAGCTGTCGCAACAAATACAGCATCTTTATCCATACCTGTTCCCTCTGCAGCTAACATGTCCGGGTTAACAAATAGAATATAGGCCATAGCTAAGAAGGTTGTAATACCTGCTACTGTTTCGGTACGGTAATTTGTCCCCAACTGATCAAATTCAAAATACTTTCTCACTTTACCTTTCCTCCCTTTAGTTCAACGACCGAAAATAAAAAACACCCTTAGAAATTCCAAGAGTGTTTTTACAATTCGGAGTAGTCTACATGATAAATAAATCTATATCCTACATCCTCCTCGTAGTCAGAGCAATTTACGGCGCTCTGGTAGAAACTCTTGGGCCTTATTCCCAACATTATACGACGAATGATTATAATCTAAATTATGTTTCTTTCATATACTACTATATTACTAGGCTGTTTTCATTTAGTCAAGACTAAATCCGAATATTTTTTTATCTTTCCATTGTATCGTTCGCCTTTAACTCCTCATAAATTTTTATCCCTTCCGCTGTATCTTCTATCAATATTGGACGATTTTTATTTCGTAATAACAGATAACAATAATAAAAGTCTCCAACACAACCAGATGTATGTATCGCAAATAGCAAGTAGATCCCCACACGATTTATCGGAAATATCAACGACAAGCAGATTAAAAAGGTAATGACAACAAAAGGCGTGATCGCAATCATGGTGAATTGTTTTTTCGTATATCTCGTTCCCGGATTAGCCGCATAGAGCATACCGCTTTTAAATCCATATTGCACTTTGGCTCCAGGAACAAATACTTTAAAAAAGATGCCATGAATCCATTCATGCAAGCAAAAGGTAACCACTAAGATGATTAAAAAAATAAAAAGGCCTAAGAAGGTAATGGAAAGAGAGCCTTGTGATGACATGAATATTCCTCCGATTATTATCAAACAGAACAGAACAATAGACCAAACGTTTAACCAAATAAGTAATTTACGATTTACCGCGATATTTATTTCGTCGATCAACTTTAAATTCATTCGCTATCACACCTTTGTTTTTCTTTCATTTTAACATAAAGTGAGACTATGATTAGTGGGGGTTTTGACCCCCACTGATCATTAGCGAAACTTATCAGGGTGTTAGCGTCTGTTATTCCCAAGCTTTATCCTTGTGTTACTTGAAGCTTGGAAGTGGGGGTATTACAGACGGTTAGCACCGTGATAAATTGGAAGTAAAACTCAGGCTTATTGCAAGTATACTAGTAAATAAAAAAGCATACACCTGTGAGTGAAACAAGTGTATACTTTTCTGACTTAGCTATTTATTCCCACTCAATTGTTGCTGGTGGCTTACTCGTTACATCGTACAGTACTCGATTGATATGATCTACCTCATTTACTAATCGGGTAGATATTTTCTCCAAAACATCCCATGGGATACGTGCCCAGTCAGATGTCATACCATCAATAGAAGTTACTGCACGGATACCAATCGCGTAATCATACGTACGCGCGTCACCCATAACACCGACACTGCGGATGTCTGGTAATACCGTGAAGTACTGCCAGATATCACGATCTAATCCAGCATTTTTAATTTCCTCACGTAAGATGGCATCTGATTCACGAACAATCTCTACTTTTTCTGGAGTGATTTCACCAAGTACGCGGATACCAAGTCCAGGTCCCGGGAATGGTTGACGCCATACAATCTCATCTGGCATTCCAAGCTCTGTACCTAATGCACGTACTTCGTCTTTAAACAACGTATCTAATGGTTCAATCAATTGAAATTCCATATCTTCCGGTAACCCGCCAACATTGTGGTGAGATTTAATGGTTTGTGCTGTTTCCGTACCACTCTCCACAATGTCTGTATAAAGCGTTCCTTGTGCTAAGAAATCCATTTTTTCCAGTTTTGCAGCTTCATCATCAAATACATAAATAAATTCGTTTCCGATGATTTTCCGCTTCTGTTCTGGATCGGAAACACCTTTTAACTTGGACAAGAATCGTTCCTGTGCGTCAACTCTAATAATATTCATTTTAAACTGATCACGGAACGTCTTCATGACGGTATCTCCTTCATTTTTCCGTAACAGTCCATGATCAACGAAGATACAAGTTAACTGATCACCAATTGCTTTATGAATTAGTGCTGCAACGACGGAAGAATCAACACCACCGCTTAAGGCACATAACACATTACGATTACCCACTTGCTCTCTGATTTTATCAACTTCCATATCGATGAAGTTTGCCATTGTCCAATCGCCTGTACAGTCACATGCCTGGAAGACAAAAGATTTTAAGACATCATTTCCATACTCCGTATTACGTACTTCGGGGTGAAATTGTACACCATATAATTGCTTGTCCTTATTACTCATCGCAGCAACTGGTGTAGACGAGCTTGTTGCTTCAATATCAAAATCTTTTGGTGGTTCGATAATTTTGTCACTATGGCTCATCCAGACCACTTGTTCTACCGGAGTTCCTTCAAAAAGTAATGCTCCTTCTTTGACATGGATGTCTGCTTTTCCATATTCACGCTGGTTGGCACGTTCCACAATACCATCGAAGTGATGGGTCATTAACTGCATCCCATAGCAAATACCTAAAACTGGAATACCTAAATCAAAAATACGCTCATCACAACGGAAACTATTTTCTCCATATACGCTGTGAGGACCACCAGATAAAATAATCCCTTTTGGATTCATTTCTTTTATTTCATCAATTGTTAAGCGATGCGAATGAAGTTCACTATATACGCCGAATTCACGGATACGACGTGTAATCAATTGATTGTATTGACTACCAAAATCTAACACTAAAATCATTTCATTGTTTACTTCCAAGTTGTCCACTCCTTCAGTTTGATTCCAATCTATACATAAAAGTGATGCTATCATCACAAAGATGGTAACTTTTTTCAACTCCGTTTTACACTGGGGACAGTATTTTTCAAGCTGAAAATAAAAATCTGCCTTTCTTGATACAAACAGAAAGGCAGAAATCTAAGGCAAGACTCCCGCCTTCATAGTCCGAACATTTACGGTGTTTCGGTAGAAACGTTTGAGCCTTATTCTCAAACATATATGAAGGTGTCGTGATGATGCAAGGAAGACTGCATCAATTACTTTGAGAATTATCAGGGTGTTAGTGTCCGTTATCCCCCACTTACCTTCTTGATTTACTCTAACCTTGTAGTGGGTGTTTTACGGACGATTAGCACCATAATAAATACTCCCTTTAATTTTTATCTATTCTATCAATCGATACGAGACTGGTCAAGCAAATATTTGATCAATCATTCGCTGGAATAAGCTTTGTAAACGCTTGTTATCCTTTGGTGATGACGTTTGGTTTCGATACAAGTATTCTTCATATGCTAGCGTGATATCATACATTTCTGAGGTGCCTAACCGTTGGTCAACTTCTACTGCATATTGTCGAAGTGTTTGACCTTTTCTACGATGTAGTCCTCTTTTTTCTAAGATCTCCAGTAAATATATATAAGCAGCTTCTATTTCTAATCTTTCTGTTAATCGATGCCATCTCTTTAACATATACCAATCTCTTAATTCATACCTTTTAAGATAAGCAACACTTGCCAGAAGCACAATTACAAGAAGTACAGCACCTATCCAGTAATAAATCGAGCCATTCCCATCATCTTCATTACTTGCACCACCAACTTCACTTTCATCTTCTTCTGGATTTAGTGCTTCATTTCCCTGTTGTTGTTCACTTGTTTCTTCCGAACTTTCTTCTTCCGGTTCCTGATCATCTGTCATATAATCCTCAGTGTTAACATCTCCGCTAGTTTCCAGATAAAAGTCAGTTGGATTGGTAAATCCACTTGTTGGTTCAAAAGGTACCCAGCCACTTTCCGGGAAATACACCTCAACCCATGAGTGTGCATTATTATTTGTCACTTCATATAAGGAATAACCTTCTGGAAGATTAGGCTGATCTACTGCTTCCACTCCACCGGTGAATCCTTTCACCCATCGCGCAGGGATATCTAAGGAACGAAGCATAACTACCATAGAAGTAGAAAAATTATCACAATAACCTATTTTTGTCTCGAACAAAAACTGATCAACGTAATCCTCGCCTTCTTCAGGTACAGACACATCTTCAATTTGATACACATACCCATTCGATGAGAAAAAGCCTTCTATCGCCTGTGCCTTATCGTATCGATTGTCTTTCCCTTTCGTTACCTCTGCTGCTAACTCGCGAACACGATCAGGTAAACTATCTGGTAATTGCAAATACCGTTCTTTAATATCTGCAGGATCATCATTTGAATTACTCCTTAATTTATTAATTGAAAAAGACGGAGCCTCATATTCAATGGTATAAGATAGGTTTTGGTTCTGTTCTGCTGATTCAGCCTCTATCAGACCTGAGTTACTATCCGTAAAAAACGATTCCTGTGCAGATGACGTAATATGATTAGCACCATACGGATACACTACTTTCGGCAATTGATTTTGATTCACCGGTCGTACTGTAGCGCTGTATGAAGCCGTTTCTGTCTGTTGCGGCAGAAAGGTACTCCACTCTATTTCACCATTGTTTAATGGTTGGAAGTCTAACTCTTTTGAACGCTCCCAACCTTTTCCTGTATACAAATCCTTCGATTCAATCCGCCAATAAATATCGTCATGGGCAATTGCCTCAAATACAGGAGAATCATCCTGTACAAAGGAGCCTCCTAGTTGTGAATCATCTTCCCCATAACCGACTTTTTGTACAGAAGCACCACTAAAACCGACATGCCCCGCTGTACTCTGAATAAACGGAACAGGATCAGGCCATTGCGGGTTCAATTTTGGTGAGTAAATTCCTAGTACAGTGGCGAACATTACAATGACAATAATCGGAGTCATCCAGCTCCACACATGTTTCTTATTATCCTTTGTTTCAACATTATCCATCAGTTTTACATATCTACTGAGACCAAGTACCAAAAACGACACAATAAACGTTCTGACCATCGCTAATTGTGCATCGTAAATCGTATACGTATCTAATACCGCTAAATAGATAAAGGTTAATACAACAAACAAAAAGAATTTATTAGCTACCATAAACCAATAATGTAATAAATAGCTCATAAGCCATAACAAGAACAAGAATAATAGACTTCTAAAAAAGGCAGTCATTAAGGCCCAGTCGTTTTCCCATACCACTTCAAGATTAAATCTCAACTCTAACCCCAGGGTTTGCATCCATTCCTGGGATAACAAAGTAGCATCAATAAATAAATAATCCATTATAAACAGTAGTGAGAAAAACTTGATCAAGAACTTCGCCCACAAGTTTCTCGTAAAAAAAGAAGTAACAAAACAAATAGCAGCATAAACAACAAACAAATACAAACTACCTGTATCCGTTATTTGTTCTAACGGACGTAACCATTCCCAGAACAATATAAAACCTGCTAATAATAGAATAAAGGAAGATACAGATTCTAAAGATATACTTTTTTTCATCGGGATGCCTGCACCTCCCATTGATCTTGCATTAACTGTTTTTCAGATACTGTTTGAACACTAATATTTTTCAATCGTAGTGATCGGATATATTGCTCTTCTTTGGTATTCAAGTGTTCTTCTGGAATGACATAACAGACTACTAAGGTATAATCTTGATTCTTCCAATTCGATAGTCTCTCTACTAATAACTCATCTAAGTGATGAATAACAAACAAAATGACACTCCCTCTTGATAGCTCCTTCATCGGTGTTGCCATTCTTTCTGCTAAAGATACTTGTTCTTGTTCTACGGTGGAAAGGTAGTTTTGTACTGCTGGAAATTGGAACTGTAATTGTTGATTAGAGAAAAATCTCTCTGATTTTCCAAATGTATAAAAGGAGATGTTTTGATCTTTCTTACGAAGCGATTGCAAAATAGATGCTGTCCATTCCACAACTGCTTCGAAAACTATTCGCTGTGATCGTTGTATTCCACCCACATCTAAAATAACGACTATACTGGAGTCCTTTTCCTGTTCAAACTCTTTAGTCATCACTGTGTTTTTTCGTGCGGTGGTTTTCCAATCAATCCATGAAAAGCGATCTCCAGGAATATATTCACGAACACCTGATACAACATTTGTCAGTTTTTCATCATGGATATGCGAGGAAGTGGAACCCTCTTCTAGACTTATAGATTGATGCTTCCACTTCAATTCTTGAATGGCAGGATGAACAAAAAACTCTTTTGTGGAGTCAAAGCGATGTTCACACTCAACAAAACCGAACGGATCACCTACTCTTAGATTAATATCGGACAAATGATGTTTTCCTCTTGGCAAATGTTCTATTCGATATTGAATAGTGAAGTCTTTCTTAAAACCTGGATATATCACTTTTTTTATATGACGTTTTCTGTTATACGATTGCTGATCGGAAAGGTACTGAAATTTTTTCTTTCCAATATCTTGATACTGAAGTGATTCTGGAAATTCTTCTTCCATAACTAAATAGAAAATAGGAAAGGGTAACTTTCGTTTAATCGTAATGGTTACCTCAATATTGCCACCTGTTTCCAAATACCTGTCTGACAACTTTCTATCTATCTTCCAATTACTAATTGGATAGAATGGGATGAATAGCAAATAGAGAATAATAGGCAGCATACTATAAAATAGGAACCAGCTGACAAAACCGCCTTGAAACATCGCAAATACAAACAGTATCCCAAGTAAAAGAAGTAGTTGTAGTTCCTTTACGACTTTTCGAATGATTGGTTTCATCCATGCAATTCCTTTCGCACAGGCACATCGATTTCTTCTAAAATTTGTGTTATAAGAGAAGATTGGGTAACCCCTTCATACCTTGCTTCCGGTCGTAATATTAGCCGGTGTGATAAGATATACGGTGCTAAATAAACGATGTCATCCGGAATTACATAATCACGTTTTTGAATATAGGCATATGCTTTAGCTGCTTTCATCAATGCGATCGAACCACGCGGACTTACCCCTAATTGAACATAAGGGCTTTTTCTCGTTTCT
Source organism: Gracilibacillus sp. D59 (assembly GCF_052246695.1). Lineage (NCBI taxonomy): Bacteria > Bacillati > Bacillota > Bacilli > Caryophanales > Bacillaceae > Gracilibacillus > Gracilibacillus sp. D59. The sequence goes on along the minus strand of NZ_JBQQCK010000007.1, from coordinate 69,991 downwards.
GATACCAACTGAACAATATAACGCTTTACCGTGTTATCTACATAAAGACTTTCGACTTCTTTTTGCATCTTTAGTAATTGTTCTTTATTTATAACTGCTTCTATCTCATCGATCGGATGCTCACGATCTGTTCGATTTAACATTTCTAATTCATCCACTTCATTTGGATATCCCATACTTAATTTCATTAGAAAGCGGTCAAGTTGTGCCTCTGGTAATGGATACGTTCCTTCATAGTCGACAGGGTTTTGGGTTGCCATTACAAAAAAGGGTTTATGCAGTGGTTTCGTCATACCATCTACAGTTACATTCATCTCTTCCATTGCTTCCAACAAAGCGGATTGGGTTTTTGGTGAGGTTCTATTAATCTCATCGGCTAATACGATATCACCAAAAATAGGGCCACTACGGAATTCAAATACCATTTCTTTCGGATTATATATCGAAACACCAGTTACATCCGAAGGTAATAAATCAGGTGTGAACTGGATCCGTTTGAAATCACAATTTAATGATTTTGAAAGTGCACGTACCATCATGGTTTTACCTACACCTGGTACGTCTTCCAGTAATACATGCCCGTCAGCTAACAGGGCAACAAGACTAAGTGTTACTTCGCGTTCCTTTCCAATCATGACTTTTTCAATGTTTTCTAAAATTTTCGCAACTTCGTTTCCATAATCCATCTTTCCGCCTCCATTCTGCTCACTACTTCTATCCGAAACTATTACTACCTATAACTATACTATATGTAAGCCCCCTTTTCCTACTGATTAATCTAGGTGAATAAAGAAAATCTTGGATTTCTCCAGTGTGGATTGATTTATTGTTCGTGATGTCGAATTAGATGAAAACTGCGAACTTATGAATAGTTGAAATTGATTCCTTCCATCCTAGTTTTTGATGAGTGCTGGCACACGCTACGGCAAGATACTTCGCTTTCCACGGGCACGGCCTCAGCCAGGGAACTACTTGAATAAACTTCTTTGCTCCCTTGCACTGAGGAAGCCTACAACGAAGCGTTACTAGAAGACGCAGGTGCATCACGGGGTCTTCGGACACGTGCTGTTTCCGTAGGAGTCTGTGTATCTTGCCTCCGCTTAGCATAGTGTTCTAGTTTTTGAAAAAAGTAAAACACAAGAAGTGGTTTCCGAGTATTTCCACTTTAAAAAGATAGAATAATGTTATTAGTGGAGGCAGAATACGGAGACTCCTGTGGGAACAGCACGCGCTGAAGATCCACTTGGTAATGCGGTCTTCTTTACCAAGTTAGCTGAAGCCGTGCCCACGGAAAGCACAGTATTCTGCCGGAGCGGTGCCATAACACTCCCTTCAAGAAAGAATGGAAGAAGGCAAATCTTTAAAAAGTAAAACTTTGCAGTTTATGTTTTTTGTACACGATTCTATACTTTTTGTCCAAGAAAAATAACCCCTGGCTACGCCTTGGGGTTATCCGATAATCACTCGTTCAGTTGGGTAGTGGAAACGGTCTTTTGTATCGTCACCACGTATGATAAACAGGAATGTAAAGACACCGATACGACCGATAAACATAAGACACATAATTATACATTTACCAAAAGTCGACAATTCCGACGTAATTCCCATTGATAAGCCGGTAGTACCAAATGCAGATGCTACTTCAAAAATAACCTCCATTAGACTAAAAGGTTCTGTTATGTTTAAAACAATAATAGAACCTCCACAAAGCATTAACGCAGTCGTGATGACGATAAAAGATCGCAAAGTATCTTCTTGGTGAATCTCACGTCCGAACACTTTCACACTAGAATTACCTTTTGCATAATTCCAAATCGTCAAAAGCATGATGGCAAAAGTCGTCGTACGAATCCCACCGCCAACACTACTTGGAGAAGCCCCAATAAACATTAGTGCACTCATTAAGAATAGTGTTGCCGTCGAAAACTCGGAAACATCCATTGTCGCCAAACCACCACTTCGACTGGTAACCGACTGAAATAAGCTATAGAAGAAAGTTTCATGCCATGTTTTATCCGCAAAAAAGGCGTCTTTCTCTAGTAAGAAGATAAGCAGAGCACCAATTACAACCAACCAAAAAAATGTTACCGTCGTGATTTTGGTAAACAAAGAGAATTTATGGCGATCATTGATAACCTGTGTTCTTCCCTTTATGACTGCTTGAACTTCTACTAATACCGGGAATCCAATCGCACCTAAAATAATCAGAATAGTATTAATAAATTGAACAAAATAGTCATCAGCAAACGGGATTAATGAAGCACCGGTAATATCCAAGCCACCATTGGTAGTCGCACTGACAGCTCCAAACAAGCCGTGTAAAGCAGCCTCTCCAACACTGTCATAATAATTAAGAAAATGAATCGATAAAATAGCAGCGCCAACTAGCTCAATCAACAAGATAAGTTTAAAGATTTCTAGCATTAATTTCACAAGACCGGATAATGTTTTACTATTTTGTTCGACCATAATCATTTTCCGACTGCGAATTCCAATTTTTTTACCAAGTATCACCCAGATGAAGGTACCCATCGCCATGATCCCTATTCCACCAAGATGGAGAATAACGGCAATAGCTATTTGACCTGCTGGATTAAATACATCTGCAATGGTAACAACTGTTAACCCTGTTACGCTAATAGAGGTAACCGCAGTGAACATAGCGTCAATAAACGATAATTCAACCCCTGGTCGATGAAAAATTGGCAAACTGACAATAAAAGTCCCAATAATTACTGCTATTAAATAATAGATCACAATATGATGAATGGCTGTCCATTGTTTTATCAAATGCTTCATTTTATTCATACTAATATATTGCCCCTTAGTGTATTTCAAACTAGAGGATAGTTTACCATAGATTTAGCCAATTATCATCTTTTCTTTCGGGTAATGATAGCGGTCATGAACATCATCTCCACGAATTAAGAACAGGAATGAGAAAATCCCAATACGTCCGATAAACATCAACAAAATGATAACTATTTTTCCGATTGCTGAAAAATCAGAGGTGATTCCCATTGACAAACCTGTCGTACCAAAAGCGGAAAACACTTCAAAAACTATCGCCATATTCGATAACGGCTCTAACCAAATCAAAAACACAATCGCACTTCCACATAACATGATAGCTGTAATCGCAACGATAAAGGACCTTGTCACATCTTCCGGATCGACCTCGCGTCTAAATACTTTTATCGTATCATGCCCTTTTGCATAATGAAAAATAGCGAGCATCATAATGGCAAACGTTGTGGTACGAATCCCACCACCGACACTACTAGGTGATGCCCCAATAAACATAAGTGCACACAAAAGTAATAACGTAGGTGTCGTGAATTCTGCAACATCCATCGTTGCCAAACCACCATTACGTGTTGTTACAGACTGAAAGAGACTGTAGAATATTGACTCATGCCAGGCCTTGTCCTGTAGGAAATGGTTATGTTCAAATACAAAGATACCTATTGCTCCTATCACAATTAATATGAAAAATGTAGTTGTTGTGACCTTAGCAAATAAAGAGAATTGATACTTCCACTCTAAATTGCGATACCTTCCCCAAAGCAAGTCCTGGATTTCTAATAAAACCGGAAATCCAATCGCTCCTAGAACTAAAAGAAGGATAGTAATAAATTGAACAAAATAATCATGTGCAAAAGGCACAAGCGATACGCCTGTAATATCAAAGCCTGCATTTGTCGTCGCACTGACAGATGCGAATACTCCTTGTATTAATGCTTCCTGCCATGTATCAAAGTACTTTAGAAAATGTATGGATAAAACGACAGCACCAAACAATTCAATGACAAGTATCGTTCTTAAAATTTTTAGCATTAATTGGACTAATCCTGCTAACGTATTGCGGTTTTGATCAATCCGAATCAACTGTCTTGTTCGTATCCCGATTTTTTTACCAAGTAAAATGTAGACAAACGTTCCTAGCGTCATAATCCCAATACCACCAAACTGCAATACAAATGCTAGAACGAAGTAACCGATATTGTTAAACGTATCAGCTGTAGATACAACGGTTAGTCCTGTTACACTAATGGCACTAACTGCTGTAAAAATACTATCTAACCATGATACTTCGACACCTTCGCGATGGAAGTACGGGATACTCAGTAATAAGGTAGATATTAATGCAGCCGAACAATAAAATAATACAATAAGATGAATACCTGATAAATTACTTAATTTATGAAAGAAAATACTTAACCTATTACGCACAGTGTTCACTTCTTTCTATTTTCTAGTGCTACAACTGACATTATAGCAAAAAATAGAAATGGTATCCTAATTAATTTTTAAAATGCACTATATGATCACGATGAAACCTTCCGTTCGATGGTGATGAGATAAAGGGTGTTATGCTTCATTTCGTTTCATTTTATATCGTCCTTTTATATTGTGTTTATCTTACTTTCAATTTAAACTTATTTTAAAAGCACAAATATGATTTGATACATAGAAAAGGAGAAATCGGATGGATTCATTAAAAAAATTTGTTATGGATGCTCGCTTTAACCGTTTTATTACAGGATTAATTATATTCAATGCAATATTAATTGGTCTTGAAACGTTCCCCGATATATATGAAGGTTATCATAGTTACTTTATCGTTATTGATATAATCATTCTTACCATTTTCACATTAGAAGTCCTTCTTAAAATTATCGTACTGAAAAAACATTTTTTCTCCAATCCATGGAACATATTTGATTTTGTTATTGTCCTAGGTAGTCTGATTTTATACAGTACCCCGTTCGTTAGTGTGTTGCGTATTTTCCGTGTCTTAAGAGTCTTCCGTACTATTACCGTTATCCCTACATTACGACGAATTGTTTCTGCGTTATTTATGGCTATTCCTTCCATAAGTAGTGTATTATTGATTATGTTGATCATATTCTATGTATATGCCATTCTAGGAACATCTTTTTATGGTGATATTGCACCAGAATATTTCGGTGATATCTTTTTAAGCTTTGTTACATTGTTTCAGATTTTCACTTTAGAATCGTGGGCTAGCGGGATTTTTCGTCCGATTTTCGCAGAGGAATCATGGTCATGGCTGTACTTCCTATCGTTTATTGTGATCGCTACGTTTATCATGATTAATTTAATAGTGGGGGAAATCGTCAATAATGCGCAAAAAATTACAGAAGATATTGAAGAAGATACCGATGAAATTAAAGAAGATACAAGTGAAATAAAAGAATTGCGAAAAGAAATACGAGAAATTAAGGAAATGTTGCAGAATAAATAATCATCAAATCATTTGCCTGGTTACACCGATTGGTTTGTTTATCTTCTTTTGATGTTTAAACTTAAAAGCGCCTGGGATAAATCCATTTTTATCCACTTCAAAGACGAATAATGTATTGAATTAAAATGAACATAAGAATTAATATGCGTAGTAACAGATAAAGTGTAACTATTATCAAAGTGGTAATTTTGACATGTATAAAATGCTTAAAAACCGCTCCGGCTGCCCACTTCGCTTTCCGAGGGGCGTGTCTTCAGCTAACTTTTGTAAAGAAATTCACTTTACAAAAGTGGATCTTCAGATCACGCTGATCCCCCAGGAGTCGAAGTGGGCGCCTGCGCTAAAAGGGTTCTACAATGAGGATAATTAGTAGAATTTCAATTCTTATTTCTCGATTTATATATACTAGTCTTTTCGAAAGTTCAAAAAGCTAACGGTCATAAACGTTGTAGAACTTTTTTTAGCGGAGGCGCCCGCTTTCACTCCTGTGGGAATGTTTTCTCTGAAGATCCACTTTTCCGAGCGGTCTTTGCTTGGAAAAGTTAGCTGAAGATAAAACCCCACGGAAAGGGAAGCGCGCAGCCGGAGCGGATGTTTAGCAGTTCCAACCATTTCAAAATTGGCACCTGAGATACTGCGCATTTTTTATCAAATCACTTTTGTCCCAGTCTCTTTATCCTCTAAAAAAGATATTGTACTTTCACTCAATCTTCCAATCTATTGTTTGTTGTCCATTTTGTTCGAGAATTTGATTGGTTTTGGAAAATGGTTTGCTTCCGAAGAATCCTCTATGTGCTGATAATGGACTTGGATGAGGGGATTTGAGCACATAATGTTTAGATAAATCTATCAGGGCCTGCTTCTTCTGTGCTGCTGCTCCCCAGAGAATATATACGACAGGTGTTTCCTTTTGATTCAACATCGTGATGACTTGATCGGTAAATTGCTCCCATCCCATACCACGATGAGAATGTGCTTGTCCCTGCCTTACCGTTAATACATTGTTAAGCAATAATACTCCTTGTTCTGCCCATTTCACGAGATAACCGTGATCAGGAATTGGACAACCAATATCTGCGTGTAATTCCTTATAGATATTTTTTAGTGAAGGTGGAATATCAACCTCCGGCTTAACCGAAAAACTCAAACCATGCGCTTGATTCGGACCATGATAAGGATCTTGGCCAAGAATCACCACTTTTACTTGATGAAAAGGCGTGTAATGTAACGCATTATAAATATCGTACATATTCGGATAAATCGTAAAGTTCTGATACTCCCTTTTTAGAAATTCACGTAATTGTAAATAATAGTCTTTTTGGAACTCTGTTTCTAAACGTTCTGCCCAATCATTTTTTAATATATTCATCGTCATAACATTCAACCTTTTTGTAAAAATTGTTCTACTTGTTCTCTAGTAGGCATTCCACCCTGTGCACCTAACTTGCTGACAGATAAAGCTGCTGCTGCATTCGCAAAAGTGACAGCTTTCGTTAAGGGATATCCTTCTGCTAATGCCACTGCCAATGCTCCATTAAATGTATCGCCTGCACCTGTTGTATCCACAACATCTACATTATAACCACCAACTTCTTGCTCTTTGCCCGCTTCGACAAAAGATACACCTTGTTTGCCTTTCGTCGTAATTAATTTCGCATTGTACTGATTACCGAATAGTTGTTGCCGCTCAGTTTCATTCGGTGTAATATATGTAGCTTTTTCCCATATCGCCTTATCCAATTCCATAGCTGGTGCAGGATTCACGATAACGGGAATATCATGTTTCTCACATAATTCGAGACTGTATTCAATCGTTTCTTTTGGAATTTCAAATTGAAGCAAGACATAATCACTTTCCAAAATGGCCGCTTTTGTCTGTTCCAAATAATCTTTTGTCACTTTTTCATTTGCTCCAGCGATAATAATGATTCGATTATCCTGTTCTGATAAAATAATATTGGCCAAACCGGATGGTGTGTCAGCTACACGATCTATGTTTTCTACTTGAATGTTTTGCTTACGTAAATTATCAATTAACTCATCACCAAATTGATCATCACCGACACGACCTATCATCGTAACATCTGCTCCAAGGCGAGCTGCCGCTACTGCCTGGTTCGCACCTTTTCCTCCAGGAACCGATTGGAACTTCATTCCCTTTACTGTTTCCCCTTGGACAGGCACCACATCTGTTTCCGTGACCAAATCCATATTAATACTGCCAACCACTGTTATTTTAGGTTGAATCATTGCTCAGGTCTCCTCTCATTCAGAGTATGTTTCTATAGCTTTTTTGAATAAACTCCAAAATCTTTCCTGGTCAAGTCCTATAGCAAAATGTGTATTCGGTTCCCTACCAGTTACACCCAATCGATCGACAACAGTCATCCCGTATGTGTGCTCCCCTTTTGTCTCAATAGCAACATGAACATGTTCAAATTCAAATATGGATGGATCAAGGAGATGTGCAACCGTACATGCATCATGAATCGGCCCACCAGGAAAATCAAAATGGTCTTTATACGCTTGCATAAAAAAGACTAACAACTCTGCTACAAATTCACTTACAGGATTGCCGATTTCTCTTAACTGTCCTACTGTTTCCTTTGTAGCCAATACCTGATGTGTCACGTCCAGACCAAACATCCGAATCGGAAGGCCACTCTCAAACACAACTTTTGCTGCCTCTGCATCAACATAAATATTAAATTCTGCTGCAGGTGTCCAATTACCAAAGGTACCGCCACCCATTAAGACAATTTCTTTTATCTTATTCTTGATAGAAGGATCTTTTACTAGAGCCATCGCAATATTGGTTAACGGACCTGTGGGTACCAGTGTAATAGGCTCTTTAGATTTATGTAATTGCTCAATGATAAAATCCACCGCATGCTGACTGTCTGCTTCTCTTTTTGGTGTTTTAGGCAGATTGGGTCCGTCTAAACCCGTTTCACCATGGATTTCTTCTGCTATTTCCGATTCTTTTACCAATGGTCTTGTTGCTCCTTGTGCTACCGGAACATCGTCTAGACCAATAATATCACAAACCTTCAATGCGTTTAAGGTATTCTTTTCTACTTCTACATTTCCCGAAACGGTTGTAATGCCGACAATATCTAATGGACTAACCTTGGATGCTGCCAGTATAATGGCAATTGCATCATCATGCCCCGGGTCACAATCCAGAATCACTCTCATATTTATCACTCCTTATTCTCTTATTGTACATCCTAAATTTCATCTTCGTCGAATTATTGCACAAAAAAACTGCGAAGCATCTACTCCACAGTTTGACTTCCATTTATTTCGGGTAAGAGTTATACGAATGATTGTTTTTCTTTCTCTATCCAGCCATCTGCCCATTTTTGAATGCTTTCTAATACCGGTTCTAAAGCCTTGCCTTTTTCAGTTAGAGCATATTCGATTCTGACCGGTGTTTCATCATAAACATGGCGTTTCACAATGCCTTGTTTTTCTAAGTCTTTTAACCGTTCGGATAAAACACGTCCACTAATTCCAATGTTTGCTTCAATGGTAGAAAAACGCTGTGCCCCTTCTAATAGTTGAAAAATGATTAACCCCGTCCAGCGTTTATTCAATATATTTAATGCCGACTCAAACTTCGGACAAATAGTTTTATCTGCCATAGTTTTCACCTCTTTAATTATAGTATAGCAAATTTTTTTACAGAAATAAAATAAATAAATTACTTGACGTAATTAAATAATGTTTGTATACTTAGTTACATAAAGTAAGTTAATAATTTTAGGGAGGAATGTACAAAATGACTAACGTAACTTTAGACAAAGTACACAGTGCATTAAACTTTGAAGTAAAACATATGATGGTTTCTAAAGCAAAAGGGGAATTCCAAAACTTTGATATTGATTTCAATGGTGATTTCGACGATATTGAAAATGCTAGTGTAAAAGTAACGATTGATGTAGCATCTATTGAAACAAATAACGAGGACCGTAATGGACACTTAAAATCAGAGGATTTCTTCAATGTTGAACAATATCCAAACATAACGTTTGTAAGTAAAAACATTACAAAAGTAAGTGATTCCGAATTTAATGTAGCTGGTGATCTAACGATCAAAGGTGTAACAAATGAAGAAACATTTACAGTAGAATACAACGGGAAAGCAAAGGATCCTATGCAAGGCAATACAATTGCAGGTGCAGACGTTACAGGAAAAGTAAACCGTGAAGATTATGGTTTATCTTGGAACGCACCACTTGAAACTGGTGGCGTATTAATTGGTAAAGAAGTTAAATTCTCTGGCGGATTCGAATTTGTCGTAGAAGAATAAAATCATTTAAAAAGCAGCAAATCCAACGTATAAGTACGTTGGATTTTTTTGTGTAAATATGTTTTGTGCCTCAATCGCCGCTTCCCCTCACTACACTGTTTTTCTTTCAATTAGTGTAACGGAAAGTTTCTCATGAGGTTCATCTGCCATTCCTAATACATGCAGAAATAATCTTTCTCCCATTGTCACAATCGGAATTTCAAAAGTGGTGATCCCCATCATTTTCGCTATCGGCTGATTGTCAAAACCAATTAGTGCAATATCATCTGGTATACCTATTTGAGCATTTTGACAGGCAGTGAAAATTCCGGCAGCGACGACATCACTGGTTACCAATAAGGCATCTGGCTTATGTTTGGATCGTGTTATTTGATCGACAATCTTTTGGCCATCTTCGAAATAATAATTTTCCGTAAAAACAAACTTCTTTTGTGGATGATGTCTGAGAAAATCTTGATAGGCTCGTTGTCGAAAATAGCTATTGGAACCCGATTCACGGCCAATACAATACCCTAATTTCCGATACCCCTTTTGGTAAAGATAGGCTAAAGCATCAATAAAGCTTTGATAATGGTCAACATATACTGACTCTACCTTTTGATTACCTTCTGCATTTTCACAAACAACGATAGTTCCGTATTGCTGATATTGTTCAATCTCTGTCAGATCCATGATATGTGAACATATAATAAGTCCATCTATTTGTTTATGTTTTAGCATGTCTAACGCTTCTTGTTCGCGAGATTCTTCATAATTGGTTTGAATTAAAACAAAGTGGTAGTGATTTTCAACCGCTTGCTTCGCTATTCCTTCGATCATTAAACCGAAAAAAGGATGTTTAGCAAAAGGTACCACCACACCAATTAAATGGGCTTTTCCCTGACTTAAGCTTACTGCCGTTCGATTAACTTGATAATCTACTGCTTCCATTACCTTTAATACGGCATGTCTTTTTTCCTCACTGACATATGGGTGTTTATTAATTACTCGGGATACAGTCGTTACAGATACCCCGGCCATTTTCGCAATATCACGAATATTTGCCATGCATCTCACCTTTTTTTAAAAAAGTTCTTGATCTGAAACGCGTTTCATCATCTAAGCTACTCAGTAAGGAGGTTAGATGATGGATATTTTATTTGGTATTTTTGTTTGGTTGTTCATGTGCAGTAGTATTCTTATTTTAGCATCATTTGCAAGTCGTATAGAAGGAGAAGAGGTAGAGTCTGAATTGGACGGATATATTGGTTATATTGAACAAGTGTACAGCCGGAATGTGCTGGATCAGGAAAAATGAAGGAGCGCTTAAGAATCAGTGCTCCTTTCCTTAATATGCTTCAGCATTGCTACTATTAAAAAACTTACAATAACCAGTAATAACCATGAGCTGATTTTTCCTAAATGTACCACTTGCCATGAAGCAGTCTGACCAGGATACTGCCACGCCCCAAAAAAGGTAGCAATGTTCTCTGCAATCCAAATAAAAAAGCCGATTAATACAAAAGCAAGAACAAGTGGCATCTTATATGTACGGTGATTCACACGGTAATAAACAATCGTTTGCAAGAATAATAGAATTGTAGCAACCTTTAATACCCAGCGAAAATCATAGATATAGTGATGGGTAAAAAAGTTAAAATAGATGGCAGCACTTAGTATCGCAACTGTCCATGTCGGGGGCCATTTTTCCAGTTGGACATTTAGTCGGCGCCATGCCTGACACAAATAGCTTGCAACACTGGCATACATAAAACCGCTATAAAGTGGTACACCAAATATTTTGGTAAGGGCATCTTCCGGGTAGCTCCATGAGCCCATATGTACTTTATAAATTTCAAGTGCAAGACCGATTAAGTGAAAAACACAAATTACTTTCAACTCATCCCATGTTTCCAGTTTGGTGACAAGCATAAGCACTTGTGTTATAAGACAAATGATCAGGATGAGATCATAGCGGTGAATAAAAGAAACATCTATTATTTGTGTAACCGCTAATGTCGAAAAAATAACAACAGCAAAAATACAGGATTTTGCCTGTTCGATACCAAACGTCCATAACTGTCGCATGATTAGATCTCCAATACGTAACTAATAATCTCTTTTATTTTTCCATCTTTATGCTTATTTAACTTGTAAATATCACAAAAACTGTAGTGGCGCTGTTCACCACTTTTATCTGTGGAATGAATAATACCGTTCACGACTCCTTCTTTACCATGCGTAATCAAATGCTCGATTTCGAGTTCGAATTGATTACCATTATCCATTCCTTGTAGTGCCTGTTCTAAGTTTTCTATTCCTTTTATCGTATCATTTCCTACCATACGCCATGTGATATCGTCTGTTACACTTTCTAGTATTTTTTCACTGTTACTTTTTACAAAAGCTTCATTAAACTCACGGAAAAATTGTTGATTTTTTGTTTCCATTTATTGCACGCTCCTTTTAAAAATTAGTATACCATAGTCTTTTTTGGCTGACTGAATATTTAATTCTCTAAGTCTATAAACCGATATAATTTGTGTTATCTTGTTTGAGATTAAGGTTTTTAAGAAATCTTCTAATCACCATATCCCAAAAATCCCATGTATGACCATAACCTTCTTCTACATGATAGGTATAGTCATAGGTATTATCTAGTCCATTAAAGAAATCACGTATTATTTCATTTAAGTCTAACCAAGGATCTAAGCTACCACATGCATGATAGATTTTAGGTAAAGCTTGGCCGGTGCTGATAGCTTGAGTTGCTAAATATTTAAGATCATGATCTGTGTTTTCGATGTCACCGTCTCCAAATACTTCAATTCGTCCTTTAGCTTTCTTTGAACCATCATTGACAAAAGGTACATCTGCTTTATCTCCAGCTGAAAAGGCACCAATAGCAACATAAAGATCTGGTCTTGCCAAACCAACTCTTAAACACCCATATCCTCCATTAGAAAAGCCCGAAATGTAATGATCTTCTCGTTTGGAAGAAAGAATAGGAAATAAATGTCGCAAAATAGATGGTAACTCATCTGTCATATAAGTAAAGAATTTCCCTCCATGCTCCATGTCTGTAAAGCAGGAGTTGAAGCCTCCAGGAATAATTACTGCAATACCATATTCAACCGCATAACGTTCAATATTACTCATACGAAGCCATGCAGATTCATCACCTGAACCACCGTGAAGTAGCCATAAAACCTTCATCTTTTTATTTCTTTTATATGGTTGCTTTTCTTGTGGCAAAATCACGTTTAGTGCCATTTCCATATTTAAGACTTCAGAGTATATGTATGTTTCGATTAAAGCCATTCATTAATCCCCCTTAGCTATACCAGTCTTCATTTGAGATAACCATGTAATGAACTTTTCTAAAGCGTTATCCGTGTATTCCCAGTCATCATTTCGCTTTTGGATTTTTTCAAACATTAGTGGTATACCATTACTAGTCAAGTATTGGGTGAAGGATTCATTTTCTCCTAAAAAGGCATCTTCTAAATGACAGGATAAGTAAAATGCTGGACAGGAGGACTGATCAGTTAACGCTGTGGTTGCATAAAGATCATGCCTACTCCCCTTCAACTCATCTAATGGACCAAAAATGTCTACAGCATTTCCCGTCTCCACCCGATTAGCTATACCTGATATATCTATTGGACTTGAAAATGAACCTACTCTACTAAATTTATGTGATGTGAATAGGCCCACTTTAAGTGCACCATAACCTCCCATACCACTTCCTGCAATATATCGATCTTCCATTGCTTGAGATAACGGAAACATTCTTTCACAAATAGCAGGTAACTCCTCTGTAATAAATGTAAAATATTGTTTACCATAGAACTTATCTACATAGTAAGATTGATGTCCGGCTGGCATAACGACCGCTAGTGAAAGGTCTTCTGCATGCCTTTCTACGTTTGTTTTACGCAACCATGAAGTATGACCTTCACCCATATCATGTAAGAGATAAAGCGTTGAGTATTTCCTAGTATTGTCATCTGATGATTGCGGTAATAAAACTTCCATTTGGACGGGCATACCAAGTATTTCAGAATGGTAATGTACATGGAGCCAAACCAATTCGATCACTCCTTCCTACATTATTGTAAAGGTTTCCTGGATTTATCCTGAATTTTATTGTATCAACAAAAAATATACTGTGAAATAAGAGTTGTATGCTCCTCCCATTGTGCAGTCTATATTATACTCCTATTTTTAGATTACCAGACCGTTTCTTGCAATTTTTATTTAAGCACCATACCCATTATAATTATTGACAATTAATCCCTCCGATTCGGACCATTCCGCGTAATAAATATTAGCAATGCTTTCATAGCCATTTTCCTTTAGTAAACCCTTTAACCATTTTTCGCCTTTTTCAAGAGTATCCAGTGTTGTATACTGAATTTCCCCTTCATCTATTACTAAGTAAGAAAGTGTCTCCTTCTCTGGTTCTATCTTCATCATTTTTGGGGTGACAGGCGAGAATTCTTCTTTTTCCATCACACTTAAATCACCGCTCGGCTCTAATATTGCATATTTTACGTCTTTGATTGAAAAAATCCCTTGAAGCCGTAACATAGATCGTAACTGTTCTGATTCTAATTTGCTTTTCTTTAAATTCTTTATATTTAAGACGCCATCTTCAATAATAATTGTAGCTTTTCCTTTTACAATAGGACGAAGCCATTCTAAATTACGAACGAGTAGCTCAAGAATATAAATGAGAAGGGACCACATAGCCAATGAGTATAGTACTTCCCAAATAGTAACTGTATCATCGTAGACTGCATTCTCCATTAATCCACCCAACACGAGCAAATAGACAAAATCCACTGGAGTTATTTGAGACAATTCCTTTTTTCCCATTATCCGCAGGACAATAATTAATGCAAAAAATCCAACCAATCTTTACAGTTATCGCCGAATCCATCTTTCATATCCCTTCTTAGCTTTTTCTTTTTATCTACCCGGTTCAAATGTTCAGAAACATCCCTTCTTGTTTAGTATTTTATATACGTGGTATTTCTCTATTGGACCCAGAAAAACATAAACTACAGGAGAGTGATGATTTTGAAACAGTCAAGTAGTCGAGGTAGGCGATTGATAGATTACCGGATTTTTCTTCCTTCATTACTTATTATCATCGCCATCAGTATTCCATTTTCTATCTATGAATCTGAATCATTAAATCTGCTGAATACCATATTTGATAAAATTGTAGATGTTTTCAGTTGGGGATACATCTGGTATGCACTTATTTTAGTAGCAGCCGGATTGTATTTTTCATTTTCTAAATATGGAAAAGTTGTGCTTGGCAATCCAAATGAAAAGCCGAGGTTTACTATGTTTGAATATGCATCGATCTTGATTGCGATGGGTGTTGGCTCCACCATTATGAGAACAGGGATGGTACAGTGGACACAAGTGGCATTGGACCCTCCTTTTGGTGCGAGACCTGAATCACAGGAAGCACTTTTATGGGGAAATGCTTATAGTATGTTCTTATGGAGCTTTCAAGTATTTGCAATCTTTGTAATGGCAGCTCCAGCGATGGCATATATCATTCATGTTAAGAAAAGACCGTTGATGCGTATTTCAGAAGCATGTCGCTGTATTTTCGGAGATAAATTCACTGACGGTATCGGTGGAAAAGTATTAGATATACTATTCTTAGTCAGCATCTTATCTGGTGCTGCTGTTACGTTAGGATTAGGTACACCTATCATTACGTATAATGTTTCTGCACTGCTGAATATAGAGGTTACCTTTGGACTTACAATGATCATTACGATTATTTGGGTTTTCCTCTTCTCCGTAAGTGCCTATCTCGGTATAGAAAAAGGGATTAAGCGGTTGAGTACATTTAATATGTATGTTGCTGGAGGGCTTGCTATCTTTATTTTAGTAGCTGGTCCTGGTATATTTATTTTGGATTACTTTACTGACACGGTTGGACACTTGCTTCAACATTATCTGCAATTGTCCTTTTATACAGATTCCCTTGCTATGGAGACGACTACACATGTACAAAGCCATATGATATTTTGGTTTGCTTACAGTGCGACATGGGCGATGCTTCACAGTATTTTCGCAGCGAAAATATCAAAAGGTCGTACTGTGAAGGAAATGATTCTTACCTATTTACTGGCACCAACGATGCTTTCCTGGATCGCGACCGGTGTCTTAGGTGGGTTTGGTGTGGAGCGATATCTTACAGGTAAAGTACCTGTGCTCGATATTGTAGAAGGAAACGATCCAATGAATGCAATACCTGAAATTCTTCTCTCTTTACCATGGGCGAGCATTGCCATTATTGCATTTGTATTTGTATCGATGATTTTCCTGACCACTACACTGGACTCCACGACATACACCATTGCGGCATATACGAGCAAACGGGATATGAGTAAACAGGAGCCATCGAGAAAACTAAGAATTATTGTAGCGGCTATTATCACAACACTTGCGCTTATACTTATGCAAATTGGTGGTCTTGCGCCACTAGAAGTAATTTCAGGATTAATGGGAATCCCGATTATAGCGATACAATTTTTGACCATATATGCAGCTAAAAAAATGATGGATGAGGATAAAGCTTGGGTTTATAATGTGAGAGAATAATGTTCAAAACTATCGGGAGATATATGGATCCCGATGGTTTTTGCTGCCACTTTATCTTCCTATTCCAAATCATATTAGCTCTTAATTGGCGATCTATTTACTAATTCCACCTCCTCAAGATGGTACATTATGGAAAATACGCCATAAAGATCTAACACTTTACAATGAAACTTTTGGGAAACAATTCAATTTGCCTATATAATAAAAGGTCCATAATTATATTCCACTAGATATTCATGAGATGGACAAAAAATAAAACAACGCTTGGAACCATTACATTCCAAGCGTTGTCTTTAGCTATCTTTTTATTGAAAATCCCTCTTTATCGTCTTCTTCCATTCTTTCTGAAAAATTTCTTCTCCTTTTTCAAATGCAATTATACGATTAAATAGATAGAAATTCTCTTCATCACTAGTCATTTCACTAAATGTATCAAGTTTCGTTTGCCAGTCATCACGGCCCACAACTAACTCCCATTCACATGTTACAGTTGCCGAGAGCGGATCATTTTCCTTGATTGTGAACGTATTTTTGTTGATGCTTCCATGTTCCACACCATTTGTTAGCAGTTTACGCTCTCCTTCATCAGAGAAATCTTCTAGCTTCCAAATGCCATTAATAAGATCATGTCTTACTTCACGTGTACGTTTCTCTTTACGGAGAATCTCTTTTTCTATTACTTCTGCTGTCTCTGGTACTTGGAAGTGTGCACCTGCAACTTCATCCTCTGGCTGTGGTGTACGAGAGGGTAATGCTAGATACGTGTTTTCGTTCTGATAGATAGTTAGGTTCACCGGTTTAGGTGAAGGCCATGCTTGCGGCCAGTATGTTGGTGATAACACTAACTCAATCGAATGACCAGCAGGAATTTGTTGACCAAGTACATTCAAATCAACAGACAGCTGATATTTTCTTCCAGGCTCTAAGCTCCGAGGATGTTCATGGGATTCAAGATGATTCAGATTCAACATCCCCCATGTAATCATGGTCGATTCACCTGTGGGTGCTTTGTCATTTACTTTTGCAACGATAAAGGCATTTTCCTGATCTACTGAAAATTGGGCATGGAATTTCGGTTGACCTAACAGATAAATTGCTTCCTCTAATGGATCTGAAGTAAATACGACTGCTTTACCATTTTCCAATCGCTGGTCTCCAGGTAAATCACCTGGTTGACCAAATGGGCAAAATACACCATTATAAAATCCATGTTCTTGTACACTCGGAATCACGACTTGATCACCCTTTTCCTCAGGATTTGTTGAAATTGTTTGTCCTTTCATATACCATTTTTTCATTTGAACATTACTTGAAGGCCATGTGTTGTCACTTACCCATTTTCCAGGTCGTTTCTCATAGGTTACTTGTGGCAATTCGCTGTCTTGTATCCAAGAAGTAAGCTTAGGCTCGTCCCTTATGCCAGTGTCGATTCCTTTTAACCATTGATCCCACCAGCGTAAGCATTCCTGCAAGAAACCAATATTTGGCTCAGGTGTCGCCACTTCTGGATATTCATGTGCCCAAGGGCCTACTAAACCTTTACTTTCATTTGGTAAATGTTCTAGCAAACGAAATACGGCATTTGTATAGCCATCTTGCCAGCCACTTACTGCAAAAACAGGGATAACTACTTTTGAAAAGTCTTCACATATAGAACCATGTTTCCAATAGTCATCACGACGCTGGTGACTTAACCATTCTTCGACAAATGGTGGTGTGTTTTCTAAACGATCAAGCCAGTTTTCTCTCCAGCTATCTCCCACTACAGCAGGATCTTGTGGTCTTGCATTATACACAAACATAGTAGATGCCCACCAAAGCATATCGGATGCAAGTATATTCCCACCTTTATAATGGACATCATCAGCGAAACGATCATCCGTGGAACATAAGGTAATGATTGTTTTTAAAGCAGGATGCTGTCGGGCTGCAACTTGCAAACTATTAAATCCTCCCCAAGATTTACCGATCATTCCGACTGCACCTGTTGACCAGTCTTGTGCACTGATCCAATCTAGTATTTCTATAGCATCATCTTGTTCTTGCTTTAAATACTCATCTAACAAAATACCATCCGAATTACCTGATCCACGAATATCCACACGAATACTTGCATAGCCATGACCAGCAAAATAAGGATGTCTGACAGAATCACGAATTGCCGTAAAATCGTTTTGGCGGTATGGAATGTATTCTAATATGGCTGGGACTGGATTCTCTGTTGCATCCTCTGGTAACCAAATCGTTGCAGCAATTTTGGTACCATCAGACATAGGAATCCAAACATTCTCCATCTTTTTCACCTGATGCGGAAAGTCTTGTTTTACTCGGCGCTCATTTGAATCTTTTATGTTAAAAACCAATGTTGTCCACCTTTCTTTTTCTCAAACTATTACGCTAATGCCATTCGTTTCTTGGCCTTTTTCTCTAGAAGACCTAATGCTAAATCAGCCACAATCGCCAAAAGTGTCGCAGGGATAGCACCTGCATAGATTTTCACTTCCGATTGCAAACTGATTCCTGAAATAATTTCTTTTCCTAATCCTTCAGCTCCAATATATGGACCAATACATGCAACAGCTATTGCTATAACTGATGCGACACGTAATCCTGCCAAAACAAATGGAATCGACAACGGAAATTGCACTTTTGCAAGTAACTGAAAAGGGGTCATCCCTGATCCTTTACCTGCTTCCATAATGCTGTCGTCTACTTCACGAATACCTACATAAGTATTACGTACGATTGGCATTAAAGAGTATAAGAACAGTCCAATTACCATTGTTTGAAAGCCTAATCCGAAATAAAGCATAAGAATAGCTAACATCGCTAGACTCGGAATTAGTTGCAGAATGTTGGTCAATGAAATAATAAAAGGTGCTAAACGTTCAAATCGCGCCGCAATTATCCCCAATGGAATACCTATGACTAGTGCTAGTGTTATGCCATAGATAACCATCAATATATGTTCAATTGTTAATTCTAAAAGTAAATCGCTGTTATCTAGCATGTATTGACCGAGTTCTTGGAGAAAGCTCATGTCATCACCTATCCTATTCAAGCATTCCTTTTTCTTTTAAAAACTCGCGGGCTACATCTTCTGTGCTTTTCTCTTCCATATCTACTAAGCGGATTAATTCTGTCATTTCTTCAGTGCTAATAGTTCCAACGATAGAATCGAAAATTTCTCCTACTTCTGGATATTCATCTAATACTGCATTACGCGCCACTAATGATGCATCATATGGCGGAAAGAAATTCTGATCATCTTCCAAAATGGTTAAGTTATATTCAATAATTTGTGGATCTACCGTATAAGCGGTAACAGCATCTACATCATCACTTGCAATTGCTGCATACATCAAGGCAACATCCATCCCTCTTGCATCCGCAAATTCATAACCATATGCTTCTTTATAACCTTCATAACCATCATTGTCACGTTCAATCCAAGAGTTATCCGTACCAATTGTTACCTGACCAGCAATCTGACCTAAGTCAGACATGGTTGTAATTCCATGCTCATCTGCCAAAGATTGTTTAATTGCAATGCTATATTGGTTACTGAATCCAATGGAGTCATACCATTTCATATCATATTTTTCACCAAATAAGTTCTGCGCTTGTTCTAATGTCTTTTGAGGATCTGTTGAATATTCCAACTGGTCTTCATCAAAATGATTGTTATAAACTTCCCCTGAGTATAACGTGGCAAAATCAAAATCTTCTTGGTCAATTGCACTCATAACCTGTGGACTTGCAGGAATATCTTCCGTAATGTTTACTTCATGATCTGTTTGGTCTTCAATTAGAAGTTTAACGATTTGTCCCATAATTTTCGGATCTGTATTTTTCTGTGCTCCATATTCAAACACTTCTCCACCATCAGCAGAGCTGCTGTCTCCACATGCTGTTACAATCATTAATAATGCTGTTAACATACTTGCTACCATTACTTTTCTCATGTTGTTTCTCTCCTTTAAGCTTTTGCATAATTCTTCTCAAATTTATGAAATAATAAATCTAATAATAACGCTATCACAATGGCTAAAATGGTACCGGTAAAAATCATATGTTTATCGTTATAACCAATACCTGCCAATATTAAGTCACCTAAACCACCTGCTCCAATCAATGCTGCAAGGGTTGTCCAACTGATAATATATACTGTGGTTACCCTAATACCTGACATCACATAAGGCATCGCTGCAGGGAGTTCTACTTTAAATAAGCGTCCGAAAGTACTGAAGCCCATCCCTTTTGCAGCTTCGACAATACTTGGATCAATCGATTGGATACCGGTATATGTGTTTCGAAGCAGTGGTAATAAAGCATATAAGAACAATGCCACTACCGCTGGTTTAAACCCTATTCCTAATAACGGAATCATAATGGCTAATAGTGCTACAGTCGGAATCGTTTGGAAAATGTTCGCGATGTTAAAGATAAGTCCTTTCACTTGTTCATTCTTGATTTTTGTCATATAGATAGCTAACGGTATGGTAATGACAATTGATAGAAACATGACAACAAATGAAATAACAAGATGCTCCCATGCATAGGTCAAAATAGAATCATATTTATCCTGCCAGAATTCCATATAATCTGTTAGTAATTCCACTATTGCCCACCACGCTTAAGCTGATAGAATTGCTGTAATACTTCTACCAATTTTTCTCTTTTCAGAATACCGACTACTTGATCGTCATTTGTCACAACTGGTATCAACGCTCGCTGCTCTGTTTGCTCATCGCTGATTAATTGCTCTGTTCTAGCTGTTTCTAGTATTGCTTTTGGATTTGTCCATATATCTTTTATGTTTTGCTCTTTTTGTTTTAGGGCAGAAAAGAGATTTACCATTCCGATATATTTACCGTCTTGATCTACTACTGGAATATCGTTCAATTGATTATCAATCATTGTTTGTATAGCCTCATCCAACGATGTCATGATGTTTACTGTCTCAAAAGTCTCCGTCATTAAATCCTTTACTGGTGGTAATGCACTACCAAGCCGCTCCTCACCAATAAATTCCTTCACAAAGTCATTTGCCGGGTTAGCTAAAATTTCTTGTGGTGAACCCTGTTGCACGACATGGCCACTTTTCATAATAATGATTTGATCAGCTATCTTAATTGCTTCATCCATATCATGTGTTACAAAGACGATTGTTTTATTAATTTCTTGTTGCAATCGAACTAATTCTTCTTGTAACTGTTCACGACTGATTGGATCCAATGCACTAAATGGCTCATCCATCAAAATGGTAGACGGCTCTGCAGCTAAGGCACGAATAACGCCAATACGCTGTTGTTGCCCACCACTTAATTCGGCTGGATAACGGTCACGATATACTTCAGGATCTAAATTGACCATACGCAATAATTCATCTACTTTTTGTTTAATTTTTTGCTTATCCCACTTTAATAGTTTAGGTACGGTTGCCACATTGTCGTAGATAGTCATATGTGGGAATAGACCAATATTCTGAATGACATAACCCATTTGTCGTCGCAATTCAATCCGGTTGATTTGCTGGATATCTTTCTCATCTATTAAAATTTGGCCTTCCGTATAATCTGTTAAACGATTTAACAGTTTCATAGTCGTTGTTTTACCACAACCACTTGGGCCAATGAGGACATTTATTTTTCCTTCTTCAAAGGTCAGGTTAATGTCTTGTAATGCTTGAAAACCATCACCATAGACTTTATGAATTCCTTTCAGCTGTATCACATACGCTCTCCTTTCCAACTCTATCATGATCAAATTCATTTGATGAACATGTTCATCATTTTAAACAAAAAATAATCATGTATCTATTTTCGAATAAGATACAGTGATTTGATCACGTTTTTCTGGTTTTATAACCTTCATGACACTTTCATATACATAATATAGTGTCATTTGCATCGCTTCTTCTTGCGTGTAATTTCGGCGTTTATTTATGATCGTGTTCATCATCCCTTTCCAAATTAATAAGGTCATATCCGAAATCATTTCAATGTCATCTTCTTCGATAAACTTCTCTTCTACTGCTGGTTGAATGAATAAGGCACTGCGCTTTGCAAAGCTATGTTCCATAATAATATCTTTCACTTCATCAGGGAGTCCTATTAAGTCATTTTGATAGATTTTATAATAATGCTCTAATAACTCCTCAGGGATAGAACCTAAATTATCCATAAAAATGACAGAATAAATTTTCGGTTGGGCAAATGAATGCTTACAGAAGCATTCCCAACTATATAGCCATTGTTCAACCGTATTATTTCCTTTTTCTAAATAGATCGGAAGCTCCTCTAAATAATCTGACATGAAACGCATTGCAGCAAAAAATTTCAAATGCGATAAATCCTTGAAATAATTGTATGCTGTGGAGCTTGTAAAGCCTGCTTTATCTGCAATTTTTCGAATTGTAAAATGATCAATGCCGTCTTCTTCAATTACTTCTGTTGCAGCATCTAGGAAATAGCGCCACATCCGGGCACGCTGAATCTCTTTCCTACTTTCCCCCATCGCTTCACTTCCTTTTATTACCATTTTTGATGAACAAGTTCTTTTCATGAACGTGTTCATATTATCATAACATTCATATATTGTAAAACCCCACTAACCTATTTATTAGCAGGGTTCTGTTCTGAAAGCGGTAATTCTACTCGAAAAGTAGTTCCAGAATGATTACTATTAACAAACGTGAGATCACCATTCTTGCCTTGTTATTGGACATTTTGATTTAAAAGTAAGGTTATTTCTCTTGCTTTTTCTTTCTAGATTAACGACATGATCACCCTTTCCATATATCCTCACGCGATACTTATCTCGGTTCAAGTAACCTTCTTTTTTTTGTAACACTTTATTGTCAAAATTATCAAAATAAGTAGAGCGAATCATATATTTCCCATCTGCTCCTACATGAGGATCTATTCTCATAAAATGAGCCAGTTTCTTTCGTAACACCTGATATTCTGCAAGTGATATTGCATGCTTTAATTCCTGTCTTCCCAGTGACATCTGACTTCCTCCTTTCTGGTACATTTGTTATCTTACAGCGGAAATATGTCAGTAAGATGTCAAGTAAATTTTTCGTTAGGATTTTTTCATAAGGCGTATATTTTCATCCACATGATGTTAGTGTAAAATGTAAATAAGTGGAGGTGTTGTAGATGGCAATTCAGAATACATTGCCTGAATTTAAGCTGACCCATGCAAAGCCTGGCAAATAAGGCGATACTTTGTATGGGTGATTGGAATATCGCCTTTCTTGCGCAAGCTTTGCCCTTATAGATAGCATAAAATAAGGAGCTGGCTACAAATGAAAGAGACAAAGGCGCAAGCGTTGTTACCGGAAGAATTAATACTTGCTCTACAGGAGTATATAGAAGGCGAAACGATTTATATCCCTAAACGGAAAGAACGGAGAAAATGGGGAGTCCAGACAGGTAACAGAGAATATTATCATAGAAGAAATCAGCAGATCAGACACGCTTTCAAAAAAGGGACAACGATTCACCAATTAGCAACAGACTATTATTTATCAATGGAAACCATTAAAAAGATAGTATATAAACGCAATTAAGCGAAGGATATGGCAAGAATTGTTCCAAACTATTCTTGCCATATTTTTTTATAGTATATTTGTTACACTAAAATGGAAAGGAGAGCTTTTATATGGATAACTTTATCTACCCTCATCAATTTCATTATATAAAACTGCATGCAAAAACGATGGTGAGTGCCCGATCCAATTCAACAGATACAAACGTGATTCAAGCTGTTAAAGAAATGGCTATTGAGCGAATAAAGCAGCTATTACCAAACTTAACAAAAGAACAAGAAGACACTTTAATGAAAATTGATCAGGTAAAAGACAAAGAAGAAATGGAACAATTTCTACAGCAATTAAAACAACATGTGATCCCATTTCCGACTATCAGTGATAAGCAGATACAAAAGGCATTTCCGAAAGTAAAGAAACTGCAAACACCTGACTTCGAGCAGATGGATAGAAAAGAAACTGTTTATTTAAGATGGTTTGATAAAGGCTCAGCAAAAACGTATATGCTGCTACTAAAAGACAACAAACTTACCGGAATTCAAGGTTATTTAGAGAATTCACAGCATAAAGGAATATGCACCATCTGCAATGGACTTGGGGAAGTAGCCTTATTTACATCAGAGAAAAAAGGACAAATGCGAGGGACGTATTCTAAGAAAGGAAACTATATATGTAAAGATCCTGTTACGTGCAATCAAAACATAACAGATATTCAACCACTTCATACTTTTGTAGAACATCTTAAAGCATGAATCTGAAGGCAGATTCATGCTTTTTATAATTGCTCTATTTCCTTCTAAACCACTTCATTCTTCCCTTAAACCTTACAAAAATGTAAGACAAATGAAAGAAAGATCAATAGGTAATTTCCATACTTCCTTTTACACTAGATATAGCAAAACAAAAATGGAGGTATGAACTATGACTAAACCTGTCGTAAACGTCGCAAACGTACAAAAAGTATTTGGTGAAAAATCAGAGAATCAATATAAAGCCCTCGATAATGTATCCTTTACCATTGGGGAAGGAGAATTTGTAGGGATTATGGGGCCATCAGGTGCAGGAAAGACAACCTTACTAAATGTCGTTTCCACTTTAGATAAAGCAACATCTGGGAAAATAGAAATAGCCGGTCAGGATATTACTGACATGAAACAGAATGAATTAGCTGATTTCCGTTCCGAGCAATTAGGATTTATCTTTCAAGATTTCAATCTGCTGGAAAACTTAACGGTATATGAAAATATCGCGTTGCCGCTCTCCTTACAAGGGGTCAGCTCCAAAAAAATTAAACCACTAGTAACACAAGTGGCGGAAAAACTCGGCATTAAATCCATTCTACTAAAATATCCGGTGACAATATCCGGTGGTCAAAAACAGCGTGCCGCAGCTGCTAGAGCATTGGTCCATGAACCAGCAATCATTCTGGCAGATGAGCCAACAGGTGCGCTCGATTCAAAAAATGCACACAGTTTGATGAAAACAATGGAACATTTAAATCAATATCACGATGTGTCGATTATGCTCGTAACACATGATCCATTAAGTGCTAGTTATTGTGAACGAATTGTATTTATACAGGACGGTACCCTTTACAAGGAAATCAAAAAAAGCGGTGACCAACAACAATTCCACCAACAAATTCTCAACGTGCTTGCCGAATTGACAAGCATACAATCATCATAAAGAAAGGAGTGAGATCATGTTAGCAAAATTACTATCTGGTAGTATGAAAAAGATGTGGAAGGATTATCTGGTATTATTATTTGGTTTAACAATATCGATTGCGATTTTCTATATGTTTGAAACATTAGCACAGAACAAAGCCTTTCTGGAAGCAAACGCTCTAATTAGCTCCATCGTGTTTGTCTTTCATGTTGGGACCTTTATTTTAGGGCTTGTCACCATCTTTTATATCTTCTATGCAACATCTTTTATTTTGTCCCTTCGTCAAAAGGAACTCGGAATGTATATGACCCTAGGAGCAAAAAAAGGTAAGGTTACTCAAATGATGTTTCTGGAAACATTGGCGATCGGCATTGTCTCTTTAATTATTGGTCTCGTATTTGGGATTGGTCTGTCAGAAGGAATTGCACGACTTTTAATGGCAAGACTCGATTTCTCAGGCGCAGGATTCCACGCCCTTTATTCGTCTTCACTTGTGACAACAGTTATTTTCTATTTTGTTTTATTTCTATTAACTGCTATTGTCAATGCAATGAGAGTTTCACGTAAGTCAGTACTGGAACTGTTACATGCCGACCAAAAAGCAGATACTAAAATAATCAAAGGGTGGAAAACCTTTTTAGGAACATTATTCGCTATCGTTTTAATTACTGTCGGCTACGTTGCCATGATCAATATGGGTGACCTCGCTCATATGGGTGTCATCATTGCTGCAGCAACCGTCACACCAGGAACATATTTTTTCTTTATGGCGATGTTACCTTTTCTTATTAAAAGAATTAAAGGGATTCGATCCATTAATGAAAGAGGACTTAACGCCTTTACCTATGCACAGCTTGATTTCCGTGTTAGTCAATTAACCAAAGTACTCGGAACAGTTGCGATGTTAATTGCATTAGGATTAGGAGCAATGACAGCAGGTTTATCGTTTTATCATAATATTGAAATTCAATCCTCAATGAATCACGGCTATGATATCAAGGTACACCAGCCGACAGAGGATGAATTAGCAGAAATGGAGAATTGGGAGTTCGAGGAACGAAACCTTTATTCCTATCGGGTTACAGATGATGGCGTTTATTTTTCCAAACAGGATTTACAAGAGAATCCACCAATTATCAAGGAATTTACCGGTAATCTGGAGGAGTTGACCAAAGAAGTACGTTTAACAAACAATTTAACAGCTCCTATTTATTCCTCTAAGGAAACGGATAACGCTGAAAGTATCCCTAAAAAATGGCAAACAGCATTACAAACCGAATTAATGGCAAATATATTTATGTTCGGTGATCGTACGTTATATATTCTCGATCAGGAAAAGTTTGAAGAAATCAATGCATCAACACAAACTGTTTTATTAGGAAGGGTCGACAATTTCACTGAATATACGGATACTCTGGCAAAAATCGATGAGCGACACCACAAATTAGCAATAGATTATACAGGTGAAGACCCTGCAATGACTGGAAGTAAACACGAAGATTACACCATGCTAAAAGGCTTTGCCAATGGTACGATTTTTATGGGATTGTTTCTTGGTGTTGCTTTCTTAATGATGATGGCAAGTGTATTAATGTTCAAATTACTTTCCAGTGCGACAGCAGATATTGACCGCTATCAAATGCTTAGAAAAATAGGAGTACGTCAAGCAAAACTTAAAAAATCGATCTACAAAGAATTATTTCTTGTTTTTCTCTTTCCTGGTTTAATTGGACTTGTCCACGTGCTTATCGGGATGGAAATGTTCTCGTTTATTTTGATTGAACCATATACAAAAATATGGATTCCGATCAGCCTATTTTTCGTTATTTATGGACTATACTACTTGTTAACCGTCAAAATGTATCAACGTATTGTATTGCCAAAAGCATAAAGTGTCATGATGAATATTTGTAAGGCTGCTTACATTAATGTAACATGATAACCATAATCTTCCTGATAGGAAAGGTGGTTGTCATGTTTTTTTCCTATGTAAGCATTGGAATCTACTTTATTATTATGGTATTAATTTTAATTGTCGCTTTTAAAGTATTGATTAAAAAAGAACGTCCAAGCAATTATTACACCCCGTTTGACAATATTACCGGACAAGTGAATAAAGCTTTTCATGAGGAAAAACAAGAACAAGTACAACAGGAAAAAGAAAGTGATGATATACGAGATTAGTTTGCGGAAAGCACAGTTATAATAATTGTGACTACTAATATAACGACAAACACAGAAATAATTCCGTAAAACCCCTTCTTCGTCAGTTCATTCCTATCATTTCGTCCTTTTTTTGATATAACATAGGTGGCAACACCGCCTAACAAAACTAGAATGATCCAATACCAACTATTCATCTCTCTCCTCCTTACTAGTATCTTTTAGATAACACAACCATTGAGATGAAGACCGTCATAATAGTTAATGCTGCTAATATGGCTACTGCTTGATAAGCTGTTATGAACAGGAAGTTAAATTGTAAAAGGGTAAGCATAATAATCATGTAGCCAAGGATAATAAAATAACTATAAAACATACTGCGTTCTTTAATTCTTTTTGTACGTTCATCATTTTGAATAAATTGTGGTGCTAAGTAGGCATTACAAAAACACATTATTGTAATAGCGATTAACATAATATCATGCCCTGCCGGAAACACACCTGTACTTATAGTTGCTCCATTAAATAAGGCACTCATTAGTAGAAACATAGTTCCAAAAATAACAAATAACTTTCGATCATATTGTTTTTTCACGCTGATCACCCTTTCTATTCCATATCTTCCTCGTCTAGTATAAATACTTCTTCTACGGTCCGATTAAATAATCGTGCAATTTGCATAGCCAGTGGAAGTGAAGGATTATATTTTCCCTTTTCAATTGAAATAATGGTCTGACGTGACACCTTCAATTTCATTGCCATTTTTTCTTGTGAAATACTTTGGACTTTTCTTAATTCTTTGATTCGATTTTTCACACATAAACCACCCTTCCATATGGCTAGTTTAATGTAAAGGATCCTTTACTGTCAAGTTACCTTTACATATAATCCGTAAGAAAACCCGCACGTCACTACTTATCCTAATTCAAATGTTTATTATACTTCCTTTGTAATTATTGATAGATAAAGCTATGGAATATACTAATAGATTTGTTCATCCTTATTGGTTTTGTTGATTATCTTAATTTATTCAACAAATCTTTGCTTTTCCTTCTTGGATTTGTCGATTATCCTGTTTTATTCTACAAATCTTTGCTTCTCCTTCTTGGATTTGTCGATTATCCTGTTTTATTCTACAAATCTTTGCTTCTCCTTTTTGGATTTGTCGATTATCCTATTTTATTCAACAAATCTTTGCTCTTCCTTCTTGGTTTTGTCGATTATCCTGTTTTATTCTACAAATCCTTGCTACGAAAGAATGAATGGAAGTTAAATCGCGAGGATTTTGCCAATTCCTTTACTTTCAAACAAAAACACCGAATGCTGATTAGACATCCGGTGTCTTTAAACTTATGAGAACCATCCCTTTATGGCATCGACAATCTTTTGAAAAAAGTTACGCTCTTCCTCTTGTTCTTCTGGAGCTGATTCATTAGTCATTTCCTTGCTACCGGCCATTTCGGCTTCCATTGCTGTCGTTTCTAATGTTGTTGCCTGCTTTCCTTTTACGACATCAACTAATTTTTCTCCATATTTATCATGGAGAAACTGAACGTTTTCCTCGTTCAATGGGTCAATTCCAACTACAACTTTACCGGTAGTGATGTCTACACTCGTATGATAAATAATAAAGTTATCATATTCGAATCCATCCTCATCAATCTCTTTCTGCTTCTCTATTAATTGTTCTTCCGTATAATCCACTTCTTTTATCTTGATATCATCCGGTTGTTCTGCAAATCCTTCCAATGCTTGGCGATGCTCATCTGTAACAGACTCCGTAAACATCAAGACAACAACACCTGTCTGTTTCTCTTCGCGGTCAATATACAGGCCAGCAAAACTGTCACTCAAATGCTTCTCGATATATTGCTGTGCATTTTTAATGGTTTCGGTATGATTCATGCCTT
Organism: Gracilibacillus sp. D59; assembly: GCF_052246695.1. Taxonomy (NCBI): domain Bacteria; kingdom Bacillati; phylum Bacillota; class Bacilli; order Caryophanales; family Bacillaceae; genus Gracilibacillus; species Gracilibacillus sp. D59. The sequence continues at coordinate 40,493 of NZ_JBQQCK010000007.1, read as the reverse complement.
CTTCCAATTCAATCATCGATCCCTCTAATTCTTCTGCATTTGCTTCAGCGAAAACAGTTGTCGGTATAACAAAAACACCACTTGCCACTACTCCACATAATATTAATTTTAGACAACTTTTCATAGTCATCCCTCCCTATTCTAGCTTTAGTCTATTAGTCGTCCACCATTATGATTGGTTACACTTTTTTCAGTTCTTTGTGGCTATTTATTTCAACATTTTCCAAAGCCTTGGCAGCTAACTGATCGGCTTCTCGATTATCTTTCCTTGAGATAGCCTGATATAACGGATCGATTCCTATTGTTTCAAGCTTCTCTTCTATTTGATCGGCCCAATGATTTAATGTTTCTTCCATACATGGCCATTCCCCTAATAGTTGATTAATTACCACTTTAGAATCACCTTTGAATTCCACCGGCTGATGGTGAACATTTAAATCTTCTAAAGTCTTGATACTTTCAAATAAGGCTGCATATTCTGCTTCGTTATTAGAGGTCAATTCCTGCACTAACACATTTTTTCTTATGCGATAAGGTTTATGATTTTGTGTGTAATATACTGCACAGCCTAACCCCGCTCTGTTTGTTTTCAAATCAAAACCTGCGTCAAAATAAACCGTAATATGATTGGGTTCTGTCAATACCTCTTCCGTGTATGCAATCAGTTCTTTTTTATCCCAGCGATTTCCTCGGTGATCGACAAAGACAATAGACTCCATACGATTCCATTTCTCAAAGTCAGCAGCGATTTCCAGGGCCATTTCAGCATCGATTTCATCGGAAAAAAATGTCGATCGAATTCCTTTGGGTGATAGATAAGCGATTTCCATTGTGACATACATCAATTACATCTCCTTTTGCTCATATCTCTATTTTCGATAAATAGAATAGTAATGGTACAAGCTTTGTTATTTAGTTAAGGGAGTGAAGCTGTTGACAATTTTTCTTAGTTATATGTTTCTTGGCTTATCTTTAGCCGCACCACTTGGTCCGATAAATGCGGCACAAATCAATCAAGGGATTAAAAATGGATTTCTGCATTCATGGATGATTGGTTTAGGTTCCATTATAGCAGAGTTATTTTTTATCCTTGCTGTCTATTTTGGGGTTGTCCACTTTTTGGAAACTCCTTTTATGAAGACATTTTTATGGTCATTCGGTGCATTTGTTCTCTTATACACAGGTATAGAAAGTATGGTTTCGACGCAATCTGTTGAATTAAGGGAAGAACGTGATTCGTTACGCAAAACCTTTACCTCCGGATTTCTAATTTCCATTAGCAATCCGCTATCGATTTTGTTCTGGCTAGGCATTTACGGCTCAGTCCTGGCTAACACGATTGATAAATATGATACGCTTCACTTATTCTGGTACAGTACAGCAATCATTATCGGTGTAATGATCTGGGATATCTCCATGGCGCTTGTTTCCAGTGGTTCGCGTCACTTACTTTCAGATAAAACATTGAAAATGATCTCTGTCATTACAGGTCTTTCCTTAATTGGTTTTGCTATTTATTTTGGTTATCAAGCCATTACACTTATATTTTAGATCACCTTATCCCATACTAAACATGGTTCAGTTCAAAAAGGATAAGGAGAATGTCGCGTGAGTGAATCATCATCTGCATCAGAAAAGAAAATCGCCTGGTGGCAATTAGCTCTGACTGGGGTCGGATGTACAATTGGGACAGGCTATTTTCTCGGTTCGAGTATTGGCATCCAACTCACCGGTCCTTCGATCGTGCTTTCTTTTTTGATTGCAGCTATTGGCACCTATATCGTATTTAATTTGTTAGCAAAAATGTCAGCAGCTGACCCACAAGAAGGTTCTTTTTGCTATTATGCTGAAAAAGCATTTGGCAAATGGGCCGGGTTTAGCTGTGGCTGGAATTATTGGTGCTCGAGTATCTTAATCATGGGTAGTCAATTAATCGCTTTGGCAATCTTAACAAAAGTTTGGTTTCCCAATTTGCCACTTTGGGTATTTGCAGCTGTTTATGCGGTACTTTCTGTTCTAGTCATCTTACTTGGCACAAGAGGTTTTGACCGAATTGAAGATTTTTTAGCAGTTATCAAAACCGCAGCAATCATTATGTTCATTATCATTGCATTCATTGCAATAGCTGGTGGGATATCAGGTGGATCAGACGCAGAACCCGGCATTCCTACTAATTTGGGTGATACATTTAGCGGTGGATACAAAGGATTCTGGGCATCTTTAATATATGCTTTCTATGCTTTTGGCGGTATTGAAGTCATTGGATTAATGGCAATCCGCTTGAAGAAAAAAGAAGATGCTCCAAAGACAGGGAAAGTAATGTTAGGCTTACTCGCTATTATCTATATTATCTCCCTATGCTTAGCGGTTATCATGGCACCCGTTGAGAAATTTGATCCGAATGAAAGCCCATTTGTAACAGCTCTATCTGATTATTCGCTAGCTTTTTTTCCACATGTCTTTAACGCTGCGATCATTGTTGCAGGTTTCTCCACGATGACCGCTGCATTATTTGGGGTTGTTACCTTGTTAGTTACACTAGCAAAAGATGGAGACGCACCGAAAATTTTTTCGAAAAAAATCAAAAAGTTTAAGGAATTACCTTTACCTTCTTTATTAATTGCAACGGTTGGTTTGGCTGTTTCGGTCATTACAGCACTATTATTACCGGAAAAGATATATGAATATATTACAACTGCCGCAGGGATATTACTGCTATTCAATTGGGCATTTATCATCCTTTCTTCATGGCGAGTTTTAAAAGGAGTAAACTTGTTAATCAAAATGACCGCATGTTTCGGGTTACTGTTTATTACGGCAGCTGTATCGGGGACATTGATGGATAAAAGTGTCCGTCCTGGATTTTGGATTAGTTTGTTGCTCGTATTAATCATTAGTATTATTACGCTGTTCATGCAAAGACATTGGAACGACAAGTAATCGTTCCAATGTCGCACATTAAATTGATAAAAATCACTTCCTCTCTACTTCTTCAGTTTACCGCTTCATACATGTGAAAATTACTTCACCAAAATCTAGGCTTTCGCATAGTGTATACAGAAAGGCGGGAAAATAGAATGGCAAATCAACAAGCACCCTTATCATTTAAGTATGATGTGAACAAAAGTCCTTTTTTCGTCGCTAATAGCCAAAACTTTATTAATATCGTAGGTCAGAATCAGTTGAATAGTTTAGAAAACATGTCTCTTCTCGATATATTTCTAAGTAATCAGCATATAGTAGAACCTCATTATCATCAAAATGCGGCAGAGTTAGTCTATTGTATAAGTGGTGCAGCTGTCGTTTCGATACTTAATCCTAATACGAAGCACTTGCATCATTATCCTGTTACCCCAGGTCAAGTTGTGAATGTTCCCCAAGGTTGGTGGCATTATGAAATTGCTACCGCAGACCAGACCCACTTGTTAGCAATATTCGATGCAGCGAACCCTGAAGTCATTCTTGGGTCGGATATTTTACGATTGACACCACGAGAAATCATGGCATACACCTATGGAATGAACCAACAGATGTGGCAACAAGTAATATCACCGATTCAATCTTCCACATATATTGGCCCGAATGTTTAACTGGACAGACCTTCTCAATCATACAAAAAGCCACCCTTTGTTTGCTAAGGATGGCTTATTTTATATTACAGATCTAATAATTGATAATAGCCTTATATCCTATTAACCAAACACTTGCCCTCCATTCACATGAAGTGTTTGTCCAGTAACAAAGCGAGAATCATCAGAGGCAAGATAGACAAATGTTGGCGCAATTTCAAACGGTTGACCTTGGCGATCCATTGGATTGTCTGTTATCGCAACTTGATCAGCAGAAAAACTTGAAGGAATTAATGGAGTCCAAAATCTCCCGGGTGCAATCGCATTTACTCTAATCCCTTTTTTGACTAGGTTACTGGCAAGAGCACGTGTGAATCCGAGATTCGCCCCTTTTGTCGCCGTGTAATCGATTAATTGTTCGTTACCGTCAAAAGTAACCACAGAAGAAGTATTAATAATCGAACTTCCAGCTTTTAAGTATTTTAAAGCAGCTCGGGTTGTATAAAAATGGGAATAGATATTCACTTTAAATGTATCATCAAATTGTTCGTCCGTAATATCCTCTAAATTTAATTGTTGGAATTGAATCCCAACATGATTGCATAAAACATCAAGTTGACCAAACATTTCTATTGTCTTTTCTACAATATCAATGCATTGCTGTTTATCTCGTAAATCTCCTGGTAACAACAAACAGCTTTTACCTAACTCTTCAATTCTATTTTTAGTTCGATTGGCATCATCATGTTCATCTAAATAAGCAATAGCTACATTTGCTCCTTCTTTGGCAAAAGCGATCGCAGCTGCTGCGCCCATTCCACTGTCGCCGCCTGTTATAAGTACTACTTTATCTTGTAACTTTCCACTTCCCTTATAGTTAGGATTCTCAATAAGCGGTTTTGGTACCATTAAATCTTCTACTCCGGGTTGGCGATATTGACGTTGTTCAGGTACCGTCAAGGCAACCTCTTCATAACAAGTTATTTTACCGTAATTAGGATACATTGGATAGTTTTTTTGGTGCGACTCTTTGTCAGACATTTTAAGGCCTCCTCCTAAAGTTCTGTATGAGCTACTCTATGCTTGATAGGCGAATGTCGTGTTTGTCTTACTAGAAAAATGAACTAGCCCGCTAAAAGAAAGAAGAGCATAGTCTAATGTTAGGAGGTGAAAAAATGCAATACTATTATCATCCAGAAGTAAAGTATTTATTGATGTCAGAATCGCACAAAAAGAAAAAGCTTATTTATGACGACAACTCGTCATCATGGAATGTCCCGACAATTGGTTTAAGGCCACCCTATTACACTAACCCCAAATATATCCCTTATTATCCAACTATTTGATAGATAGCAAAAGCCATTCCTCCCAATAAAAAGGATGGCTTTTTTAATTAGCGTCCTTTATGTGAAGGTCTTCCTATCGAATATAAAAATGGGGGTTTACGGACAATTAGCACCATGATAAAACTTCATCAGAGATGAGAACGATTTCCGACCAAAGTGTAAGTTCCTATTGTATAGAAACAGCGAAAATTGGGAACAAAAAGGAGAGAACGGAAATAGTTGGGGTGGTTAAAATACGCATAAACTCATTTTTTAATCGGAATAAAAAAAAGGAGACGAAGAAAGAAGATACTAATATCACTAAATTAGTTCAAAACCTAGAAGAGAATCTGGAAAATATTAAAACATTATTAGATGCACCATCTGATTTAGTGATTCGAAAATTCACCATTAGAGGATCAGAGCACCGGTGTGCCACGGTTTTTATAGATGGATTAGTGAATGATACATATGTGCGAAATAATATAATAGAAAATATTCAATTGGAAACAGCAAGAAAACAAATACCTGATAATAAACAACAGCTTTTTGATGAATTAAATCAGGAAATTCTTTCAACTACCTCACTTACAATAGGATATACATTAGATGATGTGTCAAACGAGATTTTATATGGGAGTACGGTCCTTTATTTAGATGGTATGGACAAAGTGTTCATTATTAAGACACAAGGCTGGGATAAACGTAATATACAAGAACCTGTTACGGAATCATTAATTCGTGGTCCAAGAGATGGTTTCGTCGAAGATTTACGTACAAACATGGTTTTAATGCGCCGTTACATACATGATCAAAACTTACGCTTCAAAACGTATCAAATTGGTAGACGATCAAAGAAAAATCTAGTTGTAGCGTATATAGCTGATGTCATTCATCCAGATATCTTAAAGGAAATTAACAGGCGACTCGAATCCATCGACACAGATGATGCTCCGGAATCAGGCTATATCGAACAATGGATTGAGGATAACTACCTGTCTCCATTTCCACAAATTATGAATACGGAGAGACCTGATAAAGCCTCTGCTGCTCTTTTGCAGGGGAAGGTTGCCATTCTACTTGATGGTAGCCCATTCGTTTTAATTGCTCCTACAACATTAGCAAGTGCCATGCAATCACCCGAGGATTATTATGAGCGGTGGACTATAGGAACCTTGTTAAGAATCTTACGTTATTTTGGTGCATTTATCGCTATATTTCTACCATCATTATATATTGCATTAGTCTCCTTTCATCCTGGAATGATTCCAACCGAGCTAGCATTCTCTATTGCAGCATCAAGAGAAGGAGTTCCTTTTACACCTCTAGTAGAAGCATTTCTTATGGCTGTCACCATGGAGTTATTGCGAGAAGCAGGAGCACGATTACCTAAAACAATTGGGCAAACCATTGGAATAGTAGGTGGGTTAGTTATAGGAGATGCTGCAGTACAAGCAGGTATTGTAAGTCCTATCATGGTCATTATCATTGCCCTTAATGCCATTGCATCTTTCTCTTTACCTTCATATAGCCTTGCAATTGCTTTTAGAATTATCCTGTTTGGATTTATCTTTTTAGCTGGAATATTTGGGCTCTATGGGATAATTATCGGTTACATCATGGTAAACATTCATATCGTTAATCTGAAAAGTATCGGGGTTCCTTATTCAACTCCATTTGCACCTACCTTCTTTAAGGATTGGGAAGATCTTATTTTTCGCAAACCCACTCCACTGTTAACGAAGCGCCCTCAACATTTGCAAACGAATGATAAACAGTCAACAGATAAGGAGAATAGGTAATGAAAAGATTTGAATACGCTGATGAGAAAATTTCTGATAGACAAATTTTGATCGCAGTACCTTCACTTGTAATTGGTATAGGAATCCTTTCTCTACCACAGAGTCTTGCCTCTGTAACAATGGCATCTGATGGCTGGGTATCCCTATTGATCGGAGGGGTGATTGCACTTATCATCACATGGTCTGTTGCTAAACTTTCAGCAAGCTTTCCAAATCAGTCTTTTATATCCTATTCATCAGCCATTGTTACTAGACCTGTAGCAATTGTTTTAACTTTTCTATTTGCGACCTTATCAGCAGGTATAACGGCATTGCAGATTCGCCAATTAGCTGACATTGCCAAACATTATATATTAAAAGAAACACCGGTTGAAATCATTTCATTTACGTTTCTATTGTTAATCATTTATGCTGTATCAGGCTCAAGGGTAGGCTTATTTCGGTTAAATACAATGTTCTTACCGTTTATATTTTTTGTTGCAGTACTCGTTATTGTCTTTAATATTAAATGGTATAATCTAGGCTTGTTATCGCCAGCTTTTGAGACTAGTTTTAGCGGATATATGGAAGGGATTAAAAATAGTGTTTTGTCTTATGCAGGATTTATTATTCTGTGGTTTTATATCACACTTGTAAAGGAACCAAAAAACACTCCAAAATCAGCTGTGTTGGGAATGTGCATACCGATCGTATTGTATTTATCTCTTTACATTACTTGTATCTTAGTGTTCGGAAATGCTGTTACTTCCAATCTACGGTACCCCACAGTTGAGCTCGCTAAACTGGTGGAAATTCCAGGTGGTATTTTGGAACGATTTGAATCATTATTTTTCATTATTTGGATAATGGCAATTTTCAACACAACCTCCATGGTTCTCGATATTGCCGTTCTTGCACTTAATTCCATTTTTGAAAATATAGGTAAGATTAAACTTATTTTTATAATTGCTCCCATAGTATATGTAACTAGTATGATGCCACAAGATTTAGTACAGGTTTCTAGCTTTGCATCATTTATCGGCTATAGTTCGGTTTTATACACTGTATTTGTTGCGATTTTATTATTTACCATCGCTAAAATAAGGAGGGTGAAGTAACTTGAAACGCCTTCTTACACTTATCTCCTGCACTACTGTAATGTTTCTTACAGGCTGTTGGGACCAAATACCAATTGATGAGAGAAGCTTTGTTATTGGAAGCGCACTTGATATGGCTGATCAAAAAGCAGAAAGTACATATGATATAACACTAACAAGTCAGCTTGTAATACCAGGTAACTTATCAAATCCTCAAAAAGGTGGAGGAGGAGATAAACCTGCATTTAAAAATCTATCTGTTACAGGTCAGAGTGCGTTTCAAATTTCCAGGGAGATGTTAGGTCTTACAAACCGGATCCCTAACTATGAACATTTAAAGATTTTAATCATTTCAAGTGAAATTGCAAGTGAACCAAATTTATTTTCTAGTGTAGTCGATGGTTTTATTCGTGATCATGAAATGCGTAGAGGAATTAAGGTGATGATATCGGAAGGTGACGCAAAAGAAATGCTTGGAATCAAAACAGAAACAGAGCAACTTCCTTCCCGATTCATCAACAGTATCATGAAGAATAGTGCAAAATCCTTAGAGTTAATCGAACCAGTTAGGATAGGTAAGTTGCATCGATATTTTTTGAATGAAGACAGTTATGTTCTTCCGCTTTTATCATTATCAGAGAATAATATTAGTTATGATAGTGTAGCCGTATTTGACGGGAAGTCAGATCAGCAAGTTGGAACACTTTCTGATGATGATATAAAAGGTTTCAGATTGATTAAAGGAAATATTAAAAATGGAATGTTACTTTTTCATATAGATGGGCACCTTATGATATATGAGATAAATAATGCAGAGAGTTCCATAAAGATAAATGCTAAAAATAAGGAAAATATAAAAATATCGATATCGATTGATACAGAAGGATCTATTGCTGAAATGTTTGGAAGTAAGTCACTTTTAGATAAAGCATATATAAAAAAAATCGAAAAGCAGATAAATGAGAAAATGGAGCAAATCGTTACCAATACAGTGGAGATAGCTCAGCAGGAGTTTGAAGTTGATTTTTTCGGTTTCAGTAACCTTTTAAGACAAAGGCACTATGATGACTGGAAGAAGATTGAGAATGATTGGGATCATGGAGATAAATTATTTTCAAAAAGCACAGTAGATGTATCAGCTAAAGCTATTGTAAGAACTATTGGTACCTCAGATAAGGCAAAAGACAAAAAGATGGAGTGATCAAGGTATGTGGGAAATTATAATGGGGAAATTACCTGAAAAATTAATTTTAATTTGTACCGTGTTATCTTTTCTCGTTCCCTTTGTTATTTATAAAATAAATCAAAAACTACACAAAACCGGAGATCCTCCATGGAAGAAAAAAAGCTAGGAAATCATAACAGGGATTTTTAATACGAGACTAAATATTCTCAACATGAGCTTACATAAACTGGTTGATGAAATTGTTCATATTTCCCTCAATTATTGGAATATTATCCTTGAAGATCAATTTAAGAAGGTGTAAAAATGAAGCGTAATACCACATTAATATCCCTTAACAGGAAACTCTCTTCCATTTTCTCGATAGTTCAGTACCACTTCCATTCTAAGGGATTAACTATGTCTATTTCAGATAATACTACTAAAAGTGAGGTACAAGAATGTGAAGCCATCTGAGGCTTTATTATGGAGCATCGCATTACCTGGATTTGGTCAAGTACTAAATGGAAGAATAGTGAAGGGGATTATCTTAATTGGATTAGAGTTTTTAATTAATGTACAGTCGAATTTAAACGAAATACTTCTATTTAGTTTTTATGGACAAATTGAAATGGCTATTGAGAAAGCTGACTTTCAATGGCTCTTATTTTACCCATGTTTATATTTTTTTGCTATGTGGGATGCTTATCGAGATGCTGGTGGTGGTGAGAAGCCCTATTCTTTCTTACCTTTTGTATTTTCCGCCTATTTTGTAACAGTGGGAACGATCTATTCCTCGAGTATTACTTTGTTCCAGGTGTTATTAGGGCCTATTTGGCTGCCCATATTAAGTGTAATACCAGGAATACTCATAGGCCTTCTTTTACAAGGACTTATAAGAAAAGTGCAAAGTGCCCGCTTATAGTGTAGCGAACATGGCAATCCCTGGTTTCTAAATGTTATCTACACCCCTTAATTTTATACAATTTAAAAAGTAGTTCATTTTGAAAGAATTCCTCTTCAAAAACTGAACTACTTTTAATTATTAGAATTGGCTCTTTTCTTTATTTCTCGCTAACTTCTCCCGATCGTTCGTTCCTGGTGGTTGTTCTAACCAATTGTTCTCGATCATAATATCTACTCCGCTTTTGGCTAACTTGGATACTTCTAACGACAGACGCTCATAATTAACCATCAAATCACTTCGTTGACTGGCAGCAGCAGCAGTAGAATAATTGCCTACCCCAGCTGTTATGATAAGCGACATATGAAACATCATTAACTTGTCAGAAAATGTTTGCGTAGTTGAGTCACTTATTCCAAAATCAGAAACCTTTGGAGTCTCGATTTCATCTTGCAATAGGGTTTCAGAGAAAATTTTCATATGTTTCTTTGATACTTCTTTTGCCCGAAGCATATAATCTTGTACTTCTTTCGTTGGTGAAGTTTGAGCAAATGATAAACATAACTTTACACCAATTTCGTTTGTCCTAAGATTCATATGCAAATGTGAAATCTCAATGGCATTTAATGGTCGTTTTTGATTCAAAGGATTTAAGCCACTTAAATATTTCTTACTATTGATATAATTCGTTTCTTTTGGAACTTCAATATATGGATGCCTTGCATTTACTCCTTTTGATTGAGCAATTTCGCTTGATTGATTAAAAAGCTTTATCGACTCATTAAGAGCATTTGAAAAATATTCTCGTATATCTTCCCGATCACTCATAGAGACTAATCCACCATAGGATATCATACCTACTTTCGCCATATGATTTACATAGTTTAAGCAAAATAAATCCGTAAAAAGCCATGGAGCATCCATGTTAACATCTCGTTCAGTAAAACCATTAGGTTTCACATAATTATCTTGTTCAAAAATAGTAATTAATTGTTCAAGATGGCTTGAAGAAAGATCATATGCATACTGTACAACTGGTTTTATATCGGGATCCTCAATATGTTTCAGCATAAAGCTTAACACGCACTTTGCCATACTGTCATTCATATACCCCGTCCATAATGAAGCAATCTCACCGGATGTAAGATGTATCTTTATATCACTCATATATAACCTCCACATAACGATAATTACGTTTATTATGTACAAGAATAAGCATAGTATTACATATAATCGATACAAGTGCTCTTTTAGTAGCAAAAATCTTCATAGTTTATTAATAAACTATGAAGATTTTCGAAATGATAAAAAAACTAATGATGTAAATATTAATATTAGACCTGGCAATATTTGAGTAGTGATATTTTCCTTTACAATAACCATTCCAAGAACAGTTGCAGTAAGTGGTTCTGCAAGTGATAGTGTCACAGCCGTTGCTGCAGAAGTTCTTATCAAACCACGAGAAAAGATTAAATAAGCAATTGCTGTTGCTAAAATTCCCAAATGTAATGCTACTGTTATACCGTTCGTTTGTAGTAACCAAGTGAAATCATATAATAATAAAATCGGGGATAAAAGAATAGCAGCTAAAGTAAAAACCACTGCAACAACTACCTCCGAGTGATGTTGTTCCAATAATTTTTTACTAAACAAGGTATAAGTTGCAAAGGATAAACCTGCTCCAACAGCCATTAAGATACCTAATGGAGATATCGCCACTGCTTGATCATTAGAGACTAGCAATGAGCAACCTGTTATCGCCAAAATAGTCGCTAACCACCACCGTCGATCAGGAATAATTCGATAGAATAACCATTCCATAATTCCTGCTAATATCGGAGCACTCCCAATTGCTACTACTGTACCTACTGCTACACCTGTCCATAATACCGCAGAGAAAAACAGTGGCTGATAAGCTGCCATTGCCAACGCAGCCAAAAATGTGATCCACTTCGGCCAGTTTCTGATATAAAACTTCCCTTGTATGACTACTAATACTAATAAAGCTATGCCACCGATAGCTAAGCGAATCGCTCCTATTGCAACGGGATGTGCAGAAGATGGTGCAAAGCTTTGTGCGGTACCTGTTGTTCCCCAAAGTACAGCTGCAATCAATATAAGTATAATAGCATTCCGGTGACTCATATAACCTTCACCTGTCCTCACATCTCTTGATTTCAAAGTGAACCGTTCAACAATATGCTGGCAATTTCTATTATATACCAAATCCAAATCTATTTTAACAATTCTAGGAAAAAGCATGGGTAACATCGGATAAACAGATTCTATCCGACGATTAGCTGAATATTTCAGGGCGTTTCGTCGATTAGACTAACTCTATTCGACGTTCTGCTGAATATTTCGAAGCACTTCGTCGATTAGAATGGCTCTATTCGACGAAGTGCTATTAAATACCTGGTGCAAGATCGATAATATGCACAAAAAATGGGCTACCCATAAGTCAATTTCTATAACTTATGGGAAAGCCCATTTCCCTTATGTCGACCCCTCTATTCTTTTATTAGGAGCTATAACCGCTTTAACAAACCTTCCCGATCCAAGCCATGCTGCAAAAGCAAAGATTAAATAAATAGCCTGTGTTGCATGTGCTCCCTGAAGAATGACTTGTAAACCCATTCCGAATCCGAGTGAAGGGATAGCGATCAGGAATGTCCGAAAAATCCGTTCAAAACCTTTTTCAAGTGGTAGTGGCCAAATCCGGGAGAAAAATACACCTAAAGCAACTCCCATTCCTGATACAACAAAAAGTTGCACAAGAACAATCGGCGTAGGAAATGGCCATTCCATCAGATAATATCCAGTCAAATAAAAGATCTCAAGAAACAGGGTGATCCCTATTACCTTTTGAAAAGTTTTCATATTCATCCAGGGATGAAAGAGATACAAGATCACTAATAAACCAGCTAAGACTAGTGTCCAATTCATCTGTTTCCTCCTTTCTACCGATTGATCTTCATAACAGTTTACTCATCAAGCTCTGGCGCACGTACATTTTCAATTAATTCTTGGATCTCTTTTGGTGGTTCCGGAGTCATTCGTGAAACAATAAAACTAATGATAAAGTTTAGCAACATCCCAATTACTCCGACACCTTGCGCATTAATACCAAAGAAGCTATCTAAAATTGGTTCGTCGGTTCCAATAATAGACTGCGAGAGTATCGCTCCGATCATGATCAAAGTAAAACTCAAACCAGTAATAATACCTGCGACCGCTCCTTCTTTATTCATCCGCTTGTCAAAGATACCTAAAAGAATTACCGGAAACAAACTTGCCGCACCTAAACCAAAGGCAAGCGCTACAACTTCTCCAGCAAATCCCGGGGGATTAATACCGACATAAGCTGCAATGGCCAGTGCAATCAGTAATGTAAATCGACCAACTCGCAATCTTTGTGATTCAGAAGCATCTTTATTAAAAATCCGATAATAAATATCATGTGAAACAGCACTTGTCATTGTAATTAATAGCCCTGATGCAGTGGATAAGGCTGCGGCCAGTCCCCCGGCAGCAACTAATGCAATAATAAAAGGAGCTAGGTTTGCTACTTCTGGAGTAGATAACACGATAATATCTCCATCAATGACAACTTCATTATCTTCTCCACCAGTAAAATTCACCACTCCATCACCATTTGCATCATCTAATTGCAAGAGACCGGTGGTTTCCCATTTATTTACCCACTCTATACTTTGAACTTCTTCGATTGGTTTATCTGCTATCGTATCAATTAAATTATATTTAGCAAACGCACCAACTGCAGGTGCCGTTAAATAAAGAAGTCCAATAAAGATGATTGCCCAAACCGCTGACCAACGTGCTGCACGTACACTTTTAACCGTATAGAAACGAACGATAACGTGGGGAAGTCCAGCAGTCCCCGCCATTAAAGCTAATGTAACCATAAAAACATTTAACATAGACAAATCTGTAAACGGGGCCATATATTCCGTCATACCTAGATCTACTTGAATCTGGCCTAGACGATCGACAATATCGCTACTAGTTAAGGCAAGCTGTGGAATAGGATTGCCTGTTAACTGAAAAGAAATGGCAAACGCAGGAATTAAAAAAGCGATAATAATAACAAAATATTGAGTAGCCTGTGTCCAGGTTACACCTTTCATTCCACCTAATAATGCAAAAAATCCGACAATCGCCATTCCGATTAATACTCCAATGACAATATCAACCTGCAGATAACGGCTGAAGACAATACCTACACCACGCATTTGCCCGGAAATATACGTAAGTGAGATAAAAATCGTTGCGACTGCCGCTACCGCTCGAGCACCATTTGAATAAAAACGGTCGCCAATAAAGTCAGGAACCGTAAACTTTCCAAATTTACGTAAATAAGGTGCCAACAATAATGCTAATAGTACATATCCCCCGGTCCAACCCATTAAATAAATCGTTCCGTCATAACCTAAAAATGCTACTAAACCTGCCATCGAAATAAAAGATGCGGCAGACATCCAGTCGGCGGCAATGGCTGCACCATTCGCAACAGTTGGAACTCCCTGTCCAGCAACATAAAAGTTCGAAGTATCACGAACCCGTGACCACCAACCAATCCCCGTGTAAACAGCAAACGTAATAAGTACTAAAATAATCGTAATGACTTCTACACTCATGGAAACCCCTCCTTATAACTTCTTAACTATTTCTAATCCCCATCCTTGATCATTTCTTTATATTGTTTATCGAGTTTATCCATACGAAGTGCGTACGTCAGTATTAAAACGATGAATATCAGTATTGCGCCCTGATGCCCAAACCAAAACGATAAAGTTACATTAAAAAATTTGATATTGGAGAGTGGTTCAGCAAATAGAACTCCCGCGCCAAGGCCAGCTAGAAACCAAACAACAAGTAAACTTATGATCAACTTGATATTTTTCTTCCAATACCATCTCTGTTTTTCATTAAGTGTTTGATTCATGGACTTTTCCCATCCTTTCCCGCTTTTTATTAATGTTAGAGTAAATAGAAAACGCTTACAAAATCATCCTACTATCTCGATAAGCGTATCTTATTTTTATGACTTCAAATCCCATCCTTTTTGAATCCATAAAAAAATACTAAATACTCTAACATTTGTATTTAGTATATTACATATAATTAATTCAATTTCGAGATTTCCTTAAAATGTAGGTGTTTCTGTTTAAAATGTTGAATTCGTTGTCCGAATAGTTATGTTAAACCTTGTAGGACATCGAAAAATTCTTTTGCTACCGTTCGACTCATCGGCACTTGCGATTTATTTTTGTCTTTAATGACAATATTATAGGCGCCATTAAACCATGGGATTATCTCCTCAATCGCATCAAGATTTACTAGATAACTTCGATGTGGTCGGTAAAAAGGAAAGGCGCGTAATTTTTCTTCCAGTTCTTTTAGATTCATTCTAGTTTCAATGACTTCATTCGTTAACATGTGTACTAGCAGTTGCCTATCTTCTCGCACTACATAGCCGATCTGTAACGGGTCAATAACTACCATTTTTTTATCAATTGAAATGATAAGCTTATCTATTTTTGGTCGCTTATTTTGCTTTTTCATAAGTTCTTCTCGTACTTGTTTCATTGCGATGTCAAAACGGGCTTTGTCAAATGGTTTCAATAAGTAGTCTGTCGCTTGAAGGTCAAAAGCTTGAACAGCATAGGTATCATAGGCTGTAGTAAATACAATTACCGGCTCATATCCTTCTTCATTACGTAATGTCTCCGCCGCTTCTAAGCCGGTAAGACCAGGCATATGAATATCTAGAAAAAGAACATCTGGTTTATACTCATGGTATAATTGGATTAATTGTTCTCCACTCTCTGCGCTTGGGCACAACGTTACATCTTCTTCCTGTTCAAGCAGGTATGTCAATTCTTCACGTCCCAGACGTTCATCTTCAGCAATCATAACATGAAACTTCATTTTTGCCACCCCTCTGTATTGACTTGTATTTTAAAAGTAACAGAACTTCCTTTTTCGGGAAGATTTCGAAAGTGTAGCCTACTTTCTTCTCCCATAATTCCCTTTAACCGTTCATTAATATTATATAAGGCAGTACCATTACCATTCTTCTGATCAATCGGTTCTGTGCCAACTAAAGCTAACATATCATTTGAAAAACCTTTACCGTTGTCCCTTACTTCTATGAATACCCAATCTTTTTTTCTAGTTATAATTAATTCTATTCTACCTTTCATCTGTTTATCCTTTAATCCATGCTGGATGCAATTTTCAACAAGAGGTTGCAGTGTTGCAGGAGGTATCAGTACTTCCTCCAGATCCTGATCAATTAATTTATTTACGACTAACTGATCCATAAACCGTGCAGTAACAATTTCTACATAGGCATTGACATGTGCCAGCTCATCTTTCAAGGGGATTAGTGTTTTGCTGGCAATGGTTAGATTAGACCGCATATAGTGACTGAGCTGTATTAGTATATGACGTGCTTTTTCCTGATTAACTCTCATCAGGGAATGGAGCAGATTAAAAGTGTTGAATAGAAAATGTGGATTAATCTGTGCCTGTAGATTTCTTATTTCCGCTTCCTTGAGGAGTTCTTTCATCCT
This sequence comes from Gracilibacillus sp. D59, assembly GCF_052246695.1. NCBI lineage: Bacteria > Bacillati > Bacillota > Bacilli > Caryophanales > Bacillaceae > Gracilibacillus > Gracilibacillus sp. D59. The sequence continues at coordinate 24,056 of NZ_JBQQCK010000007.1, read as the reverse complement.
TTCTGCCTCAAACCCGCTAATCTGATTAGAAATAATGGTTCCAAGACCTTTAGCAAGTTCTATTTCAACAGCCCGAATCTGCTGGGAATGGCGAAAATATAAATTAATTAGACCAATTATCTCACCAGAACGGTAAATTGGTACCATAATGGCAGTTTTCAGTGGACAGGCTTCAAAACGACATTGAATCCCCTCTTTGTCATAAGCAACCTGGATATCTCCTGTATCAAGTGCTTTTTGCGATAATCTCATTTTAAGTGGCTCCCCTAAACGATGATGATCATCACCGAGACCGACATGGCTGAGAACCTTCTCTTTATCCGTAATGGCAATAGCAGCAACATCGAGTTCCTCATATAGAAGTTTCGCCATTTTGTCTGCATTTCCGATTAGCGAAGCATCCTGAAGAATAGGGAGTGCTTTTTCAGCAATGGATAATGCACGGTTTGTTTCAATCGCTGCTTCTCTTTCCGTTTCATTAAGTGCAGCTCGGATTACCATCGTAAAAATCGCAAGGGCTACTGCGTTTGTAATAACTAGTGGTATACCAATTGTGTTGACTAGTTCTACCCCTTTTTCTTGATCGGATATAAAAATCAAAAGCATCCCCATATGTAAAACTGGTGGAAACATACCGATAAACAACGCTTTCCCTGGTGCAATGACCCGCTCATCTGAAAAAAACTGTCCTGTCCACCCTGTAACTAAACCTGCCAGAGGGTTAATCACACTATTAGCAACCCAAGCCTCACCACCGATAAATGCAAGATAAATACCTGTTATAATCCCTGTACCAAGCCCGACGTACGGTCCGCCGAGTAATCCGGCAATCATGACCACTACCATACTGAAGCCGATCAGCACTTCATTTGGTGCTACATCCGTAAATCTTGATTCAAGTGCTAATGTATCCATTCGGATTAAAACACCGGTGTGTGTCCCTAATATCCCAATAAAACCGAAAACAAGCGCAAGGTAAATAACGGTGTCGATTGCTATATCCCGGTCCAGTAATGAACGGAAACCTGGAATCTGTGTTAACATAAAGGCTGCTAGCAGAAGCAAACCGATCCGCTCAAACAAAACAATGGTGAGGTCAATCATGTGAAATAGCCTCCTGTTTTTCGCTGTAAAGTTTTAACAACAATTCATCATAATTTTGCTCATCCTTCTTCCTTATTAATGAACCGATCACACCCCCGGCAAAGCCAACTGGAATGGATAGAATACCAGGATTGGAAAGTGGAAAAATTCCAATTCCCTCTGGACCTGATACAACTAGAATAAGAGATATCAAAAAACCACTAAAGAGCGTTGCATAGGCTCCACTTCTGTTAAATTGTTTCCAATAAATAGTGAGGATAAGTAAAGGAAATAGGGTGGAAGCGGCAATTGCGAAGGTAATCGATACAAGAAAAGCTACATTACTTTCTTCCATTCCTATTGATAAAAGAATCGATAATACCCCGATCACAACAGCTACGATTCTAGCGACCTGGAGCTGCTTTTTTTCTACGACCTTTTTCTTCTTCCAGAGATGATAATAGATATCGTGTGCAAATGAAGAGGTGGCGGCAAAAATCAAACCGGTCACAACAGCAATAATAGTAGCAAAGGCGACCGCCATTACAAAGGCAATCAGAAAGTCTCCACCTACCACCTCTGCCAGTAATAAGGCTGCCAAATTCCCACTCGAATCAGCCTGTATTAATGTTTCACTCCCGACTAGCGCAATGGCTCCCACTCCCAAAATGAGTGTCATCATATAAAACAAACCGATGATCCACGAGGCTGACATGGCGGAAACCCATGCCTGTTTGACATTTTTCACTGTTAAAAATCGAATTAGTATATGTGGAAGACCGGATGTTCCGAGCATTAAAGCTAAAGTGAGCGAGACTTTCTCCACCGGATTAGTGAACAAGTTTCCAGGATAAAAAAACGATTTTCCATGTGGACTCTGCTGAGCCGCTCCATTGACTAGTCCAATGAAATCCCAATTCATCCAGGACAACAGAATAAATACAACCATCAGTGTTCCACCCATCAGCAGTACAGTTTTTATAATTTGTACCCAAGATGTCGCTAGCATTCCACCAAACGCTACATAGACCGTCATTAAAACACCGATAATACATACTGCTACACGAAAATCTACTCCAAGTAAGAGACGGATCAATAAACCGGAAGCTACCAGCTGCGGAATCATATACAAGACCGAAATACATATACCACTGATAGCTACGACAGCTCTCATCCTGTTTCCCGGAAAGCGTGCTGTGACTACATCTGCCACCGAAAAGGTACCAAGGCGATGAACCGGTTCTACGATCAGTAGTAATAATATGATATACGAAATAAGAAAACCTGTAGCATACAAAAATCCGTCATAACCATAGAGTGCTATTAATCCAGTAATGCCAAGGAATGAAGCAGCACTGATGAAATCACCAGCAATCGCCATACCATTTTGCATTCCTGACAGACTCCCCGCCGCTACATAAAATTGATGGGCTGTTTTGCTCCTTTCTGCTGCCCAATGGGTGATGACCAGCGTACCAATCACGATAACTACGAAAAAAATAAAATAGGTGAAATTCATTGTCCATCTCCCTAATACGTCTGTTTCTCTTTTGCTTCTTTAGTAGGTTCAAATTTTCTCATAAAAATGTAATGCCATAATCCTATTCCCCACGTCAGGATAAATAAAATGAAAAGATAAACCCATACAAATGTAAGAAAATACGATGTGTCTTCTGAAATAAATATCGTTAATACAAATGGGACTAATATATAAAAAAGAATAATGCTAGCAGCAACAGCGACGAGAATACGATGTTTTTTTCTTATATTAGCCACTTCTTCGAAAGCGTTTTCATTTTTCTGACTGTTTGTCACCCTAAACCTCCTCGAGCAGGAATAAATTCATTGCCTTTCTAGTATGCAATTATAAGATAGCATGTATAATTATGTCAATTTTGTTAAAGAAAGACCTTAGTTCGACTGTTCTGGAAAGCAATTCGGACTTTCCCGACCTCACTGTTATTTTGTTCATTAGATTTCACATCATATAAAACACCATACGTTAACCATTAAATAAAAACGGTTGACAATAAGATGTTTTTCATTTACTCTATTTTTGGAAAGGAGGAAAATAATGCAAAATAACAAACGTTTCACAGCACTTGACCTTACAATTGGCAGTATATTTGTTGCCCTAATGGCAGTAGGAGCAAACATTACATCGATTGCACCTTTCATGGTTATAGGGGGTGTGCCAATTACCTTACAAACTGCTTTTGCTATACTAGCGGGACTCATTCTGGGAAGTCGCTTGAGTGTCATTTCTATGTCGGTGTACATGTTATTGGGTCTAGCTGGTGCACCTATTTTCGCCCAATTCAAAGGTGGGGTTTCAACTCTTTTATCACCAACTTTCGGTTTCATTGTTTCCTTTATATTAATAGCATATGTCGCTGGTAAACTTGTAGAGAAGAAACGAAGCTTCCCTATCTATATCACTGCATCATTAATAGCGATGACTATCAATTATCTCTTTGGTGCTAATTGGATGTATGCAGCTTATCTTCTTTGGTTTGATGCACCTGAAGGATTCTCTTACAAACTAATCTGGTATTGGTTGGCTGTTCCATTACCTAAGGATATCTTGCTAGCTATAGGGGCAGGGATATTTGCTCATCGCCTTGAAAAAAGTTTCATTTCAAAAAGTATAATTCGAAACCAGCAAAATATAAAGGTAGGATAACATGATGAATTGGGAATTATTAGCAAATAAATCACTCCAAGGAGACGAAATAACGGATCAGGAGGCACTTGCCGTTTTAGAATGTCCAAACGATGAAATATTAGATCTATTACATAGTGCCTATCAAGTTCGCAAAAAGTACTATGGGAACAAAGTAAAGCTCAACATGATTATCAACACTAAATCAGGTCTATGTCCTGAGAATTGTGGCTATTGTGCACAATCAAGAGATTCGACCGCCCCCATTGAAAAATATCGAATGATGGATAGAGCGACGATTATCCAAGGTGCTAAAAGAGCGCATGCACTAAAATCAGGTACATATTGTATTGTAGCTAGTGGTCGAGGACCCTCTAAACGGGAGCTTGATACGGTAACTTCAGCTGTTGAAGAGATCAAACAAAATTACGACATTAAAGTTTGTGCATGCTTAGGACTGTTAGAACCAGAGCAAGCCAACCAGTTAAAAGAGGCTGGTGTTGATCGCTACAACCATAATATTAATACTTCAGAAAATCATCATGATAATATTACAACAAGTCATAGCTACGATGACCGTGTAGCAACAGTAAACGCAGCCAAAGCAGCTGGAATCTCTCCTTGTTCGGGTGTTATTGTTGGCATGAAGGAGAAAAAAGAAGATGTTATTGAAATGGCGCGAGCATTGAAGAGGCTGAATGCTGATTCAATCCCTGTCAATTTCCTGCATGCGATTGACGGGACATTACTAGAGGGAACAAATGAATTGACCCCAACGTATTGTTTAAAGGTTCTTTGTTTATTTCGTTTTATCAATCCAACAAAAGAAATTCGTATATCTGGTGGAAGAGAAGTTAACTTGAGAAGCCTTCAACCATTAGGGCTTTATCCAGCTAATTCTATTTTTATAGGTGATTACCTAACAACTGAAGGACAAGCTGGTTTAAAAGACCACAAAATGATAGAGGATCTAGGGTTTGAAATTGATTATGTCACCACGGAAGAAGAAGATTCTATAGGATTAGTTTTTTAAATATAGCTCTGAAGATTAAACACCTAGAGGGGCTCTAGGTGTTATTTTCGTTATCACAAGCGTTAAAAAACGTAAAGTACTGGTTTTCAGCAACTTACAAGTTGGATGGACGAGATCTTCATTCTCTATATTCTTTTCACGGTAATAGCTTCACGCATCTTTTTGAGTGCTTCTTGCCCCTCTTCTCCCCTGTTCATCAATACGTTCACATATAATAAATCAATTAATGTAAGCTGGGCAATGCGGGAAGAAAATGCTTCTGTTCTAAAATCGGTTTCTCCAGAGCTTGTATATAGTGGAATATGTACCGCTTCACTTAATGTTGATTTCGCAAAATTGGTAATCGCGATCGTATTTACTTGATTCTTTTTCAACACGTTTAAAATATGTAAAATATCCTTCGATGACCCTGAATGAGAAATGAGCACTGCACAATCCTTCTCATCAAGCTGTGAAGCTGCCATCAATTGAAAATGGGTATCTACTACAGCTTGAACCGGTAATCCAGTTCGAATAAACTTATGGTAAGCGTCTAACGCTACTGTATTGGAGCCTCCACTACCAAAAAAGTGAATTTGACGAGCAGACAATAATATATTTACTGCTTTTTGTAATTGTTCTTCATCTATAATCTTTAATGTTTCTTCCAAGGTTTGAATATTGGTACGAAACACTTTTGTGGCCACGGTATCAATCGCATCATTGCTATCCACTTCTTCATGAATATGATGAATAGAGGACACTACTTCAGAAGCTAATGCAATTTTCATTGCTTGATAACCTTTATAACCTATCCGCTTACAAAAACGAAAAACGGTTGAATCTGCAACATCTAAATCCTCCGCAAGCTGATTAATCGAAGAATGAATGATTTGATTCGGATTTTCTAGGATGTAATCAGCAATCTTTCTTTCTGTCACACTAAACCTCGGATAGTTTCTTCGTACTTTTTCTAAACATGTTTGATCTCTTTTTCTCATTAGCATTCTCCTGAAACAACGTTTAGTTTTATTATACAAGATTAGTGTACGAAAAAAATATTTTTTTGTAAACGGTTGAAAAAAGAATTTTTTTTCGTATAATGTATGAAGAACGAAAATTTTTTCGAAAGAGGATTGGTAATGATGCAAATAGGCATGATAGGTTTAGGGAAAATGGGATACCAATTATCGCTAAATCTAATAAATAAAAATTATACAGTTGTTGCCCATGACACAAATGAAGAAGCCTTACAACGCATTGCTTCAGATGGTAGTGAGGCCGCTCAAACGATAAAAGAATTAGTTAATCGCTTATCAGCACCTCGCACAGTTTGGATGATGGTACCGGCAGGAGATGCTACAGAAACAGTTTTTCGATCTTTATTAGATCAGCTTGAAAGCGGTGACCGTATTATAGATGGTGGCAATGCTCATTATAAGGATTCCATCAAGCGAGGAGAAGCTTGTAATGTGAAAGGCATCCACTTCTTTGATTGTGGTACAAGCGGTGGTGTGGATGGTGCACGAAGTGGTGCTTGTACAATGATCGGCGGAGATCAGCAGGAATTTAAAAAGATAGAAACACTTTTTCAAGACCTTACGGTTGAGAATGGATATTTATATACTGGCCCAGTTGGAAGCGGTCACTTTCTTAAAATGGTCCATAACGGGATAGAATACGGTATGATGCAAGCTATTGCAGAAGGTTTTGATATTCTAGATAAAAGCCCTTTTGCTTACGATTATGAAAAGGTTGCCAAAGTGTGGAACAACGGCTCTGTTATTCGCTCATGGTTAATGGAATTAACAGAAAATGCTTTTGGAAAAGATCCAAACCTCGAGCAAATGAAAGGCATTATGCACTCATCAGGAGAAGGAAAGTGGACAGTTGAGACAGCACTTGACTATGAGATGGCTGCCCCTGTGATTACGATGGCTTTAATGATGCGCTACCGATCACAAGAAGATGACACATTTACAGGAAAAGTAGTGGCAGCCCTCCGCAATGAATTCGGTGGTCATGCTGTAACTAAAGTCTAAAAAAATTTTTTCAACAAAGGATGGAAACAACATGTCAGATCAAATGTTAATACTTATTGCTTTAGCAGGAATTTTTCTATTATTATTTTTAGTTATTCGAACAAAATTACACGCATTCGTCGCCTTACTAGTAGTCAGCTTAATTGTTGGAATATTGGCAGGAATGCCTCTTGGTGACGTAATCGACACAATGGAACAAGGTATGGGAGGAACATTAGGCTTTGTCGCTGTCGTTGTTGGTCTAGGTGCGATGTTTGGCCAAATGCTTGAAGTATCTGGTGGTGCTGATCGTTTAGCACGTACCATGATCAATAAGCTTGGAGAAGATAAAGCGCAATGGTCATTAGGTATTACAGGATTTCTTGTAGCGATTCCGGTCTTTTTTGATGTTGGATTTATCATTCTTGTACCAATTGTATACGGTTTAGCAAAGAAAACAGGGAAATCATTATTGTATTATGGTATTCCTTTACTTGCTGGTTTAGCTGTTACACACAGTTTTATTCCTCCGACTCCCGGACCAATAGCGGTTGCTGATTTAGTAGGAGCAGACTTAGGATGGGTTATTTTGTTTGGTGCACTTGCTGGTATACCTTCGATGATTATTGCTGGTCCACTATTCGCTCGTTATATTTCAAAACGGCTACATGTTGTCGTACCAGAATACATGAATATGGAAGAAGTAGAATATGATGATCGTGAATTGCCTAGCTTTTCATTAATTGCTTCCATTATTTTAACACCGTTAGTATTAATTTTATGTAATACATTTTCGGACTTCTTTTTAGAGGAAGGAAATATAGCTCGTGACATATTCACTTTCTTAGGACACCCTTTTGTTGCATTAACGATTGCAACGATCTTAACCTTTGTTTTCTTAGGAACTAAACGCGGTCTTTCTCGTCAAGAAGTACAAGATATTGCAACGAAAGGATTGGAACCTGCAGGAATTATTATATTAGTAACTGGTGCAGGTGGTGTATTTAAAGAAGTCTTAATTCAATCTGGTGTAGGTGATGTGATTGGTAACATGATGGCTGGCTCCAACCTACCACCTATTTTACTTGCATTTTTGATTGCGGCTGCCGTACGTGTTGCACAAGGTTCTGCAACTGTGTCCATGGTAACTGCAGCAGGACTTGTCGCTCCTTTAATTGAAATCTTAAATCTTGAAGGCCCCGTTTTAGGGTTAATTGTTATCGCAGTTGCATCAGGTGCTACAGTGTTATCACATGTCAATGATTCTGGTTTCTGGCTAGTTGGTCGCTACTTTGGTTTAGATGTAAAGGATACATTGAAATCATGGACAGTTATGGAAACATTAATAGGTCTTGTCGGTTTATCCGTCGCACTTATTTTAGGAATCTTTATTTCATAAAGTGAGACTACATCAGTGGGGGTTTTTGACCCCCACTGATGGGTTAGCGAAACTTATCAGAGTGTTAGCGTCCGTTATCCCCCACATAGCTTCTTTGATTTACCCGAACCTTTAAGTGTGGTTTTACGGACGATTAGCACCGTGATAAATTTATAAATGGGCACTGCCATTTTAGAAGGCAGTGCCCATTTCTCACTTTACATGGTGAATTATAAACTAGTATAAAGCAGGCTTTTATTGCGATAGTTCGGCTACTTTTACTAATAGTTTGCCAATATTATTTCCTTTAAATAGATCAAGAAATGCATCTGGTATATTTTCAAAGCCTTCTTTGATCGTTTCTTGATATTTTAATTTGTCTTCTTGTAACCACTCTGCAAGTGCTCTTGCCCCTTCAGGGAAGCGGTCTGCGAAATCACCTATTGTGAATCCTTGCATTAAGGCACTTTTCTTAATAAGTGTTGTTTGTACTCGCGGTCCAATATCTTCACCTTCCAAGTTATAACTTGATATGGCGCCACAAATTGGCATACGTGCGAATTTGTTTAAATGCGTATGCACTGCGTCAGATATCTCCCCACCGACATTATCAAAGTAAACATCTACACCGTTTGGACAAGCTTTCGCTAAATCATTCTCAAGATTTGAAGTTGTCTTATAATTAATTGCCTCATCAAAATGTAATTCTTCTTTTAAATATTGAATTTTCTCATCTGAACCTGCAATTCCTACAACATGTGCTCCTTTAATTTTGGCAATTTGGCCTACAACTGATCCTACTGCTCCTGCAGCACCCGAGATAACAACCGTTTCCCCTTCTTTCGGTTTTCCAATCTCAAGTAGTCCAAAGTATGCTGTTAAGCCAGTCATGCCTAAGATACCTAAGTGAGTGGTTATAGGTGCTATATCCTTATCAATCTTTCTAATTTCACTTTCTTTTGCAGTATAATATGTCTGCCAGCCGTATCCACCCATTACTACATCACCGGGTTGGAATTGATCTGACTTGGATTCAACGACCTCTCCAATTGCCCCACCTTCAATAACTGCATTCAACTCAAAAGGTGCTACATATGAAGGAGCATCAATCATTCGCCCACGCATATAGGGATCCACGGATACGTAAAATGTTCGAATCAAAACTTCGCCATTTTCCGGTTGCTTACTTTCTGTTTCTACCAATTTAAATGTATTTATATCAGGTTTACCAGTTGGTCGTTCTGCTAAAATAATTTGTTCTTTTTTATTATTCATCTCTATCTCTCCCATTCAACTTTCTATGTTTAGCTAAAGTAACAAAAATTAGGGATGAAAGAAAGTTAAATGCTTCAGGCAAACATTTCAAGTGACTACCTCTGCTTATTAAGTATCACCTTGCAATTTTAGAAATAAAAGAATAGGCATACTGGGCCCACCAGAGTAAAAAAGTTGCCAGCATGAGATAAACCATTGTATATATCCAAAATGGTATTTCAACTACGAGTACACCAAAATAATACAATGGCAAATCAATCCCGTAAACCAAAATAGGAGCAAGTAACCGCCAGCGAAGCTTTCGAAAGAGTATAACCGCTACAGCAAATAGTAGACCTTTTATCAAGCCCATGATCGCTGATATAAAAATGCCATCACGATAAACATTTTCAAAAAAACCAAATTGATAAAGGCGAATTGAAGCAACAGACATTATGTACATTATGGTAGCCGCACCACACCATCCTTGCATCCACAACGATAGAAAACGTGACCATTTAGTACCTAACTGAAGAGCTCGCATCCAGAATTTAGCTAATGAAAAGAAAAACAATGTGCCAATAAACGTGTATTCCTTCCTCCACCAGTTTGCATGATAAATATCTAACCACTCAAATAACCATTCTACACCTACCAATGTTACTGCAAATAGTATGAACCAACGTAACCTAAGCTGGTACACCGCAGCTACTACACCTAAGGTTGGAATGACAAATAAATTGGAGACAATTGCCCCTAATACGTTATCGTAGTATTGAACGGAAAGCACTTCAGGACTATAAAAGTAGCTGTTTCCGATAATCATGACAAAAAGTTCTGCTATATATACGATCCCAGAAAAACATAGAAATAATACAGTTAAACCAAATTGACGTTTATGAACCATTATTATAGTCAGAATTGTTATGCTTACAATAGTAAGGATCAAATAAGGGACATAGTTAGGCATTTGTCAGACTCCCTTTTTTTATTATGATATCCAACAGCTCCTCTATAGTATACGCAAAACCATTTTGCTAAATTGATAAAGTACCTATTATTACAAGAACTAAAGTAGGTTAACATGAAAGTGACACATAATTTGTTTCTGTATCATTTAGGTTTAGTTATTGTTAAAATAACCTTGTGAATTATAAACCCTACCACTAAACCAGGAACTAAAAAGGCCATAGGTAAAAAAACGGAGCCAATTAACAAGCCAAAAAGTCTTAACTTCGCTGAATAAATTAAACCAACCGTTAGGGAAAAAGCCCCGAATACAAAAGGAATGTAAGAAATTGAAGTTGTTTCACCTTCTGCATCACGGTAGGCATCCCACATTGCAAACATATATAAACAAGGATAAAACATAAGCCATTGATAGTTAGTTATCTCAATGGCTCTATTTATTTCTCCTGTAAAGGAATAGATAATCGCCAAATTAAAATTACTTTGAATATTTACCAGAAACTCTAGAAAAAGAAATACAATCCCTTTTATCATCTTTCCGTTTAGAAACTGACCGAATCCAGGTAATGCTATGCTCCACAATAAAGCCTCATGTTTTTTTGGCCTTCTCATAGCATTTGACCTGTCATTCCTCTGACTTACTTCCAGATGAATTTTTTGAAAGCTTGTTTCGGTCCGCAGCTGTCGGAAGCTCCTCTAGCCAACCATTCCCAATCGTAAGATTCAGTCCTTCATTTGCAAACTTTGCTATATCTGCTGTGAGAATAGCAAACTCACCATGTAAATCATGACGCATAATTTTAGAAACAGCTTCACCATAGTTCAAAATACCAATCCCATTTGCAAGGCTTGTATGATACATCATTAACTTATCAGAAAAAGGTGGCGTTGTAGAATCCGTAAGGTGGGCATCCATTGAAGATGGAACTGGCAAATCATCACTAATAAGAAAATTCCCTAATTGTTTAATTTGCCTATCTGCTACCTGTGCCCCTTGCTTAAAATATTTGCGCAATTTATCAGAGGATGCAACTTGGCTAAATCCTAGCATTAATGCTTTACCAAGTATGTTAGTATTGATATTCACTTGTAAATGCTTTATTTCTAGCGCTAATAAGGGACGCTTTTTTCCTGCTATCAATGAAATAAATGATTCTTTTTCAACAAAATCCACTTTTTTAGGATAAGGGACAATAGGAGCTGAAATACTAACCCCTTTAGAAAGCAATAAATGATATCCTTTTTCAAATGTAATCACCGTATCATCTAAACACATTTTAAAATAATCCATAATATCTTGCCTATGTGAACTCCAAAGTGCACTCCCATAAGTCATCAGAGCTGCTCTAGACATTTCTACCACATAAAAAACCATAAAAATATCACTAAAAAGTCTGGGGGCATCTTTTCTAACATCTTGTTCTCCAAACCCAACAGGAACTGGAATATTTTCTTTTGTAAAAATCTCTTTCATCATGTTTAGGTGCTTTCTCGAGGTGTCTAAAGCAAATTCAAGATACTCCTTAACTTCATCATCTTTAACCACTTGAAGATGATGTTCAAAGACACAAGCAAATAAAGAATCCCCCAAATAATTTGAAAATAGATCGCCTAATTCCGATGAAATTAACTTTTGGTTTTGCTGATGTTCTTTATTTTGTTCCATTATTTCTTTTTCTTCATAAGATGATGTATCTTTTTCCATCAGTAATATCCTCCTAAACAATTCTCTAGAAGGTAGTATTTGTGTATATTAAAAAAATTATTAAACTTAATAATAAGAAAGATATATGTAATTTCCATTAAAAAGGTGAACCATCAATTGGTTCACCTTTTGTTATTCATAAATTTCTTAATTTTTACTATTATTATCATTAACTTGCTTCGACAGGTTCTTTAAATTAGTTAAACTAGTCTGTAAGCATTCTAGTGGAGGACGTTCACAAACATCCTGTTCCACCGCATACCATTCGATACCGTTTGCTTCTCCCCATTGTAGGATTGGGATAAAGTCAATCACCCCTTCTCCAACTTCAGCAAATGTCTCACGTTCATCATTTGTCATATCTTTCAAGTGAATAATTGGCATACGATTTGCGTATGGGTATATAAAGTCAACAGGGTCATGCCCGCTCTTTTTCACCCAATAGACATCTATTTCAGCCAAAATTTTATTTCCATTAAGGGGGTTAAGTATATAACTTAATGCATCCTGCCCATCAATCTCTTGATCAAACTCGAATGCATGGTTATGATAACTAATCCGATAATCTGGTGCTTGCTTGGCAACTCGATTTAAAGTTTCTTTAACTTCACGATAGCCAGATTCATTTCGTAATTCATCCGATAGAAACGGACAGATAATATCTTTAGTCCCATATAAATCCACTTCTTTTAATACATTATCCAGATCGTGTTGCAAACGTTTCAGAGGAGTGTGCATCCCTACAGCTTTTAACTTATTTTCTTCCAATGCAAGTGCTACCTCTTTAGGATCATAACCTTCTGGCAATGCTGAGATTTGTACACCTGCCCAGCCCATCTCTTTCAACTTTTTAAATACCGGACGAATTCCCTCTTTTTTTAATTCCTCACGCACTGTATATAACTGTGCGGCAAATTTTTGTTCCATTTAAATCATCTCCTTTTTCAATCAACACAAAGAAAACAGTGAAATCACCTATAGGTAATCGCTTTTAGTAGTTACATTATATTAGGATTTTGGATAAAAATCATTGCATGACGTTACTTAGATTATTAGGAAAATTATCTGAGTGTGCATTTTAGTAGAGTAGAATGCTATGATACCTCTCAAAGTCAATTGAATAATCTTTTATTATTTATTATTTAACCGAATATGACGATAGTGATTTGCAGTTACTCCGACTTTTTCACGAAAAAAACGACTAAAATGTGAAACGCTTTCAAATCCGCACTCATATGCGATATCTTTCAAAGGTTTATGAGGTTCCATTTCTAATAAATATTTCACTTGTGTCAGACGGCATCCCATCACATATTCCATTACAGTATAACCTGTCATTTCTTTAAACACATGAGAAACATAAGACTTACTTAAGTTAAGTGCTTTTGCTATTCCATTTAAAGATAACTTATTCATGTAGTTAACTTGAATATATTCAGCGATTTTTTCTGAATGTTCAAACTTATCACTTTTCCGATCTGATAGTGTAATAGAATTAAACTGACCGAGATGATAAACACTAATTAATACTTGAATTAGCAATACTTTCAGTTCTGATTCATGGATAGCATCGTTCTGTTTTGCTGCTCGTTCCATCTTCACAAGCCGTTGGATTACTCCCTCTAAGTATTTTGATTCATCGTTTTCCTTCGTACGAATTAAGCAATGATGCAGTTTTTTAAAAATATCTAATAAATACATACTGTCAATTTCTAAAAGAACACCTTTAATCCATTGAGGAGAAAAATGAATGACACTTCGAATATACTCTTTATTTGGATTTACATTAGGCTTATGAAGTGTCATTCCATCCATAAGCAATAAATCACCTGGTTCCAAATCAAAAATCTGGTTATGTATTAAATATCGACAAGATCCTGAATGAAAAAAGTAAATTTCATAATGTTCTGGATGTGAATGGTAATCAAACTCACCACTTCCACTTGTACGATATCCTATTCGCAAAGGTTTATTCAAATGCCCCATTCCTTTCTGATGGATGTAAATATACCCAAAAATCCTTTTTACATATGTATCCTCACTAAATTTTACAATATTCCGGATAATAATACACGTTTTAGTAGTATCCTTAACTCTTCATATCTGTAGGGAACGACCTTAGAACTATTACTTAATAAAAAATGGTTTTTCAAAGACCCTCAGATAATTTTGGAAGAAAACTAAATATTCTCAGGTCATGAATTAACGGAATCTTTGAATTATAATAAACTTAATGTAACCGCTAACATTTTGCTGGATTTGCATATTTCCTTTTGTGGTGTGCGTACATCGAATCCATCAGGACAATGGTTACAGATCTGAGTTGACCTAGAATATATGATTTTTAGCTATGCTTTAAAGGAGGTGACTTTATCCGTAACCTGTTGTAGCCTATCCCTTTGTTCAAGGAGATACGGAATCTATGAAACGTTTAAAGCAAAAGCAGGTCAGCTAGGGTCAATCAAATGAAGAGGAGGAGAAATATATGATGAAAAAAATAGGAAGTTTGTTTGTGATTGGTTTTATGTTTGCAATATTACTTATGACCGGTACAGTTTATGCAGATGACGTTAATACAAGCTATTACATTTCTCCAACGGGTAGTGACAGCAATCCAGGAACGAAAAACGAACCATTTAAAAGCATAATGAAAGCACAATCAGCGGCGTCCTCTGGGGATACAGTATATATTCGTGGAGGAATTTATGATGAATTTGAAATACCGGAAACAGATAATCAACACGAAGAAGTTTATCATTATGTGCATGATATTCATAAGAGCGGGATTACCTATAAGGCTTATCCTGGAGACGAAAGGCCTGTTTTTGATTTCAGTAATGTGCCAACTGATCAACGAGTAGCAGCTTTTTATGTAGGCAAAGAAGTTACCGACGTCAATTTCGAAGGATTTAATGTAACAGGTATTAAAGTTGGTGATCAAAAACAATCCGAAGCTTTTAGATTACATGGACAAGCAAACTTTTGGAATATGATTGTACATGATAATGAAGCAAGTGGTTTTTATTATGCTGGTGACCCTGCGTCAGGTATTGTTTATAATTCCGATGCTTATAACAACATTGGACCAACTGATAGATCAGCTGGTAATATAGATGGTTTTGGTGCTCATGGAGAAGAAGTAGTATTCATTAACAACCGTGCATGGAATAATAGTGATGATGGATTTGATAGTATCAGTTCAGAAGGATCGGTAATTCATCATAAAAACTGGTCTTTTAATCATAGGGGTAACCAGGATGGCAGAGGCGATAAAAATGGTTTTAAAGTCGGTGGATATAGTTATAGAACAACCGGAATTCCGGATCCTGTTCCAGTTCATACCGTTCAATACAATTTAGCTGCGAATAACGGTGGTAATAACTTTTATGCTAATCATCAGCCAGGGCAATCAGCTTACTGGATTAATAACACTGCTTATAATCCTGGATATGGTGCTAACTTCAATATGCTAGAGCGTGTTAGTCCAACGAGTAAAGAAGACATCCCTGGTTACCGGGAAGTTTTACACCATAACATTGCTTATGAGGGTCCACTAACATCAAATAATAATACTCCGCCAGAAAATGAAACGAATAACTCTTGGACCATAGATGGTGGTCTTGAAATCACATCTGAAGATTTTAATAGTCTTGACATTACCCAATTAACTGCACCTAGAAAACCAGACGGTAGCTTACCTGATGTTACATTTATGCAACCTGTAAATACCAGTCCTCTTTATGAACACGATTTAGGCTATCTTGCTTACCAAAAAGACCCGGTTTCTGCCTTACAAAGACTAGTGACAGTATTTACCCAATACGGAATGATAGATAATCATGGAATCGCAAATAGTCTCCAAGAGAAGTTAGATAAACATAATCTAACTCCTTTTATTAAACAAGTAGAGGATCAATCTGGAGATCATATAGATAAGGGTATAGCACGTGTTCTTGTGCTAGAAGCGCAAGCGTTAATGAATGAGTAAGGAAATATGCTGAGAAGCACCACAGCCAATGTGGGGCTTCTCATTTTTTAATCCTGGACATTTTTATGAATGGAGTTACACCAGGAAGTTCTAACTATTAAAAAAAAGAGCGCATACCTGGTTAAGGAATAGCGCCTTATTTAACAGGTGATGGGGCTTCTTCCCTTTCAATAGAAAACCAACCATTTACTCTGTCCAAGACAACTTGCTTTTCCGTAACCATTGATAAACAGCTCGGTGAATACCTATTTGATAGATTTGAATTACAACTGGTAAGGGAGTCAAACAAAGGGTTTCTCGTAAATGGGACAGAGCGTTACTAAAAAAAAAAGAGTTTCCCACAAGTCCTAGAACTTATGGAAAACCTCTGATTTTTCACCCTTGTTTATTACAGTTTCCCTGCCTAAACGCACACAGGATGGTTTTGATTTCTTTTTGTTCTCGAGCCATCAAGTGTATAATTATCTAAATGGAAATCTTCACAAATAACGGACAATAAAATTCACATTTTAAAGATGTTGTATAATTACCGCCTAATAAAACTTATCCCCCACCTTCAGCAATATTTCCTTTGATTTACCATTATTCTTACTACTCCTCAATGAATATTTGCCTTGGTTACGCCTAGTTGTTTAGATATGTCATCATAGCTGAACCCTACATACCCTTTTTGTTGTACTTTTATTGCTAAACCTATGATTTGATCTTTTCTGTTTTTACATATCCAAATATTAACTAACAAATAGGTAAGTGTTAATGTAAAAGTCCTCATGCGAGACTGATTTTACAAAATGCCCATTCGCCAAACGATTGTATTTTATTGAATATGTGACGTTTTTCACTCTGTTTTTAATCCCTTT
The DNA here is from genome assembly GCF_052246695.1 of Gracilibacillus sp. D59. Taxonomy (NCBI): domain Bacteria; kingdom Bacillati; phylum Bacillota; class Bacilli; order Caryophanales; family Bacillaceae; genus Gracilibacillus; species Gracilibacillus sp. D59. Next base: position 7,124 of record NZ_JBQQCK010000007.1, on the reverse strand, counting down.
TTCTTGTGTCCAAATCAGCATGAGTATTCATCGAACACAAATACATAAAAACATCAGAAATTGCCTAAACTAGCCAAGAATAATACTTGATTGTTTTCATATGAGGAGGTGATGGTTCCTTGCGGAATTTCATAAAACAAAAAAACAATTCGATACATGATTTGTTTAAAAAGGTTTCTAAATCTGATGATTTTTACCAATTTTCCACTAAAAGCGTCAATGAGTCACCCATATATTTTTCCTATTATAAGAGCCTTATTGATGAAAAAAAAATTCATCATCATCTCCTTCCATATATTCAATCTGCAGAGGAGGTATTTACAGAACTTACGGATGTAATGAATGCCATACCTATAGAAGATCGAGAAATCACTTCCGATGCTAAAGTATTCATAAACAAACTTACGAAAGGCTACATATTCATTCATTTAACGAAAACTCCTGAGAAAGGTATTTTGGTTAATCTTTCGAATGGAACGAAGGGTAATAGAGATTTTAATAATGCTGAAAATGAATATAGTGTCATTGGACCAAATGTGGGGTTTGTCGAAGATCTTGATACAAACATCAGCCTATTAAGAAGGAATATTTCATCCGATGATCTTGTTTTCAAAGAAATTACTAAAGGGTCTCTTTCAAACACTCGGGTTATGATTGGATATATTGATGGAATTGCAAATCCAAAGCACATTCAAACCATGAAACAACGTCTTGAGGATTTAGATATGGATGTTATATTCGATAGTTCAGTTCTAGATCAGATTATTTCTGATAACGCAACTACACCTTTTCCGCTATTCATGTCTACAGAACGTTTGGATCGTACAACCTATATGCTTTTACTTGGACAAGTAATCGTTATTAGTGACGGTTCAGCTTATATTTTCGCAGGACCTACTAGTATATTTAACTTTTTTATATCACCAGAGGATTATTACTCACCGTGGTCAGTAGGGTCTTTCTTTCGATTAATACGATTTATAGGTGTCCTTTTTTCAATTTTGGCATCACCTATATATGTCGCAGTATTAACACACCATTATGCAATCATTCCGGAAGATCTGTTAACTCCGTTAATCATGTCAAGGGCAAATGTCCCGTTTCCTCCTTTACTGGAAGCTTTATTTTTAGAAATTACAATAGATCTCTTGAGAGAAGCAGGAGCCAGACTTCCGACAAAAGTAGGCCAAACTCTGGGAATTGTTGGAGGTATTGTAATTGGGCAAGCTGCTGTTCAAGCTGCACTTACAAGTAACATTTTATTAATCATCGTAGCTCTTTCGGCACTTGCTTCTTTTACTACTCCTATTTTCAAGATGTCTAATACCATTCGGATATTAAGATTCCCACTTCTTTTCTTAGCTGCAATTTGGGGAGGTTTTGGGGTAACCCTGGGTCTTACCTTTATCCTGTGCCATCTAATCAGGTTAAAATCTCTTGGCACACCCTATTTGGCACCTCTATACCCATTCAGGTACAGAGATTTAAACGATAGTTTTATTCGGTCTTCTTTAAGCGTCACGACTAAACGGTTTACTTTCTTTAGACCTCTAAAGTTGCATAGGTACAATGTCAAAAAGCATAAAGACATCGAGGATGACTATAATAACGAATAACTTATTTCTTTTTCAAGAGGTTGTGGGCCATGATGAAATTTTTAAAAATCGTATGTGTCCTGTTGTTAATAGTAGGATGCTCTAGGAATAAAATAGTCGAGGATTTAAAAATAATAGAATCATTAGGCTATGATCTTGAAGATGATAAAATAAAAGGGAGCGCCTCTTTCCATGTTTATCATGATGTACCAGCAGGGGCACAAGTAAAGCTTCTTACAGCAGAATCCGAAACTGTAAATGGAATATTTACGACGTTTACGCAACAAGTAGAACAACCCGTTGCAATTGGAAAAACAAGAACAATATTAATGGGAGAACCTTTTGCAAAAGAAGGCATTAAAGATTTGATTGGTACGCTTGTCAGAGATCCAATCATAGAAAGCAATGCAAAAATGGCAATATCAAAGCAGGATGCTGCTGAAGTCCTTAATCTTACTATAAGAAAACCACCATTTTATCTCTCTAAGGTAATTGAACAAAATATAACATACGGGAATACGCCGAAGACGAACATTCATACAGTATTAAATCAATACTATGGTGCTGGGCAAGATGTTTACTTGCCGGTCTTAACCATTTATGAATCTGAGAAGATAATGGTTGATGGTTTAGGAATTTTTAAGGGTGACAAATTGATGATGCTCCTTCAGGATAGGGAAGCGTTCCTCTTTAAGATCATTAAAGACAAAAATATTAGTGGTACTTATGAATTCATCAGCGAACAGAAAGAGAAAATCTTTCTAAAAATTATGTATGGAAAACGAAAAGTCTCCATTAAAAATACTCATCAAAAGCCACAGGTGAAAATTAAACTTGAATTGTTTGCAGATATTAAAGATTACCCAAGGTCTCTTGATCTTTCTAAAAAGAAAGATCAAGATAAATTATCTAAAAAGATCGAAAAAGAATTAAGCACAAAAATTGAAAAATTATTGGAAGAGTTTAAAGAGGAACAAGTAGATCCTGTGGGATTTGGAGATTTAGTTAGAAGTGAAAAACGGGATTGGACGCAAGATAGCTTTAATGATCAATACCCAAATTTAGAATTTGAAATTGAAACGAAGATAAACTTTCTCTCGACGGGAGTGAATGGATAGTGGAGCAAAATAATAAAGAAAACTATTTAGTTTCTACTTTTTTTGTTTTCTTTTTGATTCATTCCTCTCAAACAGGAATTGGTCTTCTGAACTTTCAGAATACGATTATTGAAAATGCTGGACATGATTCATGGATCTCAATTATTATCACTGGTCTAAGCCTTCATATTATATTATGGATGATACTAAAAATGGTTAGTAACCCTACCAAAGACTTGTTAAAAATCCACCAAATTTCGTTTGGTGAAAAAATCGGGAATTTTTTATCGGTTATTGTAATTGGATACTTTTTACTTTTGGCTCTTACCGTTTTTCGTACTTATATAGAAGCTTTACAGGTATGGGTATTCCCAATGATCAAAACTTGGGAGCTTAGCCTAGGGTTAGCATGTCTAATCATTTATATCATTACCGGAGGATTCCGAACATTGACGGGAATAAGCTTCCTAGGAGTGGTTCTACCTTCTATTCTTCTGTTAACGTTATATTTTCCTTTACAATATGCTAATTTTAGAAACCTAATGCCGGTTTTTAACCATTCAATTCTGGAAATAGCTCAATCCTCTAAAGCATCTTCCCTTATATTTATTGGGTTTGAGTCCTTGTTAATTTACTTCCCGTTTATTAAGCGCCCTTCTAAATCTGTAAAATGGGCACATGGAGCATTAGCATTTACAACTTTCGTATATCTATTAGCTACATTAATAACCTTCGTTTATTTTAGCCAAGGTCAACTTAAGCATACATTATGGCCGACATTAGCCATGATTAAGAGTGTTGAAATTCCTTTTATCATGCGAATTGAATTTATTTTTATCTTTACTTGGCTTTTGGTTATACTTCCAACCGTCTGTATTCCAATCTGGTGTTGTACGAGGATCTTAAAGAAAATAACGAAAATAAAACCAAGGAAATCATTATATACGATTATGCTATTCATTTTCTTTTGTAGCATCTTGATTGATGACCGTTTGAAAGTAGATGCACTAAGGAATTTCGCCTCAGAGATAGGTTTCTATTTCATATATAGCTACATACCACTTTTATTTATCATTTTTTCCATACGTAAAAGCAAATTCAAAAGCTCTGAGTATTAAGTTCAATGAAAACCTAGAAAATATCTGCTTTGAAGAATCTGGTGTTTAAGTAATTTAAAAGTTTTTCTATGTTTACTTTTCGACTGTCTGGTAAAAAACTGAACACTGCCTAAAGGTAGATAGATCAAATATAATATCTGGTTACCTGGGGAGTTTTGTATATGGCCAAACAATAATATTCTGTTGAATTCAAGCTTAAGTTTAGTTTCAATTTTAATCCATGGCCTGACCTATGTATTAATTTACAGTCTATCTTTTCAAAGTAAGAGGTCCATACCTTCCCCTCTCCCTTAAAGAAAGCAAAAGCATCACCTTTTTCAAGAACATTCAATTCGTAGTGAAACAGTTTATAAGTGCTATTTTTATCATTCATTATCTCTTTGAATTGTTCTTCAAAAGACTTTTGATCCGTACATCCTATTAAAAATATAAAAATCGTAAAAACTAAATAAAATTTTAATCTTCTCATATACATCCCCTGTTCATTCAATCCCCAACTAGTACCAGTTATTTCAAAAAATCACCATAAGCTCAACTTTTAATTTAGCCATCAGCTTACTCTAATATCTCGAAACCAAGTCTTCAATTATCCTGCCCTATACTTGAAAACTCAGTTTTGAGATAATCGTCCTGTCACTTATAACTACTATTCCAAAAAGTTATTGGGGGAGATGGCAAATGAATGACTGCTACCCATTAAAAGAAAAGCCTCTCAAGAGTTTATATACTCTTGAGAGGCTTGTAAAATTAGTGAACGATTTTTAAAACCAGTCAAAATCCAGTCAAGTTGTTTTAAAATCCTATGTTGAAAGGGTTTTGGGCGCTATCACATCATGCCGCCCATACCTGGCATTCCGCCACCCATTCCACTCATATCAGGGGCACCGCCACCATCTTCTTCAGGAAGGTCAGCTACAACAGCTTCAGTAGTTAAGAACATAGCCGCTACAGATGCTGCGTTTTGAAGTGCAGAACGCGTAACTTTTGTTGGGTCTACGATACCAGCATCGATCATGTTTACCCATTCGCCAGTTGCTGCGTTGAAACCAATACCTACTTTTTCACCTTTTAGGCGTTCTACAATAATTGATCCTTCAAGTCCTGCGTTTGCAGCGATTTGACGAACTGGCTCTTCAAGTGCACGTAGAACGATGTTAACACCAGTTGCTTCGTCACCTTCTAGGTTAAGCTCAGCCACTTGTTTGTAAACGTTAAGTAGTGCAGTACCACCACCAGAAACGATACCTTCTTGAACTGCTGCACGAGTTGAGTTCAATGCATCCTCAATACGTAGCTTACGTTCTTTTAGTTCTGTTTCTGTTGCAGCACCAACTTTAACTACTGCTACACCACCAGCAAGTTTTGCAAGGCGCTCTTGTAATTTTTCTTTGTCAAATTCAGAAGTAGTTTCTTCCACTTGTGCACGGATTTGTGTAACACGAGAAGAGATTTGTTCAGGGTCACCAGAACCTTCAACAATTGTAGTATTTTCTTTTGTAACCACAACTTTAGAAGCGCGACCTAATTGCTCAATAGTTGTATTTTTCAGTTCTAAACCAAGATCTTCTGTAACTACTTCAGCACCAGTTAATACAGCAATATCTTCAAGCATTGCTTTACGACGATCACCAAATCCTGGTGCTTTAACTGTTACTGCATTAAATGTACCGCGAAGTTTGTTTAATACTAATGTAGCAAGTGCTTCACCTTCAACATCTTCAGCGATTAAAAGAAGCGGTTTACCTTGTTGTACTACTTGCTCTAATACTGGTAATACTTCTTGAATATTGTTGATTTTTTTATCAGTAATTAAAATGTACGGATCTTCAAGCACTGCTTCCATTTTATCTTGGTCAGTAACCATGTATGGAGAAGCATATCCACGATCAAACTGCATACCTTCTACAACTTCTAATTCTGTGTTGAATCCTTTAGATTCTTCGATTGTGATAACACCGTCGTTACCAACACGTTCCATTGCTTCTGCGATTAATTGTCCTACCTCGTTATCACCAGAAGATATAGATGCAACTTGTGCAATAGATTCTTTACTTTCAATAGGCTTAGAGACTTTTCGAAGCTCTTCAGTTGCAATCTCAACAGCATTTTCAATTCCTCGACGTACACCTACTGGGTTAGCACCAGATGCAACGTTTTTTAGACCTTCTTGAATCATTGCTTGTGCTAATACTGTTGCAGTTGTTGTACCATCACCAGCTACATCATTTGTTTGAGATGCAACCTCTGATACTAGCTGTGCACCCATGTTTTCAAATTTATCTTCTAATTCAATTTCTTTTGCAATAGTTACACCATCATTAGTGATAAGTGGTGAACCGTATTTTTTATCTAATACAACGTTACGACCTTTTGGCCCTAATGTTACTTTTACTGCATTTGCAAGTGTATCAACCCCGCGAAGCATTGCGCGACGTGCGTCTTCACTAAATTTTAACTCTTTAGCCATAGTAAAAAACCTCCTTAAATTTTGAAAAAAGTTATGTTATTTATCGATAATGCTCTTCGTTAAACTTAGCCTACAATCGCTAAAATATCACTTTCACGAAGAATTAAGTATTCTTTACCTTCAAATTTTACTTCTGTACCAGCAAATTTAGAGAAAATAATAGTGTTACCTTCTTCAACTTCTAGCGCTACTTTCTCACCATTGTCTGTTACACGACCAGAACCAACAGCTACAACCTTACCTTCTTGTGGTTTTTCCTTCGCAGAATCTGGAAGAACAATTCCACTCGCTGTTTTTTCCTCTTGTTCTACAAGCTCAATAACGACACGATCACCTAATGGTTTAAGCATCTTTTCTGTTACCTCCTTGATTTCTCATTCATTATTTTGTTGATTATTAGCACTCGTTCAAGAAGAGTGCTAACACAATTATTATAATAATGAAATCTATTTTTTTTTGCAAGTATTTTAATGCTGTTTTTTTAAAAAATTCATGGCAAAATACTCACATACTTCTATGTGTAGACGAAGTATTTCAATTTTATTCTAAATTTATGTTAAAATACGTACTACTTTTATTTTGTTTCAAGAATAAAATTATTCATTTAAATATTGATATAACAGTGTTTAGGTCACTTTTATAAATATGTTGGCAATGCAAAATCATGCAATAAAACGAATGTATTTGGGGCAAATGTATAGAAAAAACACAAACGGTAAATGAACTGCCCCCTGTCAAGTAGACAGTGGAAATAATAAAAAGGATTTATGCGGCCTTATTCCTACACTCCATAGGACTGAGGCCGTTTAATCTTTTCTGGTATCGCTCCACATTATAGAAATGGATG
>NZ_JBQQCK010000006.1:0-265604 GCF_052246695.1 Gracilibacillus sp. D59 | reverse complement strand
TAATCTCTAGTCTACAGCACTATAGAAAGGTGCATGCCTAAATAAGTTGGAACCGCCGTATACGGATCCGTACGTACGGTGGTGTGAGAGGTCGGATAATCAATTAATGATTATCCTCCTACTCGATATTGAAAAAGGAAAACTCTTGTTGCTTGCTATTGTAATCGCATACCTTATAAAATAAAGGCTAGGAGGTGCTTCATGGATTTAGGAGTAAAGGGAAAGAAAGTTCTTATTACAGCGGCAAGTAAAGGTTTAGGTAAAGCATGTGCAAAAACGTACGCAGAAGAAGGAGCACATGTTTTTATTGCAAGTAGAAATCTGGCACAATTAGAGGATGCGGTAACCGAAATAAAGAAACAAACAGGAAATGCTAATGTTGAGGCGTTGGTTTGTGATCTAACTAAAAGTCACGATATAGAAAAAATGATGGAGACGATAGGACGTGTAGATATACTAATCAACAACGCCGGAGGGCCACCAGCAGGTAGCTTTAGTGACTTTAATGACGATGACTGGCAGCATGCATTTGAGTTATTACTGATGAATATAATCCGGACAGTAAGAGCTGTAACACCTGGAATGAGAGAACAGCAATTTGGAAGAATTGTCAATATTACATCAAGTTCTATGAAACAAGCATTAGACGGATTATTATTATCTAATACATTCCGTCCTGCGATTGTTGGTTTATCCAAGAGTTTATCTCAGGAATTAGCATCTGATCAGATTTTGATTAATTCGGTAGGACCTGGAACAATGGAAACCGATCGAATCCGGGATATTTTTAAGCAGCAACCTTCAGACGAATCCGTTGAAGAACGTATTCAAAAAGCAGGAGCCAACATCCCGATTGGACGAATTGGACAACCAGAAGAATTCGCAAAGGCAATTCTTTTTTTAGGTTCAGCTGCAAATACATACATCACAGGTCAAACGCTTATCGTAGATGGCGGTGCAATGAAAACTTTATAAAGGAGAGGTAAAATGGCAAGGTTAAAATGGGGAATATTAAGTACAGCAAAAATCGGGAGAACAGAAGTAATACCAGCGATTCAACGATCTAGTAATGGAGAAGTCGTGGCAATCGCAAGTAGAAATCAACAAACAGCAAAAGAAGTAGCAGAAGAACTCAATATCCCACGCACTTTTGATAGTTATGAAGCATTATTAGATGACCCAGAAATCGATGCGGTCTACATTCCGTTACCAAACGCCTTACATAAAGAATGGGTAATCAAAGCAGCAGATAAGAAAAAACATATCTTTTGTGAAAAGCCAGCTGCAGTTACGAAGGAAGAACTAGAAGAAATGATAACAGCATGTGAAAAAAATAGTGTAGTATTCATGGAAGCGTTTATGTATCAATTCCATCCACAACATCAAAAAGTAAAGCAATTGATTCATGAAGGTGTGATTGGTGACGTAGCTTTCATGCGCGCAAGTTTTTCTTTTTATCTTGAAGATCGTTCCAATATTCGTTTAAATAATGACCTTGGCGGTGGCTCGATGTTTGATGTCGGATGCTATACATTGCATGCGATTCGCAATATTTTAGAGCAAGAACCAGTATCTGTCCATGCAAGTGCTCATTATCATCCAGAGCTAAAAGTGGACACGACTATGACCGGTACACTTACCTTTGCAAATGGCATTGTCACATCTTTTGATTCCAGTTTCGATTGTACACCTCGCGAGCAATATGAAGTAGTAGGTTCGAAAGGAAGCATCACGGTAACATCGGCATTCCGACCAGACACGAATGAAGGCATGATTGGCGAAATCCATGTCAAAACAGGTGAAGGTACAAAAATTTTAGAAGAAGCAGGCGATCAATATACTTTAATGGCAGAGAATTTTTCCAACGCAATACTAAACAATCAACCATTATTCTACGATCTGACAAAAATACGCAACCAAATGAAAGTACTCGACGCCGTATACGATAGCAGTAAAACTGGAAAGGTTATTTCATTGAAGGATTAACACCAAGCACAGTAGATTTTTACTGTGCTTTTTGCTACTATATATTGGAAAGGGGAGGAGAAATGATACCAGAAACATCACTAAAATTAATGAAGCACAAAGCACTAGTTGATCGTCTTCCAGAAGATCATCCACAATATCGGCATATTTATGAAAAATGGCGGCAATTCGAATCAGGCCAAGCAGGAGAAGCGAACCTTGAATATTATCTCCAACAAGCGAACCTTGATTCACCACAATTCCTTAACGGTCTCCGCATCGAGCACAAATCACCCTTCCAGATCGACTGGCTCCTTTTTGATTTAGGCTATCGTGTCATACTAGAAATCAAGAATTACACCGCTCCGATTTACTTTGATCCACATTCCCGACAACTGATACGAACAAAAGCAGGAGAAAAAGAAGTGTTTCCCGATCCATTATTACAAGTAGATCTCCAACATGCGCAATTACGCCGCTTTCTTGATGAGCATAACATTGAGCAACTTCCCACCTTTACTGCTGCGGTCTTCGTCAATCGTAATGCTATATTACAGCTTCACGATTACCCCGAAAGGCAGCGCATTCTCACAGCACAAGCCATTCCATTCTTTTTAGAAAAAATTGCCCGTAAACACCCAGCTAAAATATCATCATCACAAAATCAAGAAATTGTCTCTTTTTTACGTGATCACCACCAAGTAGCGCATTTTCCCATTCTTGAAAGGTATGGCATCGAATGGAGAGAAATTATCAAAGGTGTACCTTGTCCCTTGTGTGGAAGATTTGCTATGAAAAGAATAAGAATGCGCTGGCAATGCCCGCATTGCGGTGAGCGCAGCACCAATGCTCATTTGCCTGTGTTATTTACTTTAGCATTATTGTCGGAGAATAGGATAACAAATAAACTAGCAAGAGAATTTTTAAGAACAGATTCTCCAGAAGTAATGAAAAAAATACTTCAGCGAGCTCCATTAATACGAATGGGAAAAAATAAAGGTGCTTATTATAAACATGCTGAATTGATTAAGTATTTGTAAAATGCCCGATAAATAGTAAATAGTGCCCGATAATCAAAGAAAACCGCCCGATATGTGAAAATAAGTGCCCGATATCCAAGGGGAAGTGCCCGATAAACAGAAAAGAGCTAGCTCAATCCAGGAGCTAGCTCTTTACACCATTTTATTTTATCTCAGAAAAAACATTCCCGACTTTTTCTGCGACATATCCACTGCCATGATCTTTGTTCTCAATATTTTCTATCATCATACCGATAATCATACTGTCATCCTCGGGATAGCCGACGAACCAGCCATTCTCAGCGGCACCTTTTTCATCGAGGGTTTTTTTCAGTTCTGCAGTTCCGGTCTTTCCGGAGATGCCTAACCCACTAACATTTGCGCTTCCTCCTGTACCATCAGTAACGACAGCACGTAATGCATCGCGAATGATATTAGCATTTTCACTGGAGAGTAGTCCTTCTTTCCATGTCTGTCCTTTTTCTTCATCCATTAGCAATGTTGGCTGTACAATGTTACCATCGTTTTGCAAAATGGAATAGCTAGATGTTAGTTGCAGTACGCTCATTTCAATTTGTCCTTGACCATAACTTGTATCTGCTAATAATACTTCTTCACTTAATGTACCATCAGAAGAGATCGAGCTTTTCTGGATTGGATAGGTAAAAGGAAATTCCTCTCCAATGCCGAATTCTTTTAATCCGGAAACAAATGCATCTTCGCCCATCTCCAGTGCTTGCATAGCAAAATAAATATTGTCAGAGCGGACGAGCGCATCTTTTAAGTCAACCAGACCGTTTGATTCCGAAACACGTGTTACGGAGTAGTTCCCCCAGCCTTCTTTTTGCCAGGTAAGTCCATCAATTGTAAACCCCTTATTCGGATCAATCGAACCATTCTCCAAGCCGATAGCACTAGTAATCGGTTTGAAGGATGAACCAGGTGCAAACGTTGCGGTAAATCTATTTAATAATGGTTTCTGCGGATCTTCCTGCCATTCATTCCATTGATCACCGCTAAGTCCATACAGAAAAGCGTGTGGGTCGAAGGCTGGGCTACTTACTAAAGCCAATGTCTCACCAGTAACAGGATCAATCGCTGCAGCAGTGCCGGCATCACCTTTCATAGAATTGAATATACTTTGCTGAACATTGGCATCGATTGTGAGATTAATCGTCTCACCGTTTGTCACTTCTTTCTCTGCGATAACAATCGGATCTTGACCTTCTTTTTCAATATAAATTTGGACACCTTCCTTGCCGCGGAGCTTTTCTTCAAATAGTTCTTCCAGTCCACGATAGCCAATCAAATCACTTTCAGAATAAACATCGGAATCAACTTCTTCTAATTTTTCTGCTGTAATCGGTGCAATATATCCGACTAAATGAGCAGCTGCTTCCCCTAAAGGATAGACCCGACCAGTAGTATTTTGCTTTGTGAATGGTTCAATCGATTGTAATGCCTCTTCTAGACCACCTTCACTAATACTGGGAACTACTTTTAATGGAACAAATACATCTGATGTTACCCAGCTAGCACTTAAAGCATTATCAATTTCTTCAACCGTAATATCTAATACTTCTGCTATTTCCTTTTTTTCTTGTTCTTCATTCTTAAACCAGCCTGGTACGACCCCTAATTCATAAATGCGTTCATTAACAGCCAGACCTTGGCGATTGCGGTCATAAATTTCTCCTCGTACAGGCTCAATTGTACTGACACCTATCGTTCCACCGTCCTTTAATTCTGGGAAAATAAATCCTGGGTGCCAATTGACAAGCCAGTCAATCTCCTCTTCGCCTTCTACGGTTTCTACTGTTTTTACCATTTCGATTTCCGTATCAAAAGAGATAGGACCAGCCATCGTTTTCATACTTACACTAAGTGGGAATGTCATCGACTCCAACTCTTCTAAGTCGATTTCTTCCTCACCTTCAGCAGGTTGTGGTACTTCAAATTCAACAGACAGATCTGTTACTTCTAGGTCTTCATATATTTTAGGATAACGATCAAATTCTTTTTTATCTACATCTTCTTCAACCATTTGATACATACTTTCAAAGTCTTCTGCCATCCAGTGGTCAACATATTCCTGTAGGCGATCTTCTGGTTTGACTTGTTCGTCCTCTTGACAAGCAGCTAAAAATGCTACTAAACTCATGAATACTAGTAATAACCGTTTCATCTAATTTATACCCCCTCTTAAGCAAATGAAAAGCGTATTGCTAAATGAGACAATACGCTTAATAAATTGGTTTTGCATAAATAATATATCTTTCAGGTGCGTTTCCAACATAGGAAAAAGGATAACAAGTAGTGATAACCAATTCTTCATCAGGCGCTGTTGATTTAATGATCGTCGTATCGTCTGCATCGACAATTTTTGAATCTACCATTTCATATTCAAATTCGCCATATTCCAATTCTATTATAAAAGTATCACCGACCTCTACTTCTCCTAAATCTCGAAATACTGTATCACGATGGCCAGAAAGCACGATTTGATCGTTTTGTTGTGGATAGGCAGAACCTCGATAATGACCGACTCCTTTATCTAATTCATCTGGATCAGTTCCTTCTATGATAGGCAATTTAGCATCAAGCGTTGGAATGTGTAAAAATCCAACAGCTTCCCCCATATCTGGAAAAAACTCTTCAGGTGTTCGTTTAATTGCTTCGCCTGATTCCTTAGAAGACTGCTCTAGTAATTCATTTACCTCAGTGACAGCCTGTTTTTCAGCAGCTTGTATCTTGAAGTAACGGTAACCACCAATGCTTAGCAGCACGACACCAGCCAGAATAAAAAGTAGAGCTAACTTCTTCATATTAGTACACACCTCTTTAGTCTATGTATTATCCATATTATACTAATAATAATGATGAAATGCACGTGTTTATTAATGGGAAATAGTCGCAAATGTTCGACAATTGGACTAATCTTCCAAAAATATAGACAAATAATTACGTTTTAACGAATGTTTTTACAGGACTTAAGTCTTAATTTTTTGTAAATTATACAAAAATGGTCATAAACACTTGCGAAATTCGACAAAAAGGCGTACCTTTATATAGAACAGTAAAACAATTTTATGTTATAATGATCATTGTTACCAGGAAAGTGGGTGAACTGTTGTGATAGGGCAAAAAATTCAAGAGTTAAGAAAACAAAAGAGAATGTCATTATCGGAAGTAGCGGAGCATGCAGGGATTGCCAAGTCATATTTAAGTTCTATTGAACGTGGAATTCAATCCAATCCATCGATTCAATTCATGGAGAAGGTAGGTAAAGTTCTCGGTGTAACCGTTAATGAATTATTAATGTCCCAATCTGATGAAGAAATTAAAGAACAGTTAGACGAGGAATGGTTAAAGCTAGCAGAAGAAGCAATGCATTCCGGTGTCTCTAAACAGGAATTCAAAGAATTTTTAGAATTCAACAAATGGAAGCAAAATCAATAATCAGATAAACATGTCAGCCACTTGCAGAGGTAGCTGACTACTTTTTTGTCTAAAAGATGGTATCTTCACACTGATCGAATAAAAATAATATAGCTATAATAGAATAGACATGTCATAATGGAATCTAGTTTGACATTTTTGTTTTACAAAAACATGAAGTTTTGATTATAAACTTACGAAAAACTGCTATCTAAAAATTTATAAAAAATAGTGTAGATAAAAGAGGAGTTTTAGGGATTCATGAAGAAAATAATATATTGGATGTTTCCTATTCTATGGATGGGGATAATATATTACTCATCTGAGCAACCATACCAAGATCAAGATATCAGACCATTTCTGTCTCAGTATGTAGACTTATCGATATTGGAGCCGCTTTTACAATCAATCTCCTTTACCTACCACCAATCAGTAGTGAGTGTCGACCAATTGGGAGTAGAAGGATTTGTTGAATTTTTTGTTCGAAAGGGTGCTCATGTAGGGGTATTCTTCATACTATCCAGTTTATTTTATCTAGCATTTAAAAAGACATGGATGTATAAAAATGTAATTCTATTAACTTTTTTTGCATTTTTTGCAACTTTATTGTACGCTATTTTTGATGAATGGCATCAAGGTTTGACGCCAAACCGTACACCATATGCAGGTGATGTCATTCTCGATGGAACAGGAGCTTTGATAGCGGTTTTGGTTATTATAATAGTAAACAAGTTACGAAAATAGATGTACTAACATATGATATAATTAGGATGGTTAAAGGGGTTGAGTCGTTTGACGGAGCAAGAAGTTTATCGATCGATATTACAAAAAATGCTAGACCAAACAGAAAGACAACAAATCGATAATTCACAGGAATTTATAAAAAGGCTGACAAAAGAATTAAAGCAAGCAAATCTATTATCATTTCAAAATGAATAAAGAAACAAAACTCCCGCCTAGTTTCAGGCGCTCAAAGCTAGAACCACCGTATATACTTCTTTATAAAAAAAAGAGTGTGAAGATATATTTCACACTCCATTTATTTCCTGGGAAATAGTCAATCAGTCACTACATCTATCTCAAAATAGGAATCGTCGCCTTCCTTAATATCCACTTTTCCACTAGTCAAATTCGTGATCCAATCGATAAAATTCTCTTCCTCACCAACCAGTGTACGAACATGAAAAGTAACCTGCTCCAAATATTTCATTTCTTCTAACAAATATGGAGATTGTCGTAATTCATTTTCCAATTTCCCTAAAAGAGTATAATCCACAGTTACAAAAAACTTTTTCATTCGTTTTCTTTCGACAACACCAGTCGTATTGATGGCTAATGTCGTTGTGCTCGAATAAGCACGGATTAAACCACCTGCACCAAGTTTAGTCCCACCAAAATACCTTGTAACTACTACAGCTGTGTCCTTTAATTGCCGTTTTTTTAAAACTTCTAGAATTGGAACGCCAGCAGTACCACTCGGTTCCCCATCATCATTCGCTTTCTGAATCTGATCATGCTCACCAATCAAATATGCCGAACAGTTGTGGGTTGCGTCTGCATGCTTTTTCTTAATATGTTGGATAAATTGCTGAGCTTCGTCTTCGCTTGTGGTCCTTTTTACATATCCGATAAACCTTGATTTCTGAATTACCTGTTCATCAGAACCATCTGGTTTAACTGTAAAATATTGGTCAAGCATATATAAATCCTCCTAAATACAAATAAATTTGTGTTCGTCAAAATAATACGTGTAAAATAATTGTAATAGGGAATAAAGAATATTATTATGACCCCCTAAAAAAGAACTATATATTTCGTATGGTATAAAATGAAACTAGGTGGTGAGGTTTTGTATATGAAAAATACAGATCGTACATTAGATTATATAATAGACGAAATGATAGATACAGTAAAAAACAGTAAAGATGAAGTCTTTGAAATTGCCGAGGAATCCCGTAAGGAATATGAGTCATTAGAGCATGAATTAACGATACTAAAAGAAGATGTAGTAAACGTTATTGACGAAGGAGATATGCTCGAAAAAAAATCTAAGCTAGCCAGAAAAAAATTAGCGGATGTCAGTAAAAACTTCAAAGAATATTCAGAAGAAAAAATTAGAGAAGTATACGACCAAGCCCATCAGCTTCAAACAGATTTAGTTGTAACACGTGATAAAGAAAAGGTACTGAGGGATAGACGTGATGAAATTGAATTACGTTTAAAGGCAATCGAACAAATGGTGGAACGGGCAGAAGGACTAGTAGGAAAAATTTCGATCGTGTTGAATTATTTGAATGAAGATTTTAAAGAGGTTTCTGATTTAATCAGCGATGCACATGAAAAGCAAGAATTTGGTTTGAAAATTATCGAAGCACAAGAAGAAGAGCGACGTCGACTTTCAAGAGAAATGCATGATGGACCTGCACAAATGTTAGCAAATATTATGCTAAGGTCTGAAATAGTCGACCGTACTTTTAAAAAAGGCGATGTAGATTGTGCAATGAAAGAAATGCGCAATGTAAGAGTCATGATTCGCGACTCTTTACATGAAGTAAGACGCATAATTTACGACTTACGGCCAATGGCACTGGATGATTTAGGTTTAGTACCGACTATTAAAAAGTATATAAGGACATTAGAAGATCAACACCCTAACATCCAGTTCAAGTATCAATCGACAAATGAACGATTACATAGTCATTATGAAGTAGCTTTATTCCGGTTAATACAAGAGTCCATTCAAAATGCAATCAAACATGCTGAGGCAGAACGAATTATAGTTGACTTAGACATTTCATGTGAAAGAGTAGTTGCTACTATCACTGATAATGGTAAGGGATTCGAGCAATCCGAGAAAAAAGATAAATCTTTTGGTATAATAGGCATGCATGAGCGTGTTGAAATTCTCGGAGGAGAAATAAAAATTCATAGTAAAAAAGAAATAGGCACTAGAATTAGCATAATGATCCCTGTTGAGCAAGACATTAATACTGCAAATTAATTTAATTCAGGTATAATAGTAGGGATATAAGACAAATAGTATTACTAAAGTAGTGCAACTTTGATAACGTTACATAAATAAATTTAGTATATTCAGGAACATGAGGAGGAGTTATTCATGACAACCAACATTGTATTAATTGATGATCACAAATTATTTCGCGAAGGTGTTAAAAGGATATTAGAATTAGAGAATGGTTTTAATGTATTAGCAGAAGGTGATGACGGTTCCATGGCCGCTGAGCTTGTTAAAAAGTACAAGCCTGATGTGGTACTGATGGATATAAACATGCCCGGTGTCAACGGGGTAGAGGCGACTGCCGATCTGTTGGAACGTTATCCTGGGGTCAAAGTAATCATTCTATCGATTCATGATGATGAAAATTACGTGACGCATGCTCTTAAATCAGGAGCACAAGGTTACTTGTTGAAAGAAATGGATTCTGATGCATTAATAGACGCTATTTCCGTTGTATCAGAAGGCGGCTCATACCTTCATCCAAAAGTGACTCATAATTTAGTGAAAGAATATCGACGATTAATTACAGAAGAAGATGCACTATATGATTCTGATACGTCACTTTCAAAACTAAAAGAAGTAGAACACCGTAAACCACTTCACTTATTAACAAGACGTGAATGTCAAGTATTACAGCTGCTTGCAGAAGGTAAAAGTAACAAAGGCATCTCAGAATCTCTTTATATTAGTGAAAAAACTGTTAAGAACCACGTAAGCAGTATTTTGCAAAAAATGAAAGTAAAAGACCGTACCCAAGCGGTAGTTATAGCAATTAAAAAAGGCTGGGTAGAAATCCTTTAAAAAATAGAACTCCTTTAAATGGAAGAGCTTCTGTTAGAATGGCGAAATAAGAGACCAAATCGCATAATGATTTGGTCTCTATTTTTCTTTTTTAACGAATGAAATAGGGGTACTTTGAAAAGATGTGCTTCTGAGCGGACATTTATTCCTTTATTCGGCACATAATCGAGTTTTTATAGGATTACACGGACATTTGTTCCGCTATTCTCCTTTTTCACCGTTCATTAACGATAAAATGCATGAAATAACGGAACGGATGTCCGCTAAATCACTAAACAATCGCTTTTTGGTGCAAATAGCGGAATAGATGTCCATTCGTACTAGCCGAAAGGAAGTCACTACACTTCTTTCTCAAATTATGACTATGCAACGAACTGAATATTAGGTAAAATGAAATATAGTAAACTAAAAAATAGAAGAAAGGTTCGATATAAGTATGAAAGTTGCTGTCATTACCGATAGTACGGCATATATTTCAGAGTCGCGTAGACGTGAAAATGATATACATATGGTTCCTCTCACTGTTGTATTCGGAAACGACTCCTATCAAGAAGAAATAGATATTTCCACACAAGAATTTTATCAAAAAGTAAAAGAAGTTGAGGATTTCCCTAAAACTTCTCAACCGTCTATTGGACTTATAACAGAAAAATTAACCGAACTTGCAGAAGATTATGATCAAGCGGTTTTTATTACATTATCAAGTGGCATCAGTGGTACCTTTCAATCCATTGTAACGGCACAATCAATGGTAGAAGGAATTGAAGTTTTCCCATTCGATTCCGAAGTCAGTTGCTTGGCGCAAGGATTCTACGTGTTAGAAGCAGCTGAAATGGCTCAAAATGGACAAGATGCTGAAACGATTATGTCACGTCTTCATGAAATAAAAGGATCACTTCGCGCCTATTTCATGGCTGATGATTTAAGCCATCTACATCGTGGCGGCCGATTGAATGGTGCACAAGCATTAATTGGCAGCATGCTTCAAGTTAAACCGATTCTGCATTTTGAAGATACAAAGATAGTGCCATATGAAAAAATTCGTACTAAGAAAAAAGCATTAAAACGAATCTTTCAATTATTTGAAGAGGATGCATCAACAGGTGTTCCAATTAGGGCGACAGTCATTCATGCCAATCGTGAAGTAGAGGCTGAAGAGTTTAAACATCAACTGGAATCTAGATTTGATAATGTAGAGGTAGAGGTAAGCTACTTCGGCCCGGTTATCGGCA
Organism: Gracilibacillus sp. D59; assembly: GCF_052246695.1. NCBI lineage: Bacteria > Bacillati > Bacillota > Bacilli > Caryophanales > Bacillaceae > Gracilibacillus > Gracilibacillus sp. D59. The sequence continues at coordinate 254,130 of NZ_JBQQCK010000006.1, read as the reverse complement.
CACACATTGGTGAAGGTTCTCTCGGACTAGGATGGTATAAAAAATAATAAGGTGGGGCTAGTCCCCGCCTTCATATAGGAGGTCATTAATGAATTTTTCAAAAATCCTCGCCGGAAAGCTTTTATTAACCTCGGAACTCCCCCTTGCAAGTTCAACGACTGATTATCTTATCCGCACCAATCAATTAAAACAACTCCCTAGCATGACAACCAAATATGGTCGATATCAATGTAACCGTTGCGGAAATACGAATCAACAACTGTTCGCCAATATAGCCTGTGCAAGATGCGATCATACCCATCTCTATTGCCGAAATTGTATCCAAACAGGTAGAGTACTGCATTGTGACAACCTCTTAACTTGGAACGGATCAGAACCCTCTTGGCCAACTCAAGCACAACCTTGTCAGTGGACAGGCACATTAACTTCCCCTCAACAAACAGCAGCAAAAGCAATTGAACAAGCGATTAACAACAAGCAAAAAGAGATACTCACTTGGGCTGTTTGCGGATCTGGTAAGACTGAAATGCTATTTCCCGCCATAACAAAAGCGATTAAAGAAAGAAAAAGAATCTGCATTGCCACCCCTAGAGCAGATGTTGTAAGAGAACTATTTCCCCGTCTCCAGCAAGCCTTCCCTGAGACAGAAATTGAAGCCCTATACGCGGATTCACCAGATCGAACCGATAAAGGACAGTTGATCATCAGCACTACCCATCAATTAATCCGTTACCAGGATGCTTTCCATGTCATGATTATCGATGAAATTGATGCTTTTCCTTTTCACCATGATAAAACCTTACCTTATTTAACCAATCGAGCCTGTAAAAAGGATGCTACAACCATCTATTTAACAGCAACACCCAGACGAGAACACAAACGAAAAATCCGTCAAAAGAAACTGCCTGTTCAATTTGTACCAATTCGTTTCCACGGTCATCCCTTACCAATCCCCCAACTTAAAATAGAAATCGGACTAAGGAAAAAACTAAATCGAGGAACAGAACCAAAAGCATTGCAACAGTTCCTTGCCACAAGATCTAAATCGCGACAATTATTATTATTCGTTCCAACGATCTCCCTACTGGAAAAGGTAGCCGATCGATATCAGGCCATTTCAGTTCACGCCGAAGACCCTGACAGAAAAGAAAAAGTAGAACAATTCCGCCAACAAAAAATCACCACCCTTGTTACAACGACGATTCTCGAACGAGGAGTAACTTTTCCTTCTGTAGATGTAGTCATTCTCGATGCCGGGCATCATGTTTTTGATGAAGCCGCATTAGTTCAAATTGCAGGGCGAGCTGGAAGAAGTCCTGATGATCCAACCGGTGAAGTCTTGTTTATCCACCAAGGTAAAACAAATGCAATGGAAGATGCAATTGCTCAAATCAAAATGATGAATAAGAAAGGAAATATACTATGACGTATTGTTTAAAATGTCAGGAATGGATTAGTCATCCCATCACATGGGGTACACTTTTTCTTCCGCAAGAGCAGACTGTATTATGTAATAGCTGTCAATCACAGCTGGATAGAATTGAAGGAGACGTTTGTGAACGTTGTGGAAGACAAATGCCCAAGGAAACTATATGCGACGATTGTAGGAGATGGCAAACCAACCAAATGTACCAAGATGTATTACAGTATAATCGATCCCTTTTTTCTTACACACCGTTTATGCAAGATATCATTACCCAGTGGAAATACCAAGGTGATTATCAATTGAAGGAAATATTTAATCCATACATCAAAAAAGAAATACAGTCCCTTTTTCCAATTACATCCCTCACTATAGTGCCGATCCCCTTAACAAATGAAAGACTTCATGACCGAGCATTTAATCAAGCAGAGGCTGTTGCAGAAATTATTACAGACCACTATAAGAACCCGGTTAGCCACGCCCTATCAAGAAAAGCAAGTCATTCAGAGAAACAATCCAAAAAATCAAGACAACAGCGGATTACAACAAAAAATCCATTTTTCTTAACTGAAACACTTGAAACAGATGTCTTACTTGTCGATGATATATATACAACTGGTATGACGATTCATCACGCAGCAAGACTATTGAAAGAAGCAGGATGTGCCCATATGTACAGTTTCACACTTGTTAGGTAGTATAATAAACCTAAAAAATGTGCTATAATCAAACAAAAATCGACAGAAAGAGGTGCCGTCAATGGGAGAATTAGCAAATTGCGCCAGATGTGATAAAGTCTTTGTCCAAACAACAAATTCCATTTGTCCTGATTGTATAAAAGAGGATGAAAAACAATTTCAAATTGTCTATGATTTTCTAAAAAAACGTGAAAACAGACAAGCAACGATTCCGGAAATCGTCGAAGCAACAGAAGTAAAAGAGGATATTATTTTACAATTCGTTAAAGAAAACCGCCTTCGATCAAGTCAATTTCCAAACTTAAGCTTTCCGTGTGAACGCTGTGGTGAACCGATTGCCAGTGGAAAAGTCTGTGAGAACTGTAAAAACGAATTATCTTCAGATCTACGCTACCAACAAGAAATTGAACAAGTAAAACGGAGAAATGAGCAAGAAGAAAAACAAAAAGCTCAAACCTACTACACAAGAAGCCGTAATAACTAAAACCTCCATATAATAGGAGGTTTTAAAGTATGAAATTCGCGCGGATGTCTAGCTCCGAGCGCCCAAAAACTAAGCGACTTCACGAATCGCCCTACGATAAGTCATCATCGGCTCGCAAGCTCACCGTGATTCCCTTTATCTCAGTTGATTCTGAAGTCGCTACGTTTCTAAGCGGGCGCTCTGCGCTTTTCTTATTACAGGACGAACTAATCCACAAGCCCCACTTCTGATACTTTAGACCTCTTCCCAATACCCAACCAAATCGATATACTAAAAGAATATTAAACATTTCCGATAATCGTCCGATATAAATGATAAATACTTATGTGCGAAAAAAGGAAAGAGGTGAAAGGCCTTGAAAATCCATGGACCCAACCATTCAAATATGAATCCATATCAAAAATCACAACAAATACAGAAGCAAACAGCATCCAAGTCCCATTCACTGAAACCGGATCAGCTGGAAATTTCAGATAAAGCATTAAAAATGCAGCAAAAGGATTCTCGTCAAGCTTATGTGAACGAAATTAAACAACAAGTAGATAATGGCGAATATAAAGTAAACAACAAAGAAACAGCGAAGAAGCTGTTGAACTACTGGAAAACGTAATAAAATGGAAGAAAAAGGAGCAGAGCCCTTATGTCCGTTCAGCCTATTATACAACATCTCAATAAATTGATTGAGTTACATGACAGTCTACTGCACGTTTCGATGCAAAAAACAGAATTGTTAAAAGAAAATAAGATCGATGATTTGCAAAAGTTACTTGTGACTGAGCAAAAGCATGTGCAAGCCATCAATCAAATCGAACAAAAACGGATCGATGCTGTTGCTACCTGGGCACAAGCAAACAGTTTAGACACAGCTTCTGTCACTGTTTCTGCGATCATTGAAGACTATGCAACTGGAGCGGATCAAAAATCATTAGAAGAGGTCACACTTAAACTGGCCGAGAAACTGGTTGAATTACGAAGACAAGAAGACTTAAATAAACAATTGACCCAGCAGTCATTACAATTTGTCCAGCTGTCGTTAGATATGATGCAGCCGTCGATGAAAAATATGAATTACGGAAAATCAAAGCAACAACCACAGTCATCGGGACCAAAACGATCGGTATTTGATTCAAAAGCGTAAGTAGGGGGAACAAAGATGTCATCAACTTTTAATGGATTAGAAGTAGCAAAACGAGCACTTCATACACAACAAGCAGCATTATATACAACTGGTCACAACATTGCTAATGCAAATACGGAAGGCTATACGAGACAACGAGTAAATATGACCCAAACGGCACCATATCCACCAGCATCCCGAAACAGACCGGAAATTCCTGGACAAGTTGGTAGTGGGGTAGAAGCAGGATCGATTGAACGTATTCGGGATAGTTTTATTGATAAGCAATATCGGCAGGAGAATACGAAGGTAGGATTCTATCAAACGAAAGCAGACATGATGTCTAAAATGGAATCTATTTTAAATGAGCCCTCAGAGGAAGGGTTATCCAAATCTTTTGATCAATTTTGGCAATCATTACAAGATCTTTCCGTTAACCCAGAGGATTCGGGTGCGCGGTCTGTAGTAAAAGAGAGAGGTATTGCACTTTCTGAAACATTGAATTACGTACATAATTCCTTGCAAGAGGTTAGAACTAATTTTAAAAATGAAATTGATGTAGATAACACACAGGTGAATTCTCTAATTGATCAAATTAATCAATTAAATGGTCAAATAGCAAAAATAGAGCCTCATGGCTATGTACCAAATGATTTATATGACAAACGCGATAAATTAATTGATGAACTTTCAGAATATGTTGATATAAAAGTAGATTATCGAGAAAGTTCAGGTGATCCTAGTCCGATTGCTCAAGGTTTGGCCACGATCAAATTAAATACAGACAATATAACTGTAAATGGTACTGGCGGAAATATAATTTTAGTAAACGGACAAAAAGGTGGTCCGGAATTAGGAAGTAAGGATGCTGTGAATCATATGTTCGTAGACTTTGATGACAACAATAATGTTAATGCTGTCTTTTTTGCCAAACCAAATACAGATGAAACAAAAGATACGGATGAATATGTACAAGATTTAGTAAACAATTTTAATAATGAAGCTTTTATTTACGGCAAGAATTATAATATTAATGGGAAAATGGATGCCTTGATTGATGGAGCGGGTTACAATATTGGAACATCCTTCCAATATGACGCTAGCGGTACTCCAGTAGAAGCCACAGATGGCACAGCAGCTGGGGAAATAAATAAACTATTACAAGATCTAGATAAATTAACGGAAAATTTTGTTCGAGAATTTAACGCTGTCCATCGTCAAGGTTATACATTGGAAGATACTCCACAAACTGGACTTAATTTCTTTACAGGAGCCAAGGCTTCAACCATTAAAGTAAATGATGACATTCAGAATAATGTGAATCTGATTGCAGCCAGTTCATCAGGAGCGTCTGGTGATGGAGAGAATGCTATAGCGCTAGCTGATGTTTATACAAAAAGAGCGGAAGAGTATCTAGTTAATGCTGATCCTCCAACATTTGACCCAACTATCCCAGATAAAGCATCTGTAAAAAGTTACTATGAGGGTATTATTGGTGAGCTTGGTGTACAAACGCAGGAATCGATCCGTATGCAAGGGAACTCTGAAGTTCTTCGTCAACAAGTAGATGAATCAAGACAAGCAATCAGTTCTGTTTCACTGGACGAAGAAATGACGAACTTAATCAAATATCAACATGCCTATAATGCAGCAGCACGTAATATGACAGCAGTTGATGAGATGTTAGATCGAGTAATCAATAACATGGGATTAGTGGGGAGGTAAGTAATTAATGCGAGTAACTCAAAGTATGCTAACTAATAATATGCTTAGAAATTTAAGTAGTAGTTATCAAAGTCTTGGTAAGTATATGGATCAATTATCTACTGGTAAAAAGATTAATCGCCCATCTGACGATCCAGTTGTTGCAATGAAAGGTATGAATTATCGTACTCAAGTTAATCAAACTGAACAATTTGAGCGTAATTTAGGAGAAGTTCATAATTGGATGGATAACACCGATGCAGCATTGGATAAGACTCAACAAGCTTTGGCTAGGTTAAGGGAATTAGCGGTTCAAGGTGCTAACGGTACTTATGAAGAAGGACAGAGAAAAAATATAGCTTCAGAAGTCGATCAACTAAAAGATCACTTACTAGAGATTGCCAATACTAAAGTAAACAATAAATATATTTTTAGTGGAACTGAAACAACAGGTGATGATGGCGACAAGCCATATAAAATTGATAGTGATGAATTAGGAACTAACAATTTTTATAATTATGCAGGGAACCAACAAGCTGTTAACATTGAAGTATCTTCAGGATCTAAAATTCAAGTAAATATTCAACCTGATTCGGTCTTTAATGAAGAGCTTTTTGCAGATATCACCAATTTTTCTAAAGTGTTAAAAGGAGAACAGCCAGTTGATTATAATCCACCCGAAACAGAGCCGACCGAATTAGGCGATTATATTAAAGTGTTAGACGAACATATTGATAATAATGTAAATACACGTGCTGACTTAGGTGCACGCCAAAATCGTGTTGAATTAATAGAAAATCGTGTTCAGGATCAAGGAATTTCTGCAAAAGAAATGATGTCTGAAAACGAAGACGCAGATATCGAAAAGGTTATAATGAAACTTACTTCACAAGAGGCTGTTCATCGAGCTGCGTTAAGTTCTGGTGCACGAGTCATACAACCAACTTTATTGGATTTTCTACGTTAATATTATAAGCCTTACCTTAATAGGTAAGGCATTTTCAATATAAAGACTGGAAATTGAGGGTGACGAAATGCAATTGCCACAAATTCGATTACAAACACAAGTTGCTAGAATTGGTTTGAAAAGCCATGATGCTCAGTTGCAAATAGATTCAGGTCCAGCAAAGCAATCGATTAGACAACCGAAAGCAGACATACAAATAAGGACAACTCCTAGTAAATTAACTATTGACCAATCGAAGGCTCTTGCAGATGTAGGACTGAAGCCAATAACTGAACTTAACGCAGAATTCGCACAAGAAGGAAAGCAGAAGCTTTTAGAAGGAATTGCTCGTCGACGACGTCAAGGTGATGAACTAATGAAAATTGAGGATGGTGGAAATCCTATTGTTCGACAAGTAAAAGAAAATAGTCAAGACCCACAGAGACAATTTAATATAGGATGGATACCATCTGCGAATGGAGTAAAGATTGATTACCGGCCCGCAGAAGTTAATATAAAGGTGACACCACAAAAACCACAAATCGAAACACAGCCGACTAAAACACAATATCAATATCAAAGTGGAAATGTAGAAGTATACTTACTACAGAAGAGTTGGTTAGAAATTGATTTTGTGAATTTAAAACATGTTGGCATAAATTTTGAAATGGAAATATAAGAAGGGTGAGCTATGCAAATTCAAACAAAATACTTCGGTGAAATAGAGATAAATCAAGAAGAGGTCATTCATTTTCCACAAGGAATTCCAGGTTTTATAAATGAGAAAGAATTTATTCTACAAAATTTTGAGGAAAGCGGACTTTTTCAAGTTTTACAATCCACAAAGGGAATGGATCCAGCATTTCTGGTAATAAATCCATTTTTATTTGTAAAGGATTTCGAAATCAATTTGGATGATGCATCCATTGAACAGTTAAATATAGTTAGAAAAGAGGACGTTGAAGTATTATCCATTGTTACAGTGAAGGAACCATTAAGTAACAGTACAGCAAATCTTCAAGCACCATTGATAATAAATCGAACTAATTACACAGCAAAGCAATTCATAACCAATAGTTCGGTTTATAAAACACAAGAGCAAATATTTAAACAAACCTCCAGGGTAAAGGGGGAATAGCATGTTAGTTCTATCAAGAAAAACTAATGAAGCCATCCAAATTGGTGATGATATTGAGATCAAAATAGTGTCCATAGAAGGCGATCAAGTAAAATTAGGTATATCAGCACCAAAAAATATAGAAATCCATCGACAAGAGATATATCAAGCCATTCAGTCAGAAAATAATCAAGCAGCAAATATATCAGCAAATTTAATTGATTTAATTAAAAAAAATAATAAAAAAGACTAAACATGTGCTTGAAATAACCGATAAATATATTAGAAGCTAATAAAGGTGATTGGCGGCCGCTTTCACTTTATTAGTAACTACCACAAGGATGTGGAAATATATATTACTCAAGGAGGATTTTTAAATGAGAATTAATCACAATATTGCAGCGCTTAATACTTATCGTCAACTACAGGGCGCAAATAACATGCAATCAAACTCTATGGAAAAATTATCTTCAGGTCTTCGTATTAACCGTGCAGCAGATGATGCAGCAGGTCTTGCGATCTCTGAAAAAATGCGTGGTCAAATCCGTGGCTTAGACCAAGCACAACGTAATGCACAAGATGGTATTTCTTTAATTCAAACTGCTGAAGGTGCTTTGAATGAAACACATAGTATTCTTCAACGTATGCGTGAGTTATCTGTTCAGTCTTCTAATGATACAAACACTGATGCAGACCGTGAAGAAATCCAAAAGGAAATTAATCAATTAACAGAAGAAATTGATCGTATTGCTAACACTACTGAATTCAATACTCAAAAATTGTTGGATGGATCCAAAGGAACTGGTGGAACTATAGATGCTAGTGCAGAAATCTTTTCGGAAAATTCTGACACGTTTTCAATTACGTCTACAATAGATAACTCTACTATTACAAGTAGTGGATCTTATTTTCTTGAAGTTGGAAGTGAAACAACCTCAGCTGGAACATTTAATTATACTATGACTGATGAGGCTGGAGATGTTGTATCTTCTGGTACAGTTTCAAGCAGTTCATCGTTTACTGTTGGTGGTGTCACTCTAACAGCAGGTTCATCACTACAAGAAGGCGACACACTTGGCTTGAATGTACAAGATGATGTTGGTACAACAGAAGGTGACTTGAATTTCCAAATTGGTGCCAATACAGGTCAGATTATGAAGGTTGATATCAATGATATGAGTTCTTCTGCATTAAATGTTGATGAAATTGATGTTACTACAGCAGATGGTGCCGAAGCATCAGTTACAGCAGTAGAAGCGGCATTAAGACAAGTATCGGGAGAACGTTCTAAACTTGGTGCTTTCCAAAATCGTCTTGAACATACTATTAATAACTTAGGAACTTCTTCAGAAAACTTAACAGCTGCCGAATCACGTGTGAGAGATGTTGACATGGCAAAAGAGATGATGAGTCAGACAAAAGCAAGTATTCTTTCTCAAGCTTCTCAAGCAATGCTTGCACAAGCAAATCAAATGCCACAAGGTGTACTTCAGTTATTACGTTAATAATTTTAAAAAAGAGGGAGCTAGTCGCTCTCTCTTTTTCAAATCTTTTTTAGTTAGAAATAGTATAAGATTGGAATGAAAGTTAATGAAATTAACAGCATGTATAATCACTAAAAATGAAGAAAAAAATATAGAGAAGTGTTTGAATAGTGTAAAACCAATTGTTTCGGAAATAGTTGTAGTGGATACAGGATCAACTGATTCAACTGTTGATAAAGCGAAAAAAATAGGGGCTAAAGTGTATCATTTTGAATGGGTTAATGACTTTGCTAAAGCGAAAAACTTTGCTATTTCCAAAGCAACTGGTGATTGGATTATTTCTTTAGATGCCGATGAATACCTTGAAAATGTTGATTATCAATTAATGAAGAATTGCATTAATAAAGCTGATAAATCCAAGTCTGATGGATTATTTGTTAACTTAATGAATTATGACGTTGTATTAAATAAAATCTTAAGTACAATTCCAAAAATAAAAATCTTTAGGAATGATTCTCATATTCAATACTACGGTGCAATTCATGAAACTGTAAAACGGTTAAATGAAAATATTAGAGTTATAGATATGAAAGAAAAAATAACAATAGTCCATACCGGTTATTCTAGCGGTGAAATTGAACGCAAAAAAAAAGGTGAACGTAATCTATCTATGCTATTGGAAGAAGTGTCATCTAATCCAGAAGATCATGATTTGAATTTTTATTTATCTGAAACATATAGTCAAATGGGTGAATTTGAATTAGCATTATTTTATTCACTGAGAGCTTTTGAAATTGGTAACTCTGAATTGTTAGGTGCTAAAGAAAAAAACGTACTAAATATATTAAAATACATGAAAAAGTTAGAATTCCCTAATGATGAAATAGAGAAAGTAATATTTGAAGCCAATAATTTATATCCGTCTTATCCAGATTTTTATGTTTATTTAGGTGATTATCATCGAATGCATAATCAACCTGAAGATGCTATTCTTATGTATGAAAAAGCAGTTTCTTTGATGGATCATAATCAAAATGTACAAGGAGAATCTCAAGTTTCATCGGTGATCATCCCAATTTACAAAGAAATTGCATCACAATACTATAAATTAAGTGATTTTTCACAAAGTGTTCATTATTGGACGTTAATATTAAATAATGAACCATATCATTACTCTACATTGAAGAATATTATCAAAGTATTCATTAATAATAAGGAAAATGATACTAAAATTATTAACTTTTTTAATAATATTTATAATTTTGGTAAGGAAAAAGATTTAGTTTACCTATTAAAAGCTTCTTTACAAAATGGGGCGTATAATATCTCCCAATATTTTATAGACAAGCTAAGTGAGTTAAATTTAAAGTTAAATGATGAAGAGCTTGATTTGAAATTAATAAAAGGAAATTATGAAGGTATAGCTCTTGAATATATAGAGTCCTTCGAAAAAGACTCAAAGCAACATTTTTTATTAAAGGCTTTTGTAACAGCATTATTAGAAAATGACGAGATAGTAAAAGATAAAGTTTTTGAAAAATTAAAACAAAATGGATTTAACATTACTGATGGAATTGATGGAGATACTGTAGAATTTCTCATACGAACAGTTCAAATTCTAATAGATTATTCTTCTTTTGAAAAAATTGACACAATTCTAGAATTGGTTAATGATAACGAATTTCTATTGAATGTGGGTGAACTTGTTTACCAATCTAAAGGATTTAATATAGCATTAGTTTACTTTGATAGATATATCCAACTGAATTCTGATATTGAAGAAAAAAGACTGACTGATATACTTTATAAAATGAGTAATAGTCTATATCAACTTGGAGAATTCGAAACAGCAAGTAGGTATATTAATGAAGCTTATAAGATAGATGGTAATTCTTATGTAATTAATAGTTTACTGCTTAAAATATTTGAAAAAGTAAATAATGATGTAGATTTGGAAAAAGCAATTATACACGCGTGCAGTATGTATCCATCTTCAGAACATTTTATTAGTTATAAAAAGAATTATCAAATTAATGCAAATATAAGAACAAATAATGAGAATAATATATCTTTGAAAAAACTTCTTTATTCAGAATCTTTTCTTCAATCGTTAGAAGAAAAAAGTAAACAATTAATAACTGAAGATAGAAAAATAGAAGTAGAGCAAATAAATAAATTTCTTAAGAGAGAATATGAAAAAGCTAGAAATTGGAAGGGTCAAAAAGAATCTAAAATGAGTATTCAAAAAACGGAAAACAAAAAAGTTCTAATTATAGCCTACATTTTCCCTCCCCTTGGTGGGTCAGGAGTTCAAAGAACCTTGAAATTTGTTAAATATTTACGAAACTTTGGTTGGGAACCTGTAGTTGTAACTGTAGGTAATAATAGCTTTAATTTTATTGATGAAAAATTGGAGTCAGAAATTCCACAAAATATTGAAATTATACGTGTTGATGACCCTCAAATAATTAATAAGTCTACTAGTCAGGAAGTAATTGATTTATATATTAATATGGGAATTAATAGAGACATAGTAAAAAGCTATGTTCAAATAGCAAATAAAAATATTAATAACCTTAGTAAATTACTATTACCTGAACAACAAATTATTTGGGCAAATAATGTTCTGAAAAATATTAAAAAACAAATTAATATTGAGGAAGTTGATATAATTTATTCAACTTCCGGACCATATTCTGATCATATAGTCGGCTACTATTTAAAAAAGGAATTTAATAAACCATGGGTTGCCGATTTTAGAGATGAATGGTCAAATAATCCTTATATAAACATTAACCATGATAGTATTATGTATAAAATGATCTATTCAATGGAGAGTATTCTTGTTAATTTTTCAGACAGTATAGTTACTACTACTCCTTTGGCTAGCGAAAATTATCGAAATACTTTTAATTTAAAAGGAGATAAAATATCTACTATTACAAATGGATATGATGAACAGGATTTTGAAGTTATTCAAAACAAAACTCATCAGAATGAAAAATTCACATTATTACACAATGGGTTATTTTATATGATTAGAACTCCAGAGACGATAATTGAAGCTGTTAATAAATTGGTATCAACTGGCTTGATTCCAAAGGATAAAATTCTTATTCAATTTTCATGGTCAGAAAATTTAGATAAGTGGAAAACTAAAATTATGAATTATGGGATATCTGAATGCTTTGAATTTATTGGATACATGAACCATCAACAAAGTTTAGAATGTGCTAATGCAGCAGACCTTTTATTACTAGTTAGTGGTCCAGGTGAAAAAAATAAAGCTATTTTCCCAGGTAAATTGTTTGAATATTTCAGATTAAATAAACCAATACTATCCCTTTCCCCACAGAAAAGTGTTGTGGAAAATTTAATTAATAAATTGAACAGAGGATATAATGTAGATTTTAATGATATTGATGGTATTCAAAACATTATTCATCAATACTATCTCCAATGGGAAAATGATGAATTACCTGTATACGAAATTGATGAAAATATTCAGCAATATGAACGGAATAATTTAACAGAAAAGTTAGTTGGAGTTTTCGATCAACAGTTAAATAACTTTGAAACACTGAAAGGAAAATTAAAGGAATTAAAAGCTGAAATTATGGAACTAGTTTATAATGAAAAGTTCATAGAAGCTTACAAATTGATCCCTGAATATAGGGAATGTTCCCCGAATGATGTTGACTTATATTCCATTGAGGGCATCATAAAGTTAAACATAAATCAGATAGATGAGGCCGAATTAGCTTTTAAAAAAGGATTAAAAATTGACTCAAATAATGTAGACTTGTTGTATAATCTTGGTTTTCTATATCAGATTAAGGAACATTATAGAGATTCTGTGGATAGTTATCAAAAGGCATTTAACCATTCTGATGAAGCTGAACTTAAAAATGAAATCAAAAATATAATTAATGAGATTAAAAGATCTCATCCAAATGAAAAAAGTAAAAAAAGGATTGCCTTTTTTGCAATACCAAATGGGGGAGATAAATTTTTAGGGGATATTATAGAAGGGTTATCAAAGGATTACGAAGTAAAAAAAGTAATTGTTTCTGATTTAAAACAAATTGATCAAGGAATGGAATGGGCGGATATTTGTTGGTTTGAATGGTGTGATCAATTAGTAGCCTATGGAAGTAAACTACCCCTGGCAAAAAACAAGAGATTAATTTGTAGAATTCATAGGTATGAAGTATTCACTAACAATCCTTTGAATGTAAATTGGAATAATGTTGACAAACTAATTATTGTAACAGATCATCTTTTGAAGATACTCGAAAAAAGAGTGCCAGATATTAGATTAAAGGTTTCAGTTGAAACTATTCAAAACGGTGTAGATTTAGACAAATATGATTTTACTGCACGCGAAAAAGGATATAACTTAGCCTTTATAGGAGATGTTATTTATCGTAAAAATCCTTTTTTTATGCTTCAAATAATGAAGAAAATAGTTGATGTTGACAATAGGTATAATTTGTCAATTGCGGGGAGATTTAGTGATCCATTAATTAAGGAATACTGGGATTATCAAATAAAGGAACTAGGTTTAGAAAATAATATACATTTTGATGGTTGGATTGAGGATGTAAATTCATGGCTAAAGAATAAGCAGTATATATTAGCACCTTCAATACATGAAAGTTTTGGGTATTTTATAGCAGAAGCAATGGCTAGTGGCATTAAGCCGATTATTCACAATTTTTTATATGCAAAAGAGATATGGCCGAAAGAATACTTATTTAATACCATTGACGAGTGTATTGAAATCATTATTAGTAATAATTACCAGTCTAATGAATACAGAGAGTTCATTAAGAAAAATTATTTACTTGAGAAACAAATTGTTCAGACAGTGTCTGTTATTTATAATTTAGTAAATTCAGAAAATGATAATATAAATGCTAAGTTTTGTAAAATTAACTCTGTGCCAATCGATATAAATTTTAAAAATAAAAATTTGTGAAAATTTTAGCTTAATTAATAAATATTGTTGTTAGATGAAAGGATGATTGGATTGGAAGAACCTATTTTTATATTAGGCTGTCATAAATCTGGTACTAGTTTAATGAGAAATTTATTAGATGGACATTGTAAGTTATTTGTGGTTCCGATAGAGTCGCATTTTTTCCAACTTTCGAGGATTGCTGTTGATTACAGACTTCGCCAAACAGAACCTGCAAACTTTGACTTAGAAGAAATAAAGACTGAACTATTTAATTGGATTAAGAGAAACAATAAGGACCATAGTGATGTATATGCTGATAGCAACACATCAGGAAAATGGGATTTGCAAAAGTTTTCTAAATATATAATTAATAGTGATATAAATAATTGGAATGATTTATTTATTGCGTATATTAAAGGGATGTATTATTCATTATTTTCAAAAGAAGTACCACCAGGAACTCGATTTGTTGAAAAATCAGTTGAAAATGCTGAATTTGCTTGGATATTAAAAGGAATATTTCCAAAAGCTAAATTTATTCATGTTGTTAGAAATCCTTATGCAACTCTCACTGCAATTAGAAAACATAAGACATATCAAGGTGCTTTTCCATTTTTAGGTCATAGTTTATTTTCAATGAGAAATTCATACTACAATTTGTATAAAAACAACCAATTTTTACCTGACTATCATGTGGTAAAGTATGAGAATTTAGTTCTTGAAACAGAAAAAGTCATGAAAGAGCTATCAATAAATTTAAATATTGAGTTTAATGACAACTTATTAATCCCAACAACGTTGAATCAGATTTGGAAGGGAAATAGTACTACTAATAAATCATTTTTAAAAGTGTCATCAATACCTACTACTCATTGGCGGGATGATATAAGAGATATTGAAGTAAATCTAGTTAATAGAGCTTTTCCATTCCTACTTAGAGATTTTGGATATGAAATATTAAATACCAAAGCAAATATTAAAAAAAAGGAACCTGATGAAGATGATCAAATTTATATAAGAAATAGGATTTTATTTGATTTAATTTGAGAGAATTCACCTGAATTTAAAGAGTAAGAAATTTAATAATCACTCAGTTTTAAATTGATGATTTTTCAGCTATTGAAATGCCAAATTGGAGAAGTTCTAGAATTCCACATCCGAATTATTGTACATGAAATGGTTTATGTAGTAATGAAGGAATAATTTTCTTGATCTACCAACAGAACTTAAGCTTTAATACCGCCAGAACCAGATAGCTGTGCATCAAGGTATTTGATTGCCGCATATGCAGCTGAATAATCAGCAATTGAACTTTCCTAAGAATCTATTTCATTTTTTAATTTTGCAAATTATCTAAGTCAATTAGGAGTATTCCAAAATCAATTAGAAAGTGCTATCAATGTTTCATCGATTACACATGAAAATCTTACAAATGCAGAATAGAGAATTAGAGATGCAGATTTGGTAAAACAAATGATGAAACAAAATATTCGATTTTAGCACAAGTCTCTCAAGTAATGTTGGCACAAGCTTCACAAAAACCGCAAGCAGTATTAGAATTAATTCAATAAATAACAAAGTAGGATTCTAAATAATTAGGATCCATTTTTTATCACTTATTAAGCTGTGGAGAATAGTATTCACAAGAGTGAAAAATATACCACTTTGTGATGAATGAGTGCTAATTATCAAGGATTATTTCTTACATTTAAAGTGAAAATAAGTCAAATTCAATAATCTGAATCTTGAAAATTACTACACAAATTGACTTACTATCCGATAATATAAGTACAAATACTAACCGGAATTTAAAAAGGAGTGATCATCATATGGCATACAGTGTAGATACTTCAAGTAGAATAACTGGTCTTGCGACTGGTATTGATACCGAATCATTGGTAAAACAGTTAATGGCAGCGGAGCGAAAACCTTTAGATAAAATGACACAAGATCTAACATGGAAAACGTGGCAACGTGATGCATACCGAGAAGTTAACAAACTTTTTTCAGAATTAGATCAAAAAATGCTGGATATGAAATTATCTTCTGCTTATAATACGAAAACCGTAACTTCTTCTGATGAAAGTCTAGTAACAGCTACTGCGACCCCTGGTGCAGCTGATGTTTCGCATACAATACAAAGTGTGGATGCCCTTGCTACTGCATCCCATAATGCTAGTACTGGAAATATATCTTCCAATTCTATTGATCCAGACAAAAGTATATGGACAATGCAAAACAATTTTAACAATGCATTTACTTGGACAACTGATACTTATACTCAAGAAGATATAGAAGTTACAGCTAATAGCCAAAGATTTAAATTAGACAAAGGGGCTTTGGAGAGTAGTTCTTTAACTAATATTGAAGTAATTGATGGAAATGGTGCTTCCACCTCATACAATGTAGTTGCTGGTTCAACTGGTGATTTGGAAAACACTACTTTAGCGGCTGATGATGTATTTGTTAATGTTGACACTGGTGAGTTAACCTTTGGTTCAGTAATAACTAAAGGTAGTACGATAAAGGGACAAGATTATGATCATAATGTAGTAAACTTTTCAATAACCACCTATGATACTGAAGGAAATCCAATTAATGATTCAGAAAATAATGATGGGGATTTTGATTTCAGTTTTGATGGTACAGCTTCGTTAAATGATATCATGGATGGTATTACAAGCTCTGATGCTGGAGTTTCAGCTTTTTATGATGAAGTAAAAGATGTAGTAAGTTTGCAACGACAGCAAACAGGTAATCTAAATAATGGGAATCCTGGTATGGAATTTTCAGGAGATTTCCTAACGAGCACTTTAAATTTAGATCAAACACAAGAAACAATAGGACAAGATGCATCATTTACAATAGATGGACTTAGTACTACCAGACATTCAAATACATTCACTATTAGTGATGTGACGTATACTTTAAAAGGCGAATTTACTACAAATAATGTCTCTATAGGTGTACAAAATGATGTAGAATCTAGTTTTGAAAAAATAAAAGAATTTGTTGAAAAGTACAATGAAGTTATAGAAGAATTGAATGGAAAATTACAAGAAGATCGCTATCGAGATTATAAGCCATTAACAGAAGTGCAAAAAGAAGGTATGTCTGAACGTGAAATAGAGTTATGGGAAGAAAGAGCCAAAAGTGGTTTATTAAAAAGTGATTCCATCATAAATAATGGTCTGTGGTCGATGAGAAGTAACTGGTATGGAGTGGTAGAGAACGAAAGTGATTTTAATCATTTAACAGACATAGGAATCACAACTTCTAATGATTATACAGAAGGTGGAAAGCTAGAAATAAACGAGACGGAACTAAAGAAAGCATTACGAGAAGATCCGGATGGAGTTTACAAACTGTTTTCCAACGATGTAGAAGGATCAGGACGGGGAATTATTAATCGTCTAGAAGACTCTATGGAAAATACCATTAGTCGAATCGAAGAACGTGCTGGTAAGCCAGGTTCTACATTACAAGCCTATACTATAGGTAGACAAATGGATAACATGGAAGATCGTATATCCGCATTTGAAGATCGCTTAAGACAAGTTGAGGATCGGTATTGGAGACAATTTACCCAAATGGAACAAATGATCCAACAGATGAATTCACAGTCTTCTTACTTGATGCAACAATTCGCTTAATGAAAGTAATGTGTTAAAATTAAGCTTAATAGATTTTAAATTACTAAAGGAACAAGGTGTTTACCCATCATGGTGAGAATGACAAGATTAAAAGAAATTACTCTCAAATTAAACCAAACATTAGATGAAATACGAAAGTCAGCAAACCGAGAGGAAAGAATAATTGAAATTCAAAAATTATTAAATGAAAGAGAAGACCTCTTAAAAGAAGTTAAGAAGCCATATACAGAAGAAGAGTTGAAAGTGGGAAGAGAATTAATAACGATAGATCGCGACATACAAAAGAAAATGAATCAAATATTTGAAGGTGTAAAGGTTGATGTACGAAGTGTCAGAAAGCAAAAATCATCAAATCAAAAATATGTCAACCCATATCAAAATTTAGCAACAAATGATGGCACTTTTTTAGACAAAAAAAAATAGTGAAAAAAATAAAAAATCTCTCAAATCGATTGATAAGAGAGGTTTTTTTACAACATGCTCATATGATTAAATTTTATACAAAGGACTTGGTGAATAAGAATGGAAAATCAAATTGTCGTCATGAAAAACATCGTAGAATTATCTGAAACAATGGTAGAAGGACTACAACACCTTCAATCAGAAGTAGAAAATGGAAACCTTGACGAAACCATGTACTTATTTGAAGATTTTATTCAAGCATTTGCATCAATAGAGAATGCGATGAATTCGATGGATGATGAATTAAAAGGTGACATTACAGAAGTAAAAATGGATAATGTAAAAGAGAATATTGAACACGTCGTACAAGGATATGAAAAAAATGACCAAAACTTATTATTGGAAAATATGCAACATCACTTAGAACCGACTTTGCTAGAGTGGAAAAAGCAAATGGAAAAACAATTTCATCCATATATATTGAATTAATTCTGCAAGTTCATAATCGGCTAAAAAACATATTAATGAGATAATGGAAATATTACCTTTTGGAAAGCGAATTAATTATGCAAATAATGATGCATCAGGTTTATCGGTAGTGGGGTTGTCAAGAAAAGGGCTAGAAGTTTAAAAATTCTAGCTCTTTTTCCTGATATGCAAGATTCTATTCCCACACCTTCACCACAATCTTACTACTAATCCATCCACGACCTCCTTGCTCATTCTCAACCTGAAACCAAACCCGACCTTCTTCACCTACCTTTTTATTATTTTGATAAACTAACGAATCTCCGGTACTAACCACAAATGCAATCTCACTGTCTAACGATGGTTTAGACCTCACATTAGCATACTCTGTCGTAATTTCATAAGTAGTAACAGGTACAGTATTTGTTTCGTTTGATTCAGTCTTTTGAGGACCGTTTAGCCAACTCCAATTCTGTATCTGTTCTTGACCATATTGATAGAGATCAGGTCCAGCAAAATAGCCACCTGTGATCAATCCAGTGCTAAGAATACCAGCAACAAGTTTCTTTTTGTGAGTACCTACCCATTGGAAAGAGCTTCTATTCCACGGCCATAAAATACTTTTCCAATACAGTTTTCTAAGGTAAGCAGATAATTCATCTTTTTGTAAACTATTATCTATTTTGATTAATGCTTTTAGTTGTTTCCGATTTAATGAAATATCTTCTTCCTCGTCTTCCTCACTATCAGTTTCGTATGATAGGTCAAAAACATCTTCAAGGAAAGATCCAATCAAAGCTATTGCTTTATGTTCATCAAAAAAAGCTTCCTTAGATGCTGGCTGTTCACCATAATAGATACCATACGTCCCTACACGTTGATCGACACGGATAAAATAATCAAAAAGTAAGTGACCATCTTTCACTTTTTTCCGCCGAACTGCTTCTTTAATAAAACGAATATAAAGTTCACTCATTGAATGAAATCCCAATTGCTTCACATCGCTGTCAAGTATATACAGATATAATTCCTGAAATAATTGTTTCGTCGTGTTATAAAAACTATCAAAATGACCATTCTTGTATTCTTCCAATAAAGCTTCTTGATAACTAATGTAATAGTACATATGTGCGAGGTAGATGGCAGATTGCCCATCCTTGACTTCAACTCTGGTACTAACCGGGTTATTTTTTACATATTGAAAAAGTTTTTGTGACACTTGAATAGCTTCCTGCCACTGTCTATATTTTAATAAATGTTGAATCCCGTTGGTTGTTTTTTTCGTCCAGACGGTTAATTCTTCTATTTCCTGCTCTGTAATGGTTAGTTGATATGTCGGTGTTAATAGAGCTAGTCCACTAAAGGTCAATCGTTGTGTAGCAAATTGATCATTTACCCGTATGATGGTACCACCATAAAGAGCCATCATTGCCAGTTTGTAATGAAGCTCAAGCTCTTGTAAAAAGGAATTAAATCTATCAATATAATGATTCCAACCTTGAATTACCTTATCCATTGATTGATGGATTTGAGTTTCACTATCGTCTCCCATTAAAGCACCAACACCAGCCCCAGCAAAAGGGATGCCAACTAACAATCCAAGTAGTGAAGCACCACCTTTAATAATGGATTTTCCCTGCTGATCACTTTTAACACGATCCATAACGATTGCATGCTGACCAATTTTATCTGTATATTTCTTTAAAGCATTTGTCAGGTTATTAATATGAAGTAATATTCCTTGTTGCAACCCATTGAAAAAAGGAGAAGGGTATTGATAGCGTAGAAAAATTTCTCCATATTCACCCTCAGACATTGCTCGTATAAATTGTATGTAGTCTGATTCCAGTTCATCAAAGCTTAATGCTGTTTGCAAATCCTTTGATACTTTCCCTGGATCGGTATAATCAAAAAAGTTACGAATGTATCGCTGTTGATCTTCTGTTGTTGGTTTGTCTGGAAAAGAGTCTTCCAATCTACTTAAGGATTCGTATCGATGGCGAAGCTGGTCCCATACACGATTCATTGCATTTTCTGTAACGTGGTCGACATATGCAATTACTTCCTCCCAGCAGGGTTGGGACAAACGTGACTTTAAATCACTTACAATCAAGTCATATTCTTTTGCTGGGTCTTTGAAATAGTTTTCTAGTTTTGAAACTGCCATCTTATAAGAACTCCAGTACGTCAAGTGCGTCTGATCCGTCCATCGCAGTCCCTAAATCAGCACTAGAGATTTGTGATGATACAGCTTCAATTTCACTGAAATGGTTTTGTAAGTCAAATCCACTTGTATAACTTTCGCTATCAACAAAAGAGGAATCTATATGAACCTGAGATTCACCTATCACACTGTTTTCGGAAGTGCTAAACATAGTACCACCACTTGGAGCAACAAAATCAACCCCATCTCCAGTGAAATTAGGTTGTAATGTACCTATATGCTCTCCATTTTGGTAGTAATTTTCTTGTCCGAAAATCGAAGAACGGCTTGTAATGTCATTGTCAATCCCAGTAAAGTCAAAAGTAGTGCCACCTTCAACATTCTCTCTTACATGTGCTGTTTCTCCATTTGCAAAATGGAATGTTTCACCACCGGCAGCATTAGGCATCGTTTCCAAAATAGGATTACCATTAATGTCAACGAAAGAACTGCCACCGAAGAAATTCTCCTTTACATAATACGTCTCAGACATTGGTGCAATAGACGTATCATTTTGAAATAAATCATTCATAAAATCAGAACCATAATTCAATATAATCACCTACTAATAAAAATAGTAAAAAAGACATATGATTATTATATCAAATATCTTAAAATAAAGAAATTTTAATGTGCGGGTAGGAAAGGGAAAACTTTTTAATGGCAAAAATTTTATTTACCCCGGCTTATATAATTAAAAGTGCGCAATAAAGCGAGTATGCGCACTTTTTTTTGTGATTATTTTTTTACGATACTTCTCAATATTTTCTTTCCTTCAGGGGTTAAATAAACTTTATTATCCTCCAGTAATTGCTTGGCCATACCTGCCGTCATTGGTTTTGCTTGTTTTGCCAACGTTTTTCCTCCTTTCTGTTACATGTCATTATATGTACAAGTTAACCTACTTGTAAGAGCAAGCTACACTAAGGTAAATGTGGATTTTATCAAAAGAAGTCAGGGGTCACTTGTTTCTTTTAAAATAGTTTCTTCTTTAAGGTCATATAAAACTGTTTACTAATACTAGAACGTTCATCATATTTATTTTTTTTAACTTTTTATATTTTAATTTTTTATAGAAAAAATTTTGTTCTCCCCCCTTTTTCAATACAAGTCTTTCGTATAGATAGTTGAAAAAGGAGAAAGGCAAAACTGTTAAAAAACAGTGACGCAAAGCTATAGGGGCTAATGTGAAGGGTCACAAAGCCAGCCAGCTACCAAGAGATAATGATAGTGAATGGGGGTGAAGCGTTGAAACAAGTGTTGATAGTATCCTGTTTGTTCTTTTTAATGGCATGTGGTCAAGGGGAGAGTGCCACGGATCTTGGGGAGAATACCGGACAAGCAGAAAAGCAAGATGTACTGTATGAAAATGATGTTTTCCAAATCGGTGGAGTAGATGGTTGGTCAGTTGAGGAAGAAGCCACCGCTGAGCAAGAGCAGAACATCGTTTTTTCAAACGGGACAACAAGGGTAATTGTTTCGTCGGTAAGTAAAGAACAAACGGTGGATCTATTAAAAAAGAACGTTCTATCTTCTTTTTCTAAAAAAGCGGAATTAATAGAAGAGGATGAGAATTACTTAGCTGTTCAAACAAATAGAAATGAAAATATACGTGGGGATATATATTTTCATCAAGGTTCGAAACATAATGTGATTTTTACTTTCATGACTCCTGAACAGCATTATCAAGAAAATAAAAAGCAAATAAATGCATTCAATGAGAGTATTCAAATATTTTAGATGGAGGGAATAGCTGATATGAAGCTAAAAACATGGTTATCGGCAGCAACAATTAGTGTATTAGTTGTAGGAAATACTGCATATGCAAATGAAGTAGAGGAAACGATTACCCCAGATGAGGAATTATATGATACTGCTCTATTAATTGAAGAAACAGAGCTGGAACTGACAGAAGACCAAACCGAAAGAGCGCTATTATTAGACGAGTTTGTGAGTGACCGTTTGAATGAAATAGAAACTTTAATTGACGAAGGTAATATTGAAGAAGCTGAACAATTAATCGAACAATATGAAGAATATTTAGATCGATTAGAAGGTGAATTAGAAGCTGCAGAGGAAGAGCAGGAAGAATCAGAAGAAGAAGCAAATGAAGATGATGACGAAGTAGAAGAAGTGGAATTACCTGATTCAGAAGAAGCGGATGATGAAAACGAAGACTCCGATCAAGAAGAGAAAGAGGAAAGCACGGAGGATCGAGATGAAGCAGAAGATGAATTAAGAGATAATGCCAAACAACGTACTATCAAACTTCAAGCTTTATTAGAGCGCGATGATTTACCAGAACAAGCAAAAGCAGGTATTGCTAAAGCACTTGAGAATCAAAAGCGTGCTGAAGAAAATTATCTTCGAGCAAAATCAAAAAATGAAGATGAAGAAGACGTAGATCAACCGGAAAATGAAGATATCGTTGAGGAACAAGAAGATGATGAATCAGAAGAAGCAGAAGAAACTAAATTAGCAGAAGAAGTACAGGAACAAGCTATTAAAAAAGCCGAAGCAGAACAACGAAAATTAGAAAAAGCTGAAGAAAAGGCAGAGGAAAAAGCTGAACAAGCACAAGAGAAAGCAGAAGAAAAAGCTGAAAGAGCGGAAGAAAAAGCGGAAAAAGCACAAAAGAAATTAGAAGAGAAACACAAAAAAGCAGAAGAGGCACAAAAAAGAGCTGAAGAAGCAGAAAAAGAAGAAGAGAAAGAAGAACAAGAAGTAGAAGAGCAAGAAGATGATGATGAACCTGAAGATGATTCTAAGGCAGAGTCGGAAGAAGATGACGAGAATGATAGATCAGAAAAAGAAAAAGGAAAGGAAAGATAAAGATATTATCGATTTTTTTCGACAAAATTCCAAAAATATCTTTACCCTTAACTATTTATAGCTTACATTAAATATAGAAATGCTTTATCCTTTGACATCTATTAATATCTTTGAGGATAAAGCTTTCTTTTTTGGTGCTCATGAAATAGTGGATAAGGGAGAGGGGCAGGATGAAGCAAGAAGACATCGAGCATTCCATCACGGAGATACAAAAAGGGAATGAATTAGTTCGAGAACAGCTGATTCAATATTATCAACCATATATATTGAGTGTGGTAGGAAAAGTATGTAAAAAGTTTACAACATGGAATGATGACGAGGCGAGTATTGGCTTAATCGCCTTTAACCGTGCAATTGACACGTATGATCCTGGAAAAGGGAGAACTTTTCTTAATTATGTCTATTTAATTATTCATCGAGAATTGATCGATTTTTTTAGAAAAGAAAATCAATATCAAGATCTAATTAAGAATGGTGAAAAACTTCTCGAAACAAATCATGTGCAAGAATCGGTAAAACAATATCAACAAGAAGAACGGATTAGCAATATAGCGGAAGAAATTATTGATTTAAATGATCAATTGTCATGCTTTTATATACGTTTCGAGGAATTAGAATCATATAGTCCAAAACAGAAGCGAACAAGAAAAAAAGTGCTACAAATAGCTGAAGATTTTATTCAAAGAGAAACACTGGTAGAACAATTATTTCGACGTAAGCAATTTCCGGTTAAGGATTTTGTAACACTAACTAAATATCGTGTCAAAACCATCGAAAAATACCGAAAATATATTATCGCAATTATTATTATTTTATTACATCCTGAATGGAAGAATTTACAATCGTTTATAAGTGATAAAGTAAGGGGGGAGAAGTAGTGAAGCAAAAAATCAAAGGTGTGGTCATGGAGGTTCAGCAACATCAGATTGTATTGATGTGTGATGATGGTACTTTTCGTAATGTTCCTCGTGAAAAACATGACATGCCA
Source organism: Gracilibacillus sp. D59 (assembly GCF_052246695.1). NCBI lineage: Bacteria > Bacillati > Bacillota > Bacilli > Caryophanales > Bacillaceae > Gracilibacillus > Gracilibacillus sp. D59. Next base: position 229,648 of record NZ_JBQQCK010000006.1, on the reverse strand, counting down.
GTTATTGGTGAGTATGTGACGTACCGAATAAAAAAAGCCCCTTTACTTCAATGGAATAGAAAAATGGTACTACCCGTTGTATCTTTAGCAGCAATTTTATTGTTTATCGTTATGAATGGATCTTTTTTCCAACCGAATCAACAAGCATATCTACTTGCGATTGATATCAATCCAAGTATTGAAATATCATTAGATGAAGATTTCAATGTGCTCGATATAGTTGCGTTAAATGACGATGCAAACCGTGTGATTCAAGACTTGGACATGGAAGGCCAAAAAATCGATAAGGCAATTAATGAAATTGTTGTACAATTAAAAGAAAAGCAATACTTATCGAAGGACACGTCTGCCATTGTTACCACGACATTGATCGATTTGCAGGAGAAGGATAAGACGGAATCAAAAAAATTGCTTTTAGTAGAAGAAATTTTCCATCATTCTTTTGCCCAAAATCAAGTTGGTGGGGAAATTGAGGTTTATGCCGAAAATGAACAATACTATCAAGAAGCAAAAAACGTTTCTCTGTCCGTTAATTCATATCGTTTGTACCAGCAAATGACGGAAAACAAAGCGGAAGTTGATATCGAAGAGGTTAAAAACAAGACGATAAAAGAACTCCGTCAAATGGTTGAAAAAGCAGCTGAAAAATCTGGTGAAACAAGAAATGATCAGCAAGAAAACCTGAGTTCATCAAAAAATAAAGAGGAAGCACCAGAGAAAAATAAAAACAGATCATCTCAAGCAAAATCTAGAGAAAACTCTGACAATAGTGGATCTGAAAAAGAGCATTCAAAACAGCAGGTTAAAGAGAATGATGGACAAAACAAGTCACAGAACAATGGCAAAGCACCAAATAATGAAGAAAAGAATCAAAACGAAAAAATCATAAAAAACAAAAAAACTGAAACCAAAAATGAGAGTCCAGCAAATGATAAAAAGAAAGATAATGCAATGGATAAAACTCCACCAAATGAAATACTCGAAAAGGCGGAGCAAAATCAACAGTCTAATAGCCAAAAACAAAAAGATCCTGAAACACCAGTGGAAACTGAGTGGGAAGCAGAAGATAATAGCAAATCTGATGAAAAATCTGCTGAGTCATCGTCAAAAGTTCAAAATCAGGCAAGGGAAAATAGTAATAGCAAACGGAAGGAAGATTAAAGCTATTTACAATATCAAAAGAGCAGAACCACAGTGGCTCTGCTCTTTACTTCGCTGCAAAATTGTTATCTTCTCCGTCATCGGTTTCATATTTTTTAATTACTTGTAATGGTTCTGGTCGTGCCAATAAAAAACCTTGTACAGTTGACACACCTATTGACTTTGCCATTTCTAAATCTTCAAGAATTTCAACGCCTTCTAAGACAAACTTCGTATCAGTATTTAAACAGTATGTCACAATGGAACGTACCATTTCTTGTTTTCTATTAGATTCTGCTAGATGCTTAGCAAAATATCGATCCATCTTCACAAAGTCTGGTTGTAATTCGACAATTGCCTGGAGGGAGGAAACCCCTTTCCCAACATCGTCAATTGCGATTAAATAGCCTTCTGTTTGTAATTCATACACAATAGTACTAAAATAGTCGACGTTTTGAATAACTTCGGATTCATTAATTTCAATTACAATTTGATTCGTTGATAGTTTTGTTTTGCCTACTATATTAGTTAGTTGATCTATAAATTCAGGATCGGCCAAGTTAGAAGGAAAAACATTGATAAGTATTTTTTTGCTATTATATGTACTTTGATTAATCGTATCATATGACATAAGTGCTTTTTTAATCGAGCGCATTTCTAACTCAAAAAAACGATTGGTATGACTTGCTTTTTCGAAGAGAATTTCAGGATTATTAAATAAATCAGTTCTCAATAATGCTTCATATCCAATAGGAGTTAAAGTATGCAGGTCATAAAGCGCTTGGAAATGGTGCTCAAATTTCTCGTTATCAATTAAATCATTGATTTTTGCAATAGACATCCGGCAATCCCCCTCGAATACAACAATGACATCGTTACTATTGATCATACGCCTTTTAGATGACTCCTGTTACAATATACCTATCATTTTACAACATTATCTAATTATTTTCTATACTATTTATATATTTCTTTCACATAAAAAAGAATAGGTGATGGAACCTATTCTTCAGCAACTTTATTTCGTAGGAGATAAAGTAGAATGAATGATCCTACTATTAATAGAGCACCACCAACTAAAAGAATGTTAAACATAATCGTTGCTGTACTTGGTAGTGGGGATCCTCCTGTTTGACTATCGGTAGAGATCGGAAAGGAAGATGTTTCGGTTTCGGTGTCATCATATGCAGTGATGACAATTTCTGCATTTGTTGTTAATCCTTGAAATTCATTTCCTGACTCAGCGGGAAATGTTAAAGAAAAATCAATTTTTTCTTCACTGTTAGCTGATAAAGGTAGTGCAGTAATCATTGAAAAATTGGACAATTTATCATGAAATAATATAGTATCCCCTTGTTTTATCTCTAGTGATAATTGATTATAGAACAGTTCGGAACCATCTATATAACGAAGATCTATATCATAAGTAATAGCATTGTTGGATTGATTACTAACAGTGATTTCACGGTCAGCCCAATCACCAGGTTTTAAGTTTTCCAGATCAAACAGATTTCCGTTCTCACTAGAAGTTCCTTTCATATCAATAATATTATTTTGACTAGATGCTCCTTGAATAGGAACAGATAATATGAAAAACAGTAGGATAACACTGAAAAAAAGCTTTGGTTTTATCAACATAATTCACCCACCTTTTTAGGGAGCTATATGGATGATACATATAGCTTAACCATGAGAGTTTACTTCTGCTCAATCGTTTCCTTTACGTTAGACTCAGAAGATTGTTTGATTTCTAATTGGGATAATGCCTTCCAAATGGTAAACGCTGCATATCCAAGTAATAAAATTCCCGGTAAGATTAATAAAAGAGCACTGCCAGTTTGTGAATTGGCAAAATTAACAACATATCCTAAATAAGGTATGGTGAACCCTTTATATTCAGCAACAACATTGTCGGAAAGAACAGGACTTGGATCGGCAGCATTATTGTTATCTCCTTTTGTTTCATACATAACATGTTCTCCACTTTGAACGATATCCACAATTCGGTGGGTAACTAACTTTTTTTCTTTGTCCATAAAGGTAATAACATCACCTTTTTCGAACCTTGTCATGTCTCCACCTGGTTTCACTGCAATAATGGACCCTGTTTTTATGCCAGGTTCCATTGATCCTGACAACACTGACTTTAGCTGGTATCCCAAAATTTCCGGTTCGCCGCCAGAGGCTTTTGCCGATATAGTAATAAATATGGTAAATACAAGTGTGATAAGTAGTACGGTGGTAATTAGCAAACTAATCAAGCTTCGGATTTTTTTAAAAATGTTTTTTTTCATTCCTTCTCACCCTCTTTTGATTTAACAGTTTGAGAAATTTCTTGTTCTATAGACTCTTCCGGTTTATTCTGTTCGGGTTCTTCAACTTCCGGTGGGTTAGGTTCATTATCAATTTCTTCATTAACTGTACTCGATTCTTCTTGTTGATTTTCTTGTGCATCTTCTTGTTCAGAGCTAGGTTGTTTGTTTTGTTTTTCAGCTTCTTCTCTCGGTGTATCTGTTTCTTCTTCTGTTCCAGGTTTATCTGATGATTCTTTAGATGGAACTTTTGGTTCTTCCTTGGCTTCTTCCTGATTTTTTACTCCGTCTTTGTCTTCTTCGCTAGATTTATCATTTTCACTTGTATTTCCTTGTTCTGACGGTTTTACATCATCAGTTTGTTCCTCGTTATTTTGATTTGGACATTTCACCTTGATCTTTTCACTCCATATAACGTTCGCTGATTCACCTTCATAATCAGGACGCTGAAAAGCTTTAACTGCATAAAAACCCTCTTCCTCAGCTTGATAAGATATAGTGGCTATCTCACCAGATTCAATAGGATCAATCATGCCTTCCGCAACTTTTTCTCCGTTTTTAGGATTACCGTTCTCAATGTAGAAAACTTCATAATTAGTAGAGTCAATCATGCTGAAGCCATTGTTTTGAATCTCTACTGAAAATTTCACTGGTGGGCAGGCATCATTTAGGTTTTGATTACCTTTACCGATAAATGCCAAATCACTTCCATCCCACCACGATCCAGTTGAGATTGAGTGACTTAACGATTTCGAATTATTGAAAAATGCACTTGTGTTTGAGGTAAGTAGAGATACAGACATCAACGTAGCATATAAGATGACTAAAATTTTAGCGACATTGATTAACTGTTTATACTTTTTTCTATTCTTAACTTTTCTTGAACTTCTCATATCCATCCTCCATCCTGAAAAAGATTTATTTATTCTCGTGAACGTACAAACATCTTATAAACTCACGGTAATAAATAAATAGTGGAAAGGTGAGATTTACTCACCTTTCCGTTAATAGATGGAATTATCTTTCTTCGCCTGCTTCTTGCTCACCAGTAAATGTCCAAGTAAGTTCTAGAGAATCACCTTGGAATTCATTTTGGTCTTCGCCATTATCAACAAACTCGAATTGAACGTAAAGAGTATCACTATCCCCAGTGCTTAATCCGCCTCTTTCTTCAACCCATGGAACAAATACATTATTTGCTACAGTATCTGGTGACATGTCTTTTAATTCTGACAAAGTGGTTTGGAAAACTACTTGATCAGGAGACAACGGTCCTAGGAATGCTTTATCACCATTCCAGAAGAAATTAACTCGAATGTGATCCCCGAAATCTTCTACATTGTTGCCTTCAGCATCTGTTACTGTATAATCTGTACCAAGTGTTACTTCTGAAATATCCAATGAACCATCATTAATAAGTTCAAACGAACGGTTCATCCAATCACCTGGCTTAATATTGTCTACATTGATGATAGTAGTAGGATCAACAGATAAATCTAATGTACCTGCTGCAAATGTGCTGGTTGCTTCTGCAGAGTCACTAAAATACGCATATGTACCTCCTCCCACTAAAGCAATACCCAGTGCCGCCGACGCCACGCCTAAACCTAATTTCTTTTTTAAAGACATACATAATTCCTCCTTGTTATTGTTCTTTATTAAGAACTACAATTTGCATTGTACAGTGAGATGATCATTTTTGAAAGTCCGATAAAAGGGCAAAAACGACCTTTATGATCTTAATAAAGAACATTTGCTTTTGATTGCTTTCAATTTTAACGAATTTCTCGATTTTTTATTGTTTTTGTTCTCCAGAAAGAACGACTGCTGATAAAAAAAGACATGCCATAATAACATGTCTGCTTAGTGAACTATATTAATGTCGTTTATTCAACCACAATACCCCAGATTTAGCGAGGCGTGGTAACAGTCCTGTCACTGGCTTACGATACATATTTCCGAAACCGTCTGATTTACCAAGGGAACCGAGTTGCCCTTTAAGTTTAATCTCTCTTGGTTTACGAGGTTCTTTATCATTTAAGACGTCAGCGAGGATATCACCGATTTGTTCCCCTTGAATCCCTGCAAGCTGAGCACTTGGAGATTGTTCAGATGCAACACAGTCACCGACGACATATACGTTAGGACTGGATGGAACCTGAAAATATTCATTCACGATAATTTTTTCATGACGATCTTTTTCAAATGGGAGACTGCGCACTAAATAATTTGGTCGCACTCCGGCAGTCCAAATGATTACATCACTTTCAATACCTTCACCATTGTTATAAAAAATCCCTTCTGCGACTAACTCAACATTACTATGATGTAAAATGTCCACTTCATTTTTTCGGAACCAATCTTCAACATAACTTTGTACTTTTTCATCGAAAGCTGATAAAACAGATGACCCGCGATCTAATAAACGAATATTTAAATCAGGTCTGCTTTCCCTAATTTCGGATGCTACCTCAATACCACTTAAACCAGCACCAACTACGGATACTTGACTATATGCCGGTAAATTATTGACTTTGATACTTGCCTCACGTGCTTTAGCGATCGATTGCACACTTTCGGTATATTCCATTGCACCTTGAATCCCATGGTAATTATCCTCACAGCCTAATCCGATTAACAGAAAGTCATACTCGATAGGTACTTCATTATCTTTCAAACGAATGTATTCATTTTCCGTATCAATCTCAATAATTTCACCAAATATGTATGAAATTTGTTCGTGTATAGGAAAGTCAATTCGGACTTCCTTGTCTGATTTCGTACCTGCTGTAATGGCATAAAATTCTGTTTTTAATGAGTGATATGGATTACGATCAATTACGGTGATTTGCACATCACTTGGTATTTCATTATCAATTAATTGGTGTAAGGCGTTCATTCCCCCGTAGCCTCCACCGATTAAAACAACCCTTTTCATTTTTCAAAACCCCTGTCTATCATAAAATCAATACTCATTAAAGATAGTTTCCCAATCTTTTCTATAATTAGACTACCAAAATTAGTGCGATAAAACTATACAAAAACTTAAAAATTCTTCAAAATTCAAATGTTTGATTTTTCTGAAAATAAAACAGTAAATTTTTGCCTAATATTTGAAGAAATGTTATAAATAAAACATAGCTTTTTGTAAGCGCACACATTTGTAAAGGGGATTTTAATGATGGAATTAACGGAAATTCAACAAATAACAAGCAGAATAAAAGCAAATGTTAACCAAGTAGTAGTAGGACAGGAGGATACGATTGACCTTTTGTTAGTGGCGATGATTTCTTCTGGTCATGTTCTATTGGAGGATGTACCTGGCACAGGAAAAACATTAATGGCAAAATCGTTAGCAAAATCACTGGCAGGAGAATTTAAAAGAATTCAATTCACTCCGGATTTATTACCAACTGATATTACAGGTATTCATTTTTACAGCCAGCAAAAAGGGGAGTTCGAATTTCGTCCGGGGCCGATTTTTACCAATATATTATTAGCAGATGAAATTAATCGTGCGACACCTCGAACACAGTCCAGTTTACTGGAAAGTATGGAAGAACGACAAGTGACGATTGATGGAAATACCCATACATTAGCAAAGCCTTTCTTAGTTATTGCCACACAGAATCCAATTGAAAGTCAAGGAACCTTCCCGTTACCTGAGGCACAATTAGACCGCTTTTTATTAAAAATTAATATGGGATACCCGAGTCGTGAGCAAGGCTTGGAAATTCTGAAGCGATTTAAGGCAGAGAGTCCATTAGAATCATTGCAGTCGATTATAACTGTTGATGATATTGTTAAAATGCAACAGATCTACAGTGAGGTGGACGTAAGCGATGATGTACTTGGTTATCTGATCGATGTTGTCGAACAGACCCGTGATCATGATAGTGTAACACTTGGGGTCAGTCCCCGTGGTAGTCAAGCATTGTTAAAAGCCGTACAGGTATATGCTTTGTTACAAGGGAGGACATATGTAATTCCTGATGATATTAAGCAACTGGCAAAGCCTGTTTTAGGCCACCGTATGGTACTAGCGCAAAGAATAGGTGTGAAACAAGGTGAAGTAGATGGTGTACTAAATGACATATTACGTCAGGTCCCTGTACCCACAGAATCTGAGAAGGAATTGATTCGAGAATGAATATAGCCTGGGTCATTGTAGTACTGTTAATCATTATCATTTTACAGGGATTGCTTTTTAATAAGCTTGGACTAAAGGGTATTACCTATAAGCGTGCTTTTAAACAAGATAACGTGTTTGAAGGGGAAACGATTGAGATGGTGGACGAAATTGCTAACAAAAAGCTGTTGCCCATCCCCTGGATCCGTTTAGAATCCAAGATGAGTCCTTATCTTATTAGCCAATCTGAAAGAGAAAAACAGCAGAAAGAAGGGGAAATGTTTCACCGTACATTGTTCAGTCTGTTGCCATATCAAAAGATAACACGTAGACACCAATTGATCGGAACTAAACGTGGCTATTACCCGTTAAACACTGTTTCGGTTACAACCGGTGATAGTGTTGGATTTAGCGAGGTATTTGATTCGTTTGAGGCAAGTACGTCTGTAACGGTTTACCCGAAGCTAGTGCCGATGGAGGATATCCCTTTGCCATCACATAGCTGGCTTGGGGATATTACTGTCAAAAGATGGATTGTTGAGGATCCCTTTTTACAAGCGGGGATTAGGGAATATCAACAAGGTGATTCACTTAATTCGATCAACTGGAAGGCAACAGCAAGAACACAGTCCCTTCAAATTAACAAAAAAGATTTTACTGCTGATCACCATTTAATGATTTATGTCAATTTTGATACGAATGAAGATATCAGGATGCCGATCGAACAGCCTGACGTAATTGAAAAAGGCTTATCGTATGCCGCTTCATTAGCAAATTATGCGATTGAACAAGGAATCTCGACCGGTTTTGGTTGTAATGGCTATTTTGTTGAGCCTTTTACCAACACAACCGACAGGATAAAACCATCTGTGCGTGTGGAACCATCGAACAGCGGTCAGCAGACAGCCTATATTTTTGATGCAATCGCAAAAGTGAAGATGGATAGGAGCAGGAATTTCCGAGCTTTTTTGCAGGAGGATATTGATCAGGGGTTAACCAAGACAGATATCATTATTTTTGCAGTTAAGGTAACGGAAAAAATGGAAAAGCAGATCGCTCAATTAGAGAGCCTTGGCAATGCAGTAGAGGTAGTTACGATTGGTGAAGAGCAAGAAAAGGGGGCTGAAGCCCATGCCAGCTAAAGTGAAACAGCATTTCTCATCTGTGATGCACGGGGTAGTAGAGTTTATTGGTTTTTTCCCTGTTTTTTTACTGATTGGGGTTCTGTTTTTTACTGAACCTGATCTGTATTACTGGTTTCTGTCCTTACTTGTCTTATTTACTATTTCTTATTTTATCCGTTTCTTGTTTAAAAATCGCTGGAAGGTGATCATAAGTGCCGCCATCATCACCATGATTGTAAGTTTCCTCGTTTCACCGAATTTTTGGGCACTTATCTCCGGATCACTGTTCTGTCTGGTCGTTTCTTATCGAGGGATTCAACATGCGGAAAATGAGTGGGAGGATATCTTACCGAGCAGGATTTTTTGGGCGGTAAGCCTGCCCATCTATTTCGTCGGTTACCTCGTTTTTATTAATATTGATTCGTTAGAAGGATATCAACATTGGATTAGTTATCTAGGTTTTCTATTTATTATGGTTATGTTATTCATCACCAATAGAGAACATTTACAAAAGGAATCACTAACGAAAGGTAAAAAGAAAAAAATAGGTCCAGAGATAGCGAGAATTAATCGTGTGTATATGGTTTTAACACTTCTCTTCGTTTTCGTGATTACTAATTTCCAGGTGGTACAATCAGCTCTTTTAAATGGTATACGTTCTATCATTCAATCGATAATTTGGCTTGCTACTTTTTTTGAAAGTGGTGACGATATTATTCGTGAGGAACCACAATCTAATCAAGCGCCACAATTACCAGCAGCAGAAGAACAAGACACATCTTGGTTTGCAGAATTGATGGATACTTTAACATATATACTTGGCATCGTGATAGCAGCAGTTCTCATTATTTTGTTCATTGCCTTATTGTTCAAGAGATTCCGCCAGCTAATCTCTCGAGCGGTGAAATATTTATGGAACTTGATCAGACAGGTTTTCGGAAAGAAAGATCTAGTTGAAGCAACCACAGATTATGCAGATGAAAAGGAAAGTTTGTTTGACTGGAAGAAATGGCGGAAAGAAAATCAGGAAAAAATAAGTGAAGCATTCCGGAGTATAACGAGGAGAAAGCCTAAATTTGACCAGTTGGAAAGCGAGGAAAAAGTACGTTTCCTTTATCGACGGGTCGCTCGTGATGTAAAGAAACAGGAAAAATGGCGTGAATCACTAACTGCACATGAAGTATTAGCATTAACGGAAAAGAATCAGCAATTAGCTCAATTGGAGAAATGGTATGACGATATACGTTATGGAAATAAACGTTTTTATAGTGAATATGAGAGCAAACTAAATGACATATGGAATCAGATGAATCGGAAATAACCGCCTGACAAGAGGTGGTTATTTTTTTGTAAGATGTTCCCGAAGTTCTGTTAAAGACATGGCTTTTTTATCCGATAATAGTAATAACGAAAAGAACTTGAAGTGCAGAGTATAAACATGAACATGATTAATGACTTAATGAAGCTACCTTTTGAAAGGGGGCTCTAATATGGATGTAGCGGCAATGTCAATTGCAATGAATCAAGCACAAGTGAAACAACAGGCAAGTGTTTCCTTGATGGATAAGGCCTTAGATCAAGCAGAATCACAGTCTAGTGACATGATCAAAATGCTCGAATCATCAGTGCAACCTCATCTTGGAAATAACATTGATATCAAAGGATAATGTGCTAGACAAGGAAATCTGAGTGGCGTACCACTTAGGTTCCTTTTTAACTAAAGAAAATTTAGAAAATGCTAAACCTTTTATAGAAGATTCCGATATTAATAGAAACAACTACATAAGGAGATGAACATTGTCATGGAAGTTGGTAAAATGATCACTGGATCACCACTCATGCAACAGTCTGAATCTACACTTGAGCAATCCACATCAGCAAGAGAGCGATCCAATAACCATGAACAAGCAAAACAACAGTTATTAAACGGAAACGATGAATTAAATAAAGAACAGTTACAAAGTATGGTGGATGGTCTTAATTCCTTTTTAGAACCATCTTATACTGATATTCGTTATGAATTTCATGAAAAATTAGATCGATATTATGTAACGTTAGTAGATCAGGATACAAAAGAAGTCATTAGAGAAATCCCACCAAAGAAAATGCTAGATGTTTATGCATCAATGGCAGAATTAATGGGGTTTATCGTTGATGAAAAAATATAGTAACAATGAATAGAGGAGCGTACGTCATATGGCATACCAACAATATCAAGCATACCAGGATAATTCAGTTAATACCGCATCCCCAGGAGAACTGACTTTAATGCTATACAACGGATGTTTGAAATTTATCAAGCAGGCAAAGAAAGCTATTGAAACAGAAGATCATCAAACAAAAAATGAAATGATCCAGAAAACACAAAATATTGTTCGTGAATTAATGGTGACTTTAGAACAGGAAGCACCGATAACAAAGGAAATTATGCCATTGTATGATTTTGTCTATCATGCATTAACACAGGCCAATATCAAAAGCGATTTGGACCAATTAGAACAAGCTCGGGATATTATCGAGGATTTCCGTGATACATGGAAAGAAGTGATCAAGCAAGAGCGTATTCGTCAGCATGGTCAAGGTGTTAATGCCTAATGATGCCATTCAAACCATATAGAGTTGAAAATTAACCACTGTCAAAAGGATGCAGTGGTTAATTTTTTATTCATAGAAAAGGAGCCACATATATACATAGAATACCCATTTTCTCGTAAGAACAGATAACGTTAAGAAATTGTAAAAAAATTATGAAATTTATTCACAATTTACTCGTTTAACTTTTACAAACTGTGGTATTATAGATATATAGCTTATTATAGCTTGATAGTTTGAAAGGAGGACACTTTTCATGAAATATAACATTCGAGGAGAAAATGTAGAAGTGACAAGTGCCATAAAGGAGTATGTCGAGCGAAAAATCGGCAAGTTGGAAAGATATTTTGACACTCCTCCCACTTCTGATGTAAATGTTAATATAAGTGTCTATAATGAGGAGCAGCAAATTGAAGTAACGATTCCGATGACGAACTTATTGTTGAGAGCAGAGGAACATCACGTTGACTTATATGCTGCAATCGATCTTGTTGTTGACAAACTAGAAAGGCAAATTCGTAAGCATAAAACAAAAGTAAACCGTAAGTTCCGTCAGCAAGGTGCACCAAAGCACGTGTTTGCTGAATTGGAGAAAGAGGCGGCGTTATTAAGAGAAGAAGAAGAATTTCTGGATGATGATGAAATAGAGATTGTAAGAACGAAACGTTTTGATTTAAAGCCAATGGATTCAGAAGAAGCAGTGTTACAAATGGACATGCTAGGACACGCATTCTTTGTTTTTGAAAATGCAATTACAGGCAATACAAGTGTTGTATATAGACGAAGAGACGGAAGATACGGTCTGATTGAACCAAGCTAATTAATACTTAAACGAAAAGAATATCATATAAATAAAAACCCGTTCCGTAATATTTGGAACGGGTTTTTAAAATCAAAAATGAGAATCTTGTATAAAGGCAGTTTATCCACCTGTTTGAAAAAGTTATTAGTTTTCATAAAAAAATATAAAACCATATTTTCTAACATCGCCTACATATAAAAACAATGAAACTATGCAAAGAAATTCCTTTTTTCTACTACTTGAACAATATGAAAATCGCAAAACACTGATTTTGCATATTAATAAAGCTGTGGTATAAAAAAAGTAGCTCCTTTTTGGGAGGAATAAAATCCCCCCACTCTTCCTTTCAATGAGAAGCAGTCATCACCCTCCACCGACTGCTTCTCCTTTCTTTTTGTTGATGATTGTAATTTTTATCAAGCAAGTGTTATGATAAGAAATGGAGAAATATATTAATGAAATATGTATCGAACTTAAGATAAAGAGGAGCGGCTACAATGCGTGGATTAATAAAAAAAGTATTCGGTGATGGTAATCAACGTCAACTAAAAAGTTTAGAAAAAATTGCAGATGAAATAGAAGCGTTAGAGCCATCGATACAACTATTATCAGATGATGAATTAAAAAATAAAACGGAAGTCTTTAAGGAACGTTATCAAAATGGAGAAACCCTTGATGATCTTCTAGTTGAAGCATATGCTGTAGCTCGTGAAGCTGCAAAGCGTGTGCTAGGAATGCGACCATTTTATGTACAACTAGTTGGTGCGATAGCCATGCACAACGGCAATATCGCTGAGATGAAGACAGGGGAAGGGAAAACCCTCGCTTCCACTATGCCGGCGTATTTAAATGCAATAACCGGAAAAGGTGTGCACATTATCACGGTAAACGACTACTTAGCTGACCGTGATGCAAGAGAAATGGGAGAATTGTACCATTTTCTTGGCTTGACAGTTGGGTTTAACCAAAATAATATGCCTAAAGAAGAAAAAAGAGAAGCATATGAAGCAGATATCACATATGGTACAAATAACGAATTTGGTTTTGATTATTTACGTGACAATATGGTGTTATACAAAGAACAAATGGTTCAACGTCCATTACACTTCGCCATTATTGATGAGGTTGACTCGATTTTAATTGATGAAGCACGTACCCCATTGATTATTTCCGGTACCGCACAAAAATCAGCGAGTATGTATCAACAAGCTAATTCTTTTGTTCGTACATTAAAAAATGAAGAAGATTATACGTATGATGAAAAATCAAAAGGTGTACAGTTAACAGAAGAAGGGATGAATAAGGCGGAACGATTCTTTAACATCGAGAATCTGTTTGACCTTAACCATGTGACTTTGATGCATCATATTAATCAAGCATTAAAAGCTCATGTTGCAATGCACCGGGATACCGATTATGTTGTGGAAGAAGACCAGGTGGTAATCGTCGATCAATTCACGGGTCGTTTAATGAAAGGCCGTCGTTACAGTGATGGTTTGCACCAAGCGATTGAAGCAAAAGAAGGTCTACAAATTCAAAATGAAAGCATGACACTTGCCTCTATTACGTTCCAAAACTACTTCCGTATGTACGAGAAGCTTGCCGGTATGACTGGTACTGCTAAGACGGAAGAAGAGGAATTCCGAAATATTTATGCAATGGATGTTGTTGCGATTCCGACGAACAAGCCAATTGTACGTGAAGATAAAGCAGATTTAATTTATAAGTCGATGGAAGGCAAGTTTAAAGCGGTTGTGGAAGAGATTAAAGAACGCTATGAAAAGGGACAACCAGTATTAGTCGGTACGGTAGCCGTTGAAACGTCCGAATTAATTTCCAAGCTATTGAAAAAAGCTGGTGTAAAACACAACGTATTAAACGCTAAAAACCACTATCGTGAAGCAGAAATTATCGAAAATGCCGGTCAAAAGCATGCAGTTACGATAGCTACTAACATGGCTGGTCGTGGTACGGATATCAAACTGGGTGATGGTGTGACAGATTTGGGTGGTCTTTCTGTTATCGGTACAGAGCGGCACGAATCTCGCCGGATTGATAACCAGTTACGTGGACGTTCTGGTCGTCAAGGGGATCCAGGTGTAACACAGTTCTATTTATCAATGGAAGACGAGTTAATGCGCCGTTTCGGTTCTGACAATATGAAAAACATGATGGAACGACTTGGAATGGATGATACACAACCGATTGAAAGTAAAATGGTATCACGTGCAGTGGAATCCGCACAAAAACGTGTAGAAGGTAATAACTTTGATGCACGGAAAACGATACTCTCGTATGATGATGTGTTACGCCAGCAACGTGAAATTATTTACAAGCAGCGTTTTGATGTAATTGATTCGGACAACCTCCGTGAAATTATTGAACAAATGATTCAGACGACAGTGGAAAATGCTGTCGAAACGTATATGACAGATGATATTCCGGAGAACTGGAATATATCTGGTTTAACCGAATATATCCATGCTACGTTACTAGAATCTGACTGGATTACAGAAGATGATCTGAAAGGTAAAGAAAAAGACGAAGTAACCGACTTAATTATGACAAAAATTAACGAAAAATATGATCAAAAAGAAGAAGAGTTTACGCCAGAAAGAATGCGTGAATTTGAAAAAGTCATCGTTCTTCGTACGGTTGATACGAAATGGATGGACCATATCGACCAAATGGATCAGCTTCGCCAAGGTATTCATCTGAGAGCATATGGACAAAATGATCCATTGCGCGAATACCAAATGGAAGGTTTCGCTATGTTCGAACAGATGGTTGATGTGATTAATGAAGAGGTAGCGAAGTATGTAATGAAAGCACAAATTCGTGAAAACTTAAAACGAGAAGCAGTTGTAAAAGATACACAAGCTGTTTCGGGTGGCGATCAACAAAAGAAAAAAGTGAAAAAACCTTATGTCAAAACACAAACAGTTGGACGAAATGATCCATGCCCATGTGGCAGTGGTAAGAAATACAAACAATGTCATGGACGTTAAGGTTAAATGAGGTGGAAAGATGGAACTAGTAGATATTAAACAAGAATTAGATAAAATGGCTAAACGATTAGCGGACTTTAGGGGGTCTCTTTGACTTAGATTCAAAGAGAGCCCGGATCGCCGAATTAGATGAGATTATGTCAGATCCAAGTTTTTGGGATGATCAACAAGCTGCTCAGAAAACAATCAATGAGGCAAATGGGATAAAAGAGTTAGTCCAAGCTTTTGATAAAAATGAAGAATCATTAGAAAATGCAGAAGTTTCCTATGAGTTAGTCAAAGAAGAAAACGATGAGGATCTTCGGGAAGACTTAGAGAATGAAGTACAATCTTTAGGAGATGCCCTCAATCGATTTGAATTATTTATTCTTTTAAGTGAACCCTATGATAAAAACAATGCCATATTGGAATTACACCCAGGTGCAGGTGGTACCGAATCACAAGACTGGGCAAGCATGCTTCTACGTATGTATACAAGGTGGGCAGATTCGAAAGGGTTTAAAGTGGAAACCTTAGATTATCTTCCAGGTGATGAAGCAGGGGTCAAAAGTGTTACCCTTTTAATTAAAGGTCATAATGCCTATGGTTATCTAAAAGCTGAAAAAGGCGTACACCGACTTGTCCGAATTTCACCATTTGATTCTTCCGGTCGTCGTCACACATCGTTTGTTTCCTGTGATGTAACTCCGGAATTGGATGATGATATTGATATTGATATCAATACCGAAGATTTGAAAATAGATACGTATCGTTCTAGTGGTGCCGGTGGTCAGCACGTCAATACTACTGACTCAGCTGTACGTATTACCCACCTACCAACAAACACGGTAGTGACATGTCAATCGGAAAGATCGCAAATCAAAAACAGGGATCAAGCGATGAAAATGTTAAAAGCGAAATTATATCAATTAGAAATAGAAAAACAACAACAGGAAATGGCAGAAATTCGTGGAGAACAAAAAGAAATAGGCTGGGGCAGTCAAATACGCTCCTATGTCTTCCATCCGTATTCGATGGTAAAAGATCACCGCACAGATTATGAGACAGGGAATACCCAGGCGGTAATGGATGGAGAATTAGACAATTTTATTGATGCTTATTTACGTTCAGTAATGAATTAAACTAGAAAAGCGTAGAGCGTCCGCTTAGTAACGCAACTAGTGGACCCGGAGCACCTGAGATAAAGGAATCACGGTGAGTTTACAAACCGATGATGACTTTCACCTAAAGGTATAAGTGGAACTAAGCCTTTGGTTATCACCAATCGGCAAGTCTTCTTTATCGTAGGGGGTTCGGAAAGCCTAGTTTTTGGGCGTTCGGAGCTAGATATACTTTCTATTACTACGAGCAAAAGGGGGGAGCTCTTCCTTTTGCTCGTTTTACTGTGTAAGGAACAACTAAGGAGTGATTCATATATGATAGCAAGATATCGAAGAAAACAAATGCCTAATTGGTTACGTCAAACATTAGATTATATATTTGTACTAGTAGGCGCTTTTTTTGTCGCAATTGCGTTTAACCTTTTCTTATTACCAAATAATATCGCATCAGGCGGTGTTGCAGGGGTCAGTACGATCACAAAAGCGCTTTTCAATTGGGAACCGTCGATTGTGCAATGGGGACTGAACATTCCATTGTTTATCGCTGGAGTAGTTATTTTAGGAAAAAATTTTGGAGCAAAATCATTGGTTGGCACGATTATATTACCATTTTATGTATTTTTAACAAGAGATTTGCAACCAGCGACAGAGGATCCCTTGCTGGCAGCAATCTTTGGCGGGATGATTGTCGGAATTGGCATTGGTGTTGTTTTTCGAGGGAAAGCTTCAACAGGTGGCATGGATTTAGCAGCACAAATTCTACATAAATATACTGCATTACCACTTGGTGTGTGTTTGGCTGTATTCGATGGCTTAATTGTATTAACTGCATCGTTTGTCTTTTCTATTGAAGAAGGTTTATATGCATTAATCGGTTTATTTATTACGAGCCGGACAATTGATTTTGTTCAAGTAGGTCTAAATACCTCAAAAAATGTTATGGTTATTACGAATCAAACTGAAGAAGTTCGTCGAATTTTGTTGAATGATATTGATAGAGGTGTTACTATTTTTAAGGGGTCTGGTGGATATACAGACGAAGACCGCAAAGTTTTAATGTGCGTTGTACAACAAAATGAATTCAGTAAAACAACTCGTGCAGTCAAATCGATTGATCCGGATGCTTTTGTTATCGCGATGAACGCAACAGAAGTATTAGGAGAAGGATTCAAACGATAAATTCCATTAATTGGTCTAAAAAACTGGACTAAGGTATTGAAGGTAATTTTTTTTACATTCTGAAATAAAATTGTAATAAAAAATAAGGTAAAAAATATCGAAAATGATGTTATAATGTAGATAATGTGGAACTAACCGTCGAAATTTGGTTCCATCATCTGAGAGATTTCTTATAAAATGATAAAAAGGTGATTACTTTATGATAGAAATGCAAGAAGTTTATATGACTTATCCTAATGGGGTAGTTGCCCTTAATGGAATAGATGTATCAATAGCCCAAGGGGAATTTGTTTACATAGTAGGACCGAGTGGTGCAGGAAAATCAACCTTTACAAAAATGTTATTCCGCGAAACAGTACCAACTAACGGTACCGTAGTGGTGAATAATACAAATATATCATCGTTAAAGTGGAAAGAAGTTCCTTATTTCCGTAGAAATATCGGTGTTGTGTATCAGGATTTCCGATTATTACCGAAATTAACTGTATACGAAAATATTGCGTTTGCTCTGGAGGTAATTGAAGAATCTCCAAAGAACATACGTAAACGAGTGATGAATGTATTAGAGCAAGTCGGGTTAAAAAATAAAGCCCGTTTTATTCCAGATGAGTTATCTGGTGGTGAACAACAGCGTGTGGCAATTGCAAGGGCGATGGTAAACCATCCGTCTTTACTAATTGCGGACGAGCCTACCGGTAACCTAGATCCTGAAACATCTTGGGAAATTATGCGAATTTTAGAAGAAATTAATGCAAGTGGTACAACAATTTTAATGGCAACTCACAGTAAAGAAATTGTGAATACTGTGAAGAAACGTGTAATTGCTATGGAAGACGGTATGATTGTACGTGACGAGCATCGAGGAGAGTATGGATATGAAGTTTAGTACTTTAAGACGACATTTCAAAGAAGGTGCTAGAAATACGTGGCGTAATGGCTGGATGACCATTGCATCTGTAGGTGCCGTAACGACTACGTTAATTTTGGTCGGGGTATTTCTAGTATTGATGCTGAATCTGAATCATATTGCCAGTGAACTGGAAGAAGATGTTCAAATTAAAGCATTAATCGAGTTAACTGCTGAGCAGAGTGATGTTGATCAAATAGAAGACAATATTAATGATATAAAAGGTGTAGAAAGTATAGATTTTGTGACAAAAGAAGAAGAACTTCAGAATTTAATCGAAAGTATGGGTGAGCAAGGAAAAGCATGGGGGTTATATGAACAAGATAACCCGCTAAATGATGCCTTTATAGTAAAAGCGTCAGACCCGCTTGATACCGAAAGAATTGCAGCTGAAATTGAAAAATTTGATTTCATTTATCGTGTAAATTACGGTCAGGAATATGTTGATAGTTTGTTTACATTCAATCAATATGCTAGAAACATAGGTTTGGCTTTAATTGTAGCATTAGTGTTCACCGCTATTTTCTTAATATCCAACACTATTAAAATTACGATTCTAGCTCGTAAAAAAGAGATTGGTATTATGAAGCTGGTAGGTGCGACCAATAACTTTATTCGTTGGCCATTTTTCGTGGAAGGAATGTTTCTAGGTATATTAGGTAGCCTGCTTCCGGTAGCAGTGATACTAATTGGCTATTATTTCTTAACACAGAATTTAACGGTCTTGCAGCAATTTGATTTTGTGAAAATCCTAGACTTTTATCCATTTGCGATACAGATTTCGTTAATTATTATCGGTATAGGTGCTTCCATTGGTGTTTGGGGAAGTCTAATGAGTGTTCGTAAATTTTTGAAAGTTTAATAGATACGAGGAAATTGCCTTGTAGAGAGGGGAGATCATATGAAGCGGTGTTATTTCATTCTAACAATTTTAATCATCGGAACCATTTTTTCAGCAACACCTGTTTTTGCTGAAACGATGAGTGAATTAAATGAAAAAGTTGATGAATTAGAAGAGGAAAAGGATCAAATTAATGAAAAAGCAAATGGTATAGAGAATAAAGTAAACAACACAGAGGAAAAAATTGCTGAAAATCAGGAACAGCAAGAAGAGACAAAAAGTGACATCGAAGTTATTAATAGTGATTTAGAAGATACACAAGCTAAATTACGAGCAAAAGAAAACGAAATTGCAACAACTAACCAAAAAATATCTGAAACAGAAGATGAAATAGCGAAGACTGAAGAGGAAATAAAGACATTAGAAGAAGAGATTAAACAGCTTAAAGAAAAAATTGCAGCTAGAGAAGAATTGCTAGAGAGTAGATTGCGTTCCATTCAACAAAATGGTGGCAGCATTAGTTACTTAGAAATAATCTTAGGTGCACAGAGCTTTGGTGATTTTATTAACCGTGCAACAGCAGTAACAAAAATCATGGATTCTGATAAGAAGATTATGGAACAGCAGCAAGCGGATAAAGAAAAGTTGGAAGAAAACAAAGTTGAAGTAGAAGAAAAAAAGGCATCTTTAGTAGAAAATAAACAAGAATTAGAAGATGCAAAGGCTTCGTTAGTTGCCCAAAAACAAGAATTGGATGAAATTCAAGCAACATTAAATCAGCAAATGCAGAGCAAGCAAAATCTTATGTCAGAGTTAGAATCAGAAGAAGAAGAATTACATCAACATAAGATGAGTTTAGCGGAACAACAGGAAACACTACGAAATCAAGCAGCAGTAATTGAAAAAGCAAAAAAAGAAGCAAAACAAAAAATTGAACAATTAGCTGAGGAACAAGCAAAATCAAACGAAGGATCAAATAATGGCACTTCATCTTCTCTGTCAGCAGGTGGAAGTGGAAGTTTATCTTGGCCGACTACAGGTACAAGAAGTTCCGGATATGGTTATCGTTCTTTTAATGGTGGGGGCTTCCATTACGGTATTGATATTGCGAATAGTAAAGGTACACCGATTTATGCAGCTGCTGATGGTGTTGTAACAAGATCAAACGTTTCCTCCAGTTATGGAAATGTAATCTATATTTATCACCCAAGTCTGGATCTCACAACTGTATATGCTCACTTAAATAGCAGGGCTGTATCTTATGATCAATCGGTATCAAAGGGTCAGCAAATCGGTGGAATGGGTAACACAGGTAATTCATTTGGAGACCATTTACACTTTGAAGTACATAAGGGTGCATGGAGTTATCACGGTGCCGTGAATCCATACAATTACTTACCTTAATAAGTAAAAATTGAAAGACATCACAAAATACTTGTGATGTCTTTTTTAAACCTTCATAATATAGAAGTAAAGATGTTTTTATTTAAGGCTATGGGGTGGAATAATGAATATTAGAAAAAGGTATCTAGTGTTAATTTTGGTTGTAGCAATTGCTCTGGGAGCAGTTGGTACATATGCAGGCTTGTACTTTTTTGCAGGTGGAACAAGCTCTAATGATGGTATAGCTAGTTCGGATCGGGATCTATTGACAGAACTGGCAGATCAACAGAAAACGATAGAAGAAAATATGGGAAAAATGACAAAAGTTGTAGATGCGTTTTCTATTATAAAAGAAAACTATGTGAAAGAAGTGAAAGATAAACAATTGATCGAAGGTGCCATTCAAGGCATGCTCCAATCTCTTGAAGACCCTTATAGTGTTTATATGGATCAAAAAACAATGGACCAGTTCAATGAACAAATTGAGTCATCCTTTGAAGGAATTGGTGCTGAAGTTTCGATGAAAGAGGGGAGTGTTACGATAGTTGCACCGATAAAGGATTCTCCTGCAGAAAAAGCAGGTTTAAAGCCAAATGACCAAATTCTTTCAGTTGATGGAGAAAGTGTGGAAGGATTAGATCTATATGAGGCAGTTAACAAAATACGAGGTGAAAAAGGGTCAAAGGTAGTATTAGAAATCAGAAGACCTGGTGTAGAAGATATCTTAGAAGTAGAAATTACTAGAGATGCAATACCATTGGAAACCGTTTATGCGGAAACAAAAGAAGTAGACGGAAAGTTAATAGGTATTATTGAATTAACTTCTTTTTCCGAAGATACAGCAACTGATTTTGAAAAGGAATTAGGAAAAATGGAGGAAAATGGTATTGATGGATTAGTAATCGATGTCCGTGGGAATCCAGGTGGATTGTTACCAACTGTTGAGGATATATTAAAGAATTTCGTTCCTAAGGATACTCCTTATATTCAAATTGAGGATCCATCAGGAAAGAAAACAAGATATTTTTCCGACCTAGAATCTCCTAAAGACTATCCAATTGTAACCTTGATTAATGAGGGTAGTGCCTCTGCGTCTGAAATTTTGGCTGCTTCATTAAACGAAGCATTAGATTATGAGATAGTCGGAGAAACTTCATTTGGAAAAGGAACCGTTCAACAGACAATATCGATGGGTGATGGTAGTACGATTAAGATTACACGATTTAGATGGTTGACTCCTGAAGGTAACTCGATTCATGAGGTTGGTGTAAAACCAACAATTGAACAAAAAATGCCGAATTATTATTACACCAATCCAATTCAAATTGAGGAACCATTAACCTATAATCAAAGTGATGATAAAATTGAAAATGTTCAGATTATGCTGGATGGCTTAGGTTATGACCCTGGTCGAAAAGATGGTTATTTTAATGAAGCTACCCAATCAGCAGTAGAAGCATTTCAAAAAGACCAGGATCTTAATGTAACAGGGGAAGTCGACAAAAAAACAGCGGAAGTATTGCAAACGGCGATTGTTGAAAAGGTCCAAAAAGGCGAAGACGACCTTCAACTGGAGAAAGCAATCGAAACCTTAACCAAATAATCAGGACAAAGAACCTACAATCTCTCACATCAAAGCTGCCATAGGGATCCCTATGGCAGCTTTTTTTATAGAAAGGACAGTGTAAAATCGTGCGCAAAAAACATAAACTACGCAGCAACTTTTATGTTCCTTCCTCCTATCCTTTTGAAGATGAGTGCAAGTCCAACGCTACGGAAAAACACTCCCTTTCAGGGGCATCAGCTAACTTGTTAAAGAAAACCCGCTTTATCAAGTGGATCTTCGGCTCGTGCTGTTCCCCAGGAGTGTCGAATTTTTCCGTAGCTTAGCATAGTGTTCTGTTAAAGTGACAGGAAATACAAAGAATATAATTCAAGAGTTCTGTTCTTTCAATAATTAGACCACTTAAATTAGCGTAGGCAGAATACGGAGACTCCTGTGGGACAGCGAAAGCTGAAGATCCACTTTGTGAAGTGCTTTTCTTCACAAAGTTAGCTGAAGCCGAGCCTACGGAAAGCGCAGTATTATGCCGGAGCGTTTGCAAGCACTCATCATCATTCAGAATGAGAGGAAACTATACCAAGGCAAATTTTCATTAGTTCACAGTTTGTATCTATTACGAATTATTTAAGTAAATCAGCAAAGGTGGGTTATAAGGTGCTTTTTAGTAGTTACCATGCCGTGTTTAAGTGGGTCGATTTGTTCTATTTTAACTAAAATTAATTTATGGGGTAGCCAAATTTAAATTTTTTGATCATAATAGAGTTAATATACATATTTATTGATGTTTTGTTGGGAGGGGTTGTTTGGGATGGACTGGTTAATGGAATTTGGTTGGATTATCGCACGTATTTTTATGCAGCCATTTATCTATGTATTTGTACTGCTCATCATGCTGAGTGGTTATTTACGAATTAAAAAAGATCGTCTAAGTTTTGGAACGAAAGTATATCCATATTTTTATGAGACAAGCCATACTTGGTCTATATCGATCATGATAGGGTTAATCTTATCTATCCTGTCACTTGCGTTTGGTTTTGTTATATCACTTCCATTTGCTCTATTATTAGGGCTTGTAATGTTAATCGTTTCTATTGGTAACCGGTTCAGCTGGTTATCAGCTGGTTACACATTAGCAATCACATCTGCTATCATGTATTTTCTCAACATATATGGTGATGATTATCTACCAAGCAATTGGCTCAACCTACTTGACGCAACAGATTTATTCTATATACCTTTTATTATTGGCATTCTGTTACTGACAGAAACGTGGATTTTAGCTAGGTTACATAGTGATGATACCTATCCTGAACTGGTGAAAAGTAATCGTGGTAAATATTTAGGTCAGCATCGTATCAAAAAACTGACCATCATCCCTTTTATTGCCTTAATACCTGGTGGATGGATAGAGCCCTTTGCGGACTGGCCTTTACTAGAA
The DNA here is from genome assembly GCF_052246695.1 of Gracilibacillus sp. D59. Taxonomy (NCBI): domain Bacteria; kingdom Bacillati; phylum Bacillota; class Bacilli; order Caryophanales; family Bacillaceae; genus Gracilibacillus; species Gracilibacillus sp. D59. The sequence continues at coordinate 206,129 of NZ_JBQQCK010000006.1, read as the reverse complement.
ATCGCTGGTGAGTCATTTGGAGTCATGGTCTTGCCCTATGTATTCGGGTTTGAATATATCGTCAAGTCTCGCTTACCACGTGATGCAGCTAATTGGCTATCAAAAAAGGTTGCACTATTAGCAATTCTCATTTTGCTAATAGCAGTAGGTAGTTATTTTATTCCGTTTTTAACAGTAGTTGCGTTTGCTGTTGCTTTTTTAGGGAAGGAATTCATACAGCTTGTTTATCGAACTGAAGAGCAGCGTCATACACCTTATTTCCGACCAGCAGAAAAAGGGGTGTTAGTACTTGGAACATTACCAGGTACACCAGCTGTTGATCTAGGTTTAATCCCAGGCGAAAAAATTGTTAAGGTGAACGATATAATAGTAGAAAATGAAGAAGGCTTTTATCAAATCGTTAATCAAAATAGAGCATTTTGCAAGCTAAGTATTAAAGATTTAAACGGTGAAATCCGATTTGCTCAACGTGCTTTGTATGAAGGAGAACATCACAAATTGGGAATATTGTTTGTGAAGGAACATGATACCTATGTACAAGAAGAAATACTAGAAAAACAAGAGAGCTAATCACTAGCTCTCTTGTTTTTCGTTAAATTGCAATAGTTCGCGAATCTCTTCTTCTGACAATTTGGATAATAAGGTTTCGCCAGGTTGAATGATTTGATCGACTAATTCGCGTTTCTTTTGTTGCAAGTGATAAATTTTTTCTTCTATCGTTCCTTCGGTAATAAAACGAATTACTTGGACCACGTTTTTCTGACCGATTCGATGTGCTCTTCCCGCAGCTTGCTCCTCAACTGCCGGGTTCCACCATAGATCATATAAAATAACGGTGTCTGCTCCAGTTAAGTTGAGCCCTGTTCCACCAGCTTTCAAGGAAATTAAGAAAAATCCTTTTTCGCCAGCGTTAAATGCTTCGACCATTTGCAGTCGTTGTTCTGACGGGGTAGAACCATCTAAATAAAATACTTCCTGACCATTTGCCTGTAGTGTATCGCGAATAATCTCAAGCATGCTGGAAAACTGAGAGAAAATCAATGTCCGCTTGCCATTTGCTTCTAACTCACTCGTTAACTCCATCAATTGCTCTAATTTCCCAGACTTTCCACTGTAATTTTCCAAAAATAAACTCGGATGACAACAGATTTGTCGTAAGCGGGTAAGTCCAGCTAAAATTTGTAGTTTGCCACGGTTAAATCCTTTTTCTTCAATCGTTTCATCCAGTTCGTTTTGGATTCGTTGCAGGTAGCCGATATACACTTCTTTTTGTTCCTTCGTGAGCTCGGAATATTGAACGGATTCAATTTTGTCAGGTAATTCATCCAGTACTTCTTTTTTCACTCTTCGTAAAATAAATGGTCTGGTAATTTTAGCGATATAGTCAGTCTCAAGATTGCTGAATGCTTTTTTACTGCCAAATAATCCAGGTGATATCGTATAAAATATCGACCATAACTCATCTAAGTCATTCTCGATTGGTGTACCGCTCAGTGCGAAAAATTGCTTCGCTTGTAAAGAGCGTACTGCTTTTGCTGTTAAGGTCAAATGATTTTTAATCGCCTGCGCTTCATCAAGAATAATGCAATCAAACAAATGATCTTCATATAGATCCTGGTCTTTCCGTAATGTCGGATAAGAAGTAATTAGGATGTTAGTATCTTGATATTGCTGCAGTAAATTTCTCCGTTCATGCTTAGGTCCGATAATGACACCGGCAGTCAATGTTGGTGCAAATTTTTCAATTTCTTTTTTCCAATTATACAAAAGGGAAGCAGGTGCAACGACCAGTGCTTGATAATGGTCGGTTTTATCATTTGATTCGGCAAGCATGTAACTGATCGTCTGTAATGTTTTCCCTAACCCCATATCATCCGCTAAAATGCCACCTAAATGATAATGAGATAAAGCCTTCATCCATTGGAAACCTGTTACTTGATAGTCACGGACATCTGCTTCTAACTGGTTAGGTAACTCAAACTGTAATTGCTCTGGGTGTTTTAACTGCTCTAACATTTGTTGAAATGATTCACTATAACGGTGATCAGCCTTATTTAATGCTTCCTCGACTTGGAAGGTGCGAGCAGCCGGAACCGAAATTTTGCCATCTTCCATCTGTTTTTTGGACAAATCCAAAGACTTCTGTAGCCGTTGAAAGGAAGAAAATTCATTTGATTCTAGGTGGATAAGTGCTCCATTTGGTATACGATAATATCTCTTTTTTTCGACTAAAGCTTGCAAGATATTTGACACATCTTCGTCAGAAATACCATCCATGTCAAATTCAATATCTAACATTCCTTCAGATGGACGATAATCGACATTGGATTGTAATGAAATTTGATCGAGACCCTCTAGCATTTGTTTGACACTTCTAGATAAGTAAACAGATGCTATTCCTTCGAGTTGAAAGACGCCTTCATGGATGAACGAATAAATCGCATCATCATTAAACAAATAAAATGCTTGGTTCATCTCGATAAATGCTTCATCACGAAGCATCTGTAGAATTTCCTGTTCCTTATGGGTTTCGCGTTTGACAATCGTTTCTCCTGACCCTTGTTCAGAAAAAGGGGTAAATACAGTATCTCCATATCGATATTCCACTTCTGCTTTTAAGGCACCATCAATTTCATCGATGTAAATTTTACTCTGTAATGGTGACGTGTTGATCTGTTTCTCCATCCTCTCTGTCATGTTTAAAGTTCCTACTTGCTCGAATTGCGGCATGACATTTTTGACGAAGACATCCATTTCATTTGGTGAGATCAGCTGTTTTTTCTTATTTTGAAAAGGGATAACCCGGAACAATTTTTCTAAGATTACTTTTTGTTGATAGGTAATTTTGTAAAAGTGATGCTCATGAACAACAAATCGATAACTATCTAAAAAATAATAATTGGATAGGTCTGTCATCTCGAGTGTATAGTTTTTCTGTTGCTGGTAATCGAGATGAAACTGAAGCTGATCATTCATTTCACTTACTTCAATTGTTCGATATTCTTTATTGTTATCAAGTCGAAATATATAGTCCATATCAACTAATTGCTCCAACAATTGATCAATTAAGCTTGGTGGAATATAAATACTTCTAGGCTGCTCCATCTTTAAAACGTAGCTGTTTCCGAAGAGTCGCTCTTGCTCGTAACAGGTTAAAAGCATTTCAATCATTTTTTGATCTTTTGATGTAAAGTAATGAATCGATGGATAAAAAGTAAAGCTTTGATTTACTTTATAGGACTCACCGCTGTTTAATGCTTTTAAAAACCCACGTATATCTCGAATTACATATGGCCTTTTATCCCCGATTTTCACTTCGATACTAAGTGCATACTGTGAATTTTTATTTGCCTTTGTTAAGGTCAGAAGGTACTCCGTATCTACTACTAGCGGTGTTTCAGCCTGTTCTTTTTTATCACGAAATGTATGTAATAATTGTTTGGCGAACAGGTCTGTATCTTGTACAGGTGGTTGTTGAGGACTTCTGTCCACTGCAAATTTCCTGCGATTAGATTGAGCATCCTGGGTAATGGCTAACAGCACCGCAGCTATGTGTTTACATGTACCATGAGTTTCAAATGCTGGACAGTTGCAAGATGTGTCTACCATCATGTCTTTTGTGAAATAAATCCGGACTGTATATATTTTAGTTCCCTTTACAAGACCACGCCAAGAATTGGATTCCGGGTTATAGGAAAGTCCATACACTTTTCCGGTTTGAAAATATTGGTAACCTCTATTAAAGAAACGTTCACCTGTTAGCTGGCGAATCGATTGTTCTGTCATTTGAATTTGTTGCAAATTGATCCCACCCTTATTTAATGAATCCATCATTATATTATATCAGATTCTGTATAGGATGCCATCTTGTTGATGTTTTTATTTTCACTCTGTTTGAAAAGTGTTAAAATAGGAGAAGTTAATAGGTACGTTAAGCAGAAAGTAGGTAACAATATGGGATTACAAGAAGAAGTGCAAAAAAGAAAAACGTTTGCGATTATTTCACACCCTGACGCAGGGAAAACAACGATGACAGAGAAATTATTGTTGTTCGGAAATTTAATTCGCTCAGCAGGTACAGTGAAAGGGAAAAAGTCAGGAAAATTTGCGACATCAGACTGGATGGAGATTGAGAAGCAACGTGGGATCTCGGTGACTTCCAGTGTGATGAACTTTGATTATAAAGGGCATAAAGTCAATATTCTCGATACACCTGGTCACGAGGATTTTAGTGAAGATACATATCGTACACTTACAGCTGTGGATAGTGTAGTCATGATTATCGATGCAACCAAAGGGATCGAGGCTCAAACGATTAAGTTGTTTAAAGTTTGTAAGATGCGTGGGATTCCGATCTTTACGTTTATTAACAAATTAGACCGAGAAGGACGCGAACCATTAGAGTTATTAGATCAAATTGAAGATGTGCTGAATATTGAAACATATCCAATGAATTGGCCGGTTGGTATGGGAAAACGTTTCTTAGGCATTCTAGACCGTTATCATGATCAATTTATCCGTTTTAATGGTAATGAAGAAGAAACTTACATTCCGATGGCTGACATGGAAAAAGAGGAAGATATTTATAACCATCCAACTTATCAGGACACAGTAGAAGAATTAGAATTGCTCGATGAAGCGGGCGATCAATTTTCGTTAGACCGTGTACTGGATGGTGAACAAACCCCGGTATTTTTCGGAAGTGCACTTGCGCCATTTGGTGTACAGACCTTTTTCGATACATTTATAGACTTGGCACCTGCACCAGGACCGCGTCGAACAGAAGAAGAAGTAATTAGTCCTGATCATCCGGATTTTTCTGGATTTATTTTCAAAATTCAAGCAAATATGAATCCACAGCATCGTGATCGTATTGCCTTTTTACGTGTTTGTTCAGGAAGGTTTGAGCGTGGCATGAATGTAACGCTGGCTCGAACTGGTAAAACGATTCGCTTGGGGCAAACACAACAATTTGTTGCTTCCTCACGTGACACGGTAGAAGAAGCCTATGCCGGTGATATTATCGGTGTCTATGATCCTGGTTCATATCGGATTGGTGATACATTGATCGAAGGGAAGAAGACGTTTGAATATGATGAATTACCACAATTCCCTCCTGAAATGTTCCAGCGTGTAACAGCCAAAAACGTTATGAAGGCAAAGCAATTTAGAAAGGGTATCGAGCAGCTCGTGCAAGAAGGTGCAATTCAATTGTTCCGTGGATATCCGACCGACTCCATGATCATTGGTGCCGTTGGACAACTGCAATATGAAGTATTCCAACATCGCATGAAAAATGAGTACAACGTAGAAGTAATGCTCGAATCGATTGGTGATCGCATTCCACGGTGGTTGAATAAAGAACAAGTCGATGCCAAATTATTTGATGAACGCAGTTTGTTAGTCAAAGACCGAGAAGACGAATTCCTGGCATTGTTTAAAAATGATTTCGCCTTAAGATGGTTTGTAGATAAGCACCCAGAAATCGATCTAATTGATTTATATGAAGTAAACCAATATGATCAAACCACATAAATAGGTAAACCACAGCTTTGACTAGCTGTGGTTTTTGTTTTGCTGAGGTAAGTTGATAGAGGATCCCCGAAAGTTGATAGAGAACTGCTCAAAGTTGATAGAGAGACACCAAAAGTTGATAGAGAACTGCTCAAAGTTGATAGAGAGACACCGAAAGTTGATAGAGAACTACTCGAAGTTGATAGAGCCCCCCAGAAGTTCCCAAATATGAGAAGTTACCCGTATTCCAAGTGTTTCGTATGCCAAATCGCCATCTAAATATCATATCTTTTTAACATCCCGGTACCTTTGGTTATAATGAAGAAAGAGAGTCAAAAACTAAAACGAATATTTGTTCGCTTTTTATTGGAATATAGTGTATAATATGACACGTAGTAAGAGAACGGAGGTATCAAGGTGGAACAGCAAACTTTTTCATTACAGGCACCTTATCAGCCACAAGGCGACCAGCCCCGCGCGATTAAGGAGCTGGTAACAGGTATAGAGAAAAAGAAACGTCATCAGACCTTGCTCGGTGCAACAGGGACCGGGAAGACATTCACCATTAGTAATGTCGTTAAAGAGATCAATAAGCCAACATTGGTGATTGCCCATAATAAGACGTTAGCAGGTCAGCTTTACAGTGAGTTTAAAGAATTTTTCCCGAACAATGCTGTTGAATATTTTGTCAGTTACTATGATTATTATCAACCGGAAGCATATGTACCATCAACAGATACATTTATTGAAAAAGATGCAAGCGTCAATGACGAAATTGACAAACTTCGACACTCGGCAACATCTGCACTTTTTGAACGTAATGATGTCTTAATTGTTGCAAGTGTATCTTGTATTTATGGTTTAGGTTCACCAGAAGAATATCGCAGCCAAGTGTTGTCGCTACGAGTAGGAATGGAAAAAGACCGTGATGAATTATTAAGAGGCCTTGTCGATATTCAATATGCTCGTAATGATATTGACTTCCAACGTGGTACATTCCGTGTTCGTGGTGATTCAGTCGAAATTATTCCAGCTTCACGCGAAGAGCACTGTATTCGCGTTGAATTTTTTGGTGACGAAATCGATCGGATTCGAGAAGTAGATGCGTTAACAGGTGAGATTATTGGTGACCGTGAGCACATTGCGATTTTCCCAGCATCACACTTTGTTACTCGTGAAGAAAAATTGAAAGTAGCAATGGAAAATATCAAAAAAGAATTACATGAACAACTGGAAAAGTTCCGTGAAGAAGATAAATTGTTAGAAGCGCAACGATTGGAACAGAGAACCAATTATGATCTGGAAATGATGGAGGAGATGGGTTTTTGCTCCGGAATCGAGAATTATTCCCGTCATCTTACATTACGAGAAGCAGGTTCAACTCCATATACATTAATTGATTATTTTCCGGATGACTCGTTAATTGTTATTGATGAATCTCATGTTACCTTACCACAAATTCGTGGTATGTATAATGGTGATCAAGCACGGAAGCAAGTGTTAGTCGACCATGGCTTTCGTTTACCATCTGCTTTAGATAACCGCCCTTTGACATTTGATGAATTTGAGAAAAAGGCGAATCAACTGATCTATGTATCTGCAACACCAGGTCCATATGAGTTGGAACATACACCACAAATGACAGAGCAAATTATCCGTCCGACAGGTCTATTAGATCCAGTAGTCGATGTAAGGCCAATCGATGGTCAGGTGGACGATTTAATTGGTGAAATTAACAAAAGAGTGGATCGAAATGAGCGCGTGTTAGTAACGACGCTCACGAAAAAAATGTCAGAGGATTTAACTGATTATTTAAAAGAAGTTGGTTTAAAAGTTGCCTACTTACACTCTGAAATAAAAACATTAGAGCGAATTGAAATCATCCGTGACTTAAGGGTAGGAAAATATGATGTCTTAGTTGGTATTAACCTTTTACGTGAAGGGCTGGATATTCCGGAAGTATCGCTCGTTACGATTCTAGATGCCGATAAAGAAGGTTTCTTACGATCACAACGTTCCTTAATTCAAACAATGGGGCGTGCAGCACGTAATGAAAATGGTATGGTAATTATGTATGCCGACAAAATGACAGACTCGATGAAAACCGCTATTGATGAAACATACCGTCGTCGTGAAAAACAACAGGCTTATAATGAAAAACATGGTATCGTACCAACGACGATCAATAAGGGAGTACGTGATGTGATCCGCGCTACCATGGCGGCAGAAGATGAGGAGCAATACGATAGTAAAGCAAAACAAGTAAGTGAAATGACGAAAAAGGAAAAGCAAGAGTTAATCGAAAAAATGGAAAACGAAATGAAACAAGCGGCTCGCGAGCTAGATTTCGAAAAAGCAGCTGAGCTTCGTGATCTTGTTTTAGAATTGAAAGCAGAAGGGTGAAATGAATGGCTAAAAAATCCATTTCCATAAAAGGAGCACGTGCACATAATTTAAAAAACATATCTATTGATATTCCAAAGGATAAGCTGGTTGTGTTAACAGGATTGTCTGGTTCAGGTAAATCATCATTAGCTTTTGATACGATTTATGCCGAAGGGCAACGCCGATATGTGGAATCACTCTCGGCATATGCTCGTCAATTTTTAGGACAAATGGATAAACCGGATGTTGATTCTATTGAAGGCTTATCGCCCGCCATCTCTATCGATCAGAAAACGACAAGTCGTAACCCACGTTCTACGGTTGGTACCGTAACAGAAATCTATGACTATATGCGATTACTTTTCGCAAGAATTGGACATCCGATTTGCCCAATTCACGGCGAAGAAATTACTTCACAAACCGTTGAACAAATGGTAGATCGAATTATGGACTATCCAGAACGTACGAAATTGCAAATACTTGCCCCAGTTGTCTCAGGTCGTAAAGGAACACATGTAAAAGTGTTGGAGGATTTGCAAAAAGAAGGGTATATCCGTTTGCGCATCGATGGAGAAATGCGTGAAATCAGTGATGATATCGAATTAGACAAAAATAAAAATCACTCGATTGAAGTTGTGGTCGATCGGATTGTTGTAAAAGAAGGAATCTCAGGACGTCTGTCTGATTCCTTGGAAACAGCATTAAAACTAGGTGATGGTAAAGTAATTGTTGATATTATTGGAGATGAAGAACTGTTATTTAGCGAAAATCATGCCTGCCCTATTTGCGGATTTTCGATCGATGAATTGGAACCACGATTATTTTCTTTTAATAGTCCGTGGGGAGCATGTAAAACATGTGATGGGCTTGGTTCACAGTTGGAAGTAGATATTGATCTAGTAATCCCGAACAAAGATTTAACCCTTAATCAAGGGGCGATTGTCGCATGGGAACCAACAAGTTCACAATATTATCCGCAATTACTGAAAAGTGTTTGTAAGCACTATGGAATAGATATGGATGTACCAGTGAAAAAGCTACCGAAAAAACATTTAGAGAAAATTTTAAATGGTAGTGGTAAAGAAAAAATCTATTTCCGTTACGAAAATGACTATGGTATGCTACGTGAAAATGATATTTATTTTGAAGGTGTGCTCCATAATATTGCTCGTCGTTATCGTGAAACATCATCAGATTTTATCCGTGAGCAGATGGAAAAATATATGACGACTAATGCCTGCCCAACATGTGAGGGCTACCGATTAAATGAAGAAGCACTTGCTGTCAAAGTAAATGACTTGCATATTGGTCAGGTAACAGCATTGTCAGTGACAGAAGCACATCAATTTTTTACAACATTGCGATTGTCCGAAAAAGAGAAGCAAATCGCTCATATGATTATTAATGAATTAGATGATCGTTTAACCTTTTTAATCAATGTAGGACTACAATATTTAACGCTATCCCGTTCTGCCGGTTCGTTATCAGGAGGGGAAGCACAACGTATTCGCTTGGCAACACAGATTGGTTCCGCATTAACTGGTGTTCTTTACGTGCTGGATGAACCATCAATTGGTTTACATCAACGGGATAATGATCGGTTAATTCAAACATTGGAACGAATGCGCGATCTTGGTAATACGTTGATCGTCGTGGAACATGATGAAGATACGATGTTAGCGGCCGATTATTTAATTGATATCGGGCCAGGTGCTGGTGAACATGGTGGGGAAGTCGTAGCACAAGGGACACCAAGACAGGTAATGAAAAAGAAAAAATCTTTAACTGGTCAGTATTTAGCGGGGGATCAGTTCATACCAGTTCCTGCCAAACGTTCTAAATCTGATGGACGTTTTATTGAAATTATTGGTGCCGAAGAAAATAACCTCAAAAATGTCGATGTCCAGATTCCAATCGGTATTTATACGGCTATAACCGGCGTTTCTGGATCAGGAAAAAGTTCCTTAATCAATGAAATATTACACAAGAGTCTTTCCGTTCAATTACACCGCGCCAAACAAAAGCCAGGTAAGCATAAGGAAATTAAAGGTATTGAGTATTTAGAAAAAGTGATCGATATTGATCAATCACCAATCGGCAGAACACCAAGATCTAATCCAGCAACCTATACCGGTGCATTTGACGATATTCGTGATGTCTTTGCTCGAACTAATGAGGCGAAAATCCGTGGTTATAAAAAAGGGCGTTTCAGCTTCAATGTTAAAGGTGGTCGTTGTGAAGCATGTCGTGGTGACGGGATTATAAAAATCGAGATGCACTTTTTACCAGATGTCTATGTACCTTGTGAAGTGTGTGAAGGGAAACGATATAATCGTGAAACACTGGACGTGAAATATAAAGGGAAAAATATTGCGGATGTACTTGATATGACGATCGAAGAAGCATTATCATTCTTTGAAAACATTCCAAAGATTAAACGGAAATTAGAAACGATTTATGATGTTGGTTTAGGTTATGTCCGACTTGGACAACCAGCTACGACGTTATCTGGTGGGGAAGCGCAACGTGTGAAGTTAGCAAGTGAATTGCATCGACGCTCCAACGGAAAATCGTTGTACATTCTCGACGAACCGACAACAGGTTTGCATATCGATGATATCTCCCGTCTGTTAGCCGTTATTCAGCGCCTTGTTGACAACGGAGATACAGTAATTATTATCGAGCACAATTTAGACGTAATCAAAGCAGCAGATCACATTATTGACCTCGGTCCAGAAGGTGGAGATGGTGGCGGAACGATTGTTGCAACCGGAACACCAGAAGAAATAGTTGAAGTAGAAGAATCCCATACAGGAAGATACTTGAAACCAATTTTAGAACGCGACAAAGCAAGAATGGAAGCAAAAATAGGAAGTTAAACAAAGGGCTGTCTAGAAATAGGCAGTCTTTTTTCGTACAGATAACTACTCGAAACGGCGAAAAGGTTTAAGTTAAGGATGTATGTAACTATGCACATAAAACATAAACTACGCAATAAATTTATCAAGAATTTGCTTTCTCCCAATCTTTCTTGAGGGGAGTGTCATGCCACCGCTTCGGCAGAATACTCCGCTTTTACCCAAAGGGCATAAGTCAACATCTGCTTAAGCAAGCTTTCGCAGTGTATCCTATACCGTGGGCTCGGCTTCAGCTAACTTTGTGAAGAAAAGCCCTTCACAAAGTGGATCTTCAGCTTTCGCTGTCCCACAGGAGTCTCCGTATTCTGCCTGCGCTCATTTTAGTGTTTTGATTATTAGGAGAATAGAACTCTTGGAATTTTTATTTTTGGCTTTCCTGTCACTTTATCAAAACACTATTCTAAGCTGCGGAAAAATGCGACTCTCCTAGGGAGAGAGCGCGAGCCGAAGATCCACTTGGTAAAGTGGTTTTCTTTACCAAGTTAGCTGAGGCCGTGCCCCTGGAAAGGGAGTATTTTTCCGCAGCGACGATCTATAACTCATTATCAATTAGCAAAAGAGAAAGTAAACCTACATTACTTCGCAGTTTGTATCTAATAAGAATAAGGATCTGTCGAGTTTTATTTTCTATAATCTCTCGGACAGGAACTTCAGCTCATACTATGCTAGAATAGAGTAAGAATGTAGGAAGAGGAGGGGTCCATTTTCTATGGAACCAATTGAAATTAATCAACTACAGAAACAAATTGATAAACTTGCCAATAAAGAAGTATATGTACACCTAGAAACAACCAATGGAGCATATGCAAGCCATTTTAATCAAGAGGCCTACAATGTAGGTGCGTTTATTCGGAACGCCAAAGTAATCTATCAACGAGGAAAAGTAGTTGGAGCAGGGTCTACATATCGAGTTGGCTTAAAGCTTGATATCGGATGGATTTATGCTGAAGGCGTCAACCAGTATGAAGTAGATGAACAAAATAGACTGCTAATGGCTGGCCATGACCGTGAAGGAAGATTAATGGTTTCTTTACAAATAAGCGAAACACCATTTCATTATTAATCCAGAGGGGGAATTATTGTGACAGATCACGTTGTCGTTATTTATCCACATCCAGATGATGAAGCATTTGGTGCATCTGGAACCATCACTACATTTCGGGAAAAAGGAATTCCAGTAACCTATTTATGTGGTACATTAGGTGAGATGGGACGAAATATGGGAAATCCAACTTTTGCCACAAGGGAAACACTACCTGAAATAAGAAAAAAAGAATTGATTAAAGCATGTGAAGTACTCGATATCAACCTAGAGATGCTTGGATATCGTGATAAAACACTAGAATTTGAATCGACCGAAGAAGTGGCAGCACACCTTTTTTCTTACCTAGAGAAAATTAAGCCATCATTAGTCATTACACATTACCCTGGACATGCAGTCCATCCTGATCATGATGCGTTTGGTGCGGCAGCGATTAAAGCGGTAGAGATGTTCCCTGAAAATGAACGTCCAACAGTATGGGCACAAGCAATTAGCCGTAACCATTTGAATGAACTTGGTGAGCCGGAGATCCAGAACGATGTTAGTGATGTATTCACCAAAAAATTTGAAACGATACAAGCACATAAATCACAGGCTGATGGTATGCTTTCAAAGGTAAGAAATGAAGCAGATGATATCGTTGAAGCTACCAAACAGTGGCTTGGTGTTGAATCTTTTTACACTTGGAAATTTTAATCATCAACTTTAAATATCAACATAGCATAGTAGCATAGGTTTATTCTCGCTGTTTTGTGGAAATGTAATAATGGAACACAGGCTTAGGAGGACAAACAGAGTGGATAATAAATTATATCGTTCAGAAACAAATCAAATGGTTGCGGGAGTATTAGGTGGAATCGCAGAAACAACCGCTCTAGATGCTACGATATTGCGATTAATATACATCATATTGGTTATTTTTACAGCAGGAATCCCATTAACAATACTTTATATAGCGGCCGCTATCATCATACCAAAAAGAGGTGTTCATTAATCATGCGCTGGATTCTGTCACTCGTATTTAATGCATTAGCGTTAATGTTAATTGACTATCTGTTTGATGGCTTTATCATTGATGGATTTATAGTCGCTTTGATTGCTAGTGTTATCCTTGCTGTATTAAACGCTATTGTGAGACCAATTTTAGTGTTACTAACGTTACCAATCACAATTTTAACATTAGGATTGTTTCTTTTAGTAATCAATGCCATTACTCTATGGCTCACGCAAGCATTATTAGGCGATAATTTCATCATTGAAGGGTTTGGAACTGCTTTTATTGCTGCAATCCTATTCTCGATTATGAACCTAATCATCAATAAGATCGTAAAAGACTAAACCGTTATGTACCCACATAACGGTTTTTTCGTTTAAAGTTTGTATAAAATAGTACACAAAAAACATAAACTTCGAAGTTTTTCTTATATGGATTTTACGTTCTTCCATTCTGAATTTTTTTGATGAGTGGCAACTTCGCGGTTTTTATCCAATTCGAATCCAGTTGATCACTTTCTACTTTAAAGCATACATGCACAATATTTAATATGAAATATATTAGTTACTTTACTCATATACTTTGGTAACAGAGAAACTATCTAAAACGCTCGAATTTTTTCGAACAAATCTGTACTATCTCTTTCAAAAAGTGCTACAATAGTTACATCGTGATAATAAAAAGATGAGAAAGAATGGGACGAGGACCGTGTCCCTCTGTCCCAAAATGAGGGGGCTTTTGTATGGCGAAGGTGCGTACGCAGGATTTGTTGGATCGTTTTCAGATTGAGTTGATTGCTGGTGCCGAAGGAGTTCACCGTGAGATTTTTATGAGTGAAGTTTCACGACCAGGAATTGAGTTGACAGGGTATTTTAAATATTATCCAAAAGATCGATTGCAATTATTAGGGAAAACGGAATTATCTTATTTTGCAGAGTTAACATCAGAAGAAAAAAAGGACCGTTCTTATCGTTTATGTACAGATATAACGCCGGGAATTGTGGTAACAAGAGATATGGCCGTCCCAGATGAATTAGTGGATGCTTGTGAAGATTCAGGTGTACCATTGATGCGTTCACCATATAAAACGACACGAGTGATCAGTCGTATTACAAACTTTTTAGAGGCGAAATTTGCCCCTTTTACAGCAGTACACGGCGTATTAGTTGATATCTATGGGATTGGTGTGCTGATTACAGGCCAAAGTGGTGTAGGTAAAAGTGAAACAGCACTTGAATTAGTAAAAAGAGGACACCGCTTAGTAGCAGACGATAGTGTGGAGATTCGTCAAGAGGACTATGACCGACTAATCGGATCGTCGCCACCATTAATTGAACATTTACTGGAAATTAGAGGACTGGGCATTATTAATGTCATGACATTATTTGGTGCCGGATCGGTTCGCTCGCATAAACGAATTTCATTAGTCATTAACCTTGAAACATGGGATCAAAAGAAACAGTATGACCGATTAGGATTAGAAGAGGAAACGATGCAAATTATTGATGTGAAAATACCGAAGGCAACACTTCCTGTTCGACCTGGTCGTAACTTAGCTGTTATTATAGAAGTGGCTGCAATGAATTTCCGTTTGAAACGAATGGGAGTTAATGCAGCAGAAGAGTTCTCGCAACGATTATCAAGAATGATTCAAAATGGTGAACAAGAAGTATCAGAATTTGAAACAGATCTTGATATGGATTAATAAAAGAACGGAGGAGATCAACTTTGGCATGTGAAGCTCCTGCACTTGATCCTGTTTTCTTACAATTAGGTCCGTTATCAATCTATTGGTATGGTTTAATTATCGCATCTGGAGCCTTTTTAGGACTATGGATTGCAACGATGGAAGCAGACAGATTAGGTGTAAAGAAGGATTATATTGTTGATTTAGTAGTATTTGCAATACCGATTGCCATTTTATCCGCACGAGCCTATTATGTAATTTTTGAGTGGGACCGTTATGTGGGAGAACCTTGGTGGAAGGTGTTTGCCATTTGGGAAGGCGGTATAGCCATTCATGGTGCTTTGATAGGTTCTGTGCTAACAGCTGTTGTCTTTACTCGAGTAAAAAATTTATCCTTTTGGCAAATTGCCGATATTGCAGCTCCAAGTATTATTTTAGGACAAGCAATCGGTCGCTGGGGTAATTTTATGAATCAGGAAGCACATGGTGGACCTATTTCAGAAGCTACATATCAAAATTTCCATCAATACTTACCAGATTTTATTATGGATCAAATGTGTATTGAAGGGACAATGTATCACCCAACCTTTTTATATGAATCGGTTTGGAATATCGCTGGTTTTATTTTATTATTAATATTACGTAAATATCCATTGCGTCGTGGTGAAATGTTCTTAACATACGTAACTTGGTATTCATTCGGTCGATACTTTATTGAGGGAATGAGAACCGATAGTTTATATATTGTTGGAGATCTGAGAACAGCACAGTTTATCTCAATTCTGTTAATCGTTTTTGCAGTGATCACTATGATCTACCGTCGTAAAACTGGGTTAGCAGACCGGACGTATCAAGGTAAAAAAATAACACAAGATAAGAAGAAATAGAGGAACTTTGAGCTTTTGCTATGTTCAGGCAAAAGCTCGTTTCACGTCATTTGGAGGTATAAACATGAAAGTAGAAACGATATTATTTGATTTAGATGGAACGTTAATCAACACGAATGAGTTGATTATTGCTTCCTTCACTCATACATTGGAAAAATACGGAGATCGTTCATATACGAGAGAAGAAATTCTTGATTTCATCGGTCCGCCTTTAGTAGATAGTTTAAAAAAAGTAAACCCAAATAAAGTGGAAGAAATGATTACAGCCTATCGTGAGCATAACTATGCCAACCACGAAAAATATGTTGAAGCATATCCCACAGTAGTGGATACCATAAAAAAATTAAAGGAATCCGGATTTCAGCTTGGTATCGTCACTACAAAATTGAGCGATACCGCTAAATTAGGTTTGAAGATTACAGGTATGGATCAACTATTTGATATTTTAATTGGCCTCGATGATGTGGATAATGCCAAACCTCATCCAGAACCAATTTTAAAAGCTATCGATGAATTAAAAGCAAATCCGATGACAACGATGATGGTCGGCGATAACTATCACGACATTGAAGCAGGTCATAATGCTGGTGTTCAAACTGCTGGGGTTGCCTGGACGATTAAAGGGAGAAAAATTTTAGAAGATCATGATCCAGACTATATGTTAGAAGAAATGAGTGACTTATTACAAATCGTTGGAGTGGAATAAACATGCGAAAAACAGATCGATATCGTGTCCATGGTGCCAATAGTTTATGGCATGTCTATAAAACTGTTCCTTTCTGGAAAGTAATCAAAAACTTTATTGTTATCCAACTTGCCAGATACACACCATTTCTAAAGTTGAAAAATGCTTTGTATCGCACCTTTTTGAGGATGGATGTTGGGAACGAAACGGCATTTGGACTAATGGTCATGTTAGATATTATGTTTCCAGAGAAAATCCGCATTGGTGAAAATACGGTAATCGGTTATAACACCACGATTTTAGCTCACGAATACTTAATTGAAGAATATCGGTTGGGCGATGTCAATATTGGCGAGGAAGTTATGATTGGGGCCAATAGTACCATTTTGCCTGGAGTAACAATTGGTGATAGAGCAGTTGTTGCAGCAGGTACGGTTGTACATAAAGATGTCGAAGCTGGAACATTTGTTGCAGGTAACCCAATGCGTGTGATCTATACGAAAGATGAAATGCAAGAACGTAAACGGAATGATACGTTCTTCCAAAAAGCTGATGATCAAACATGAGATCATCAGCTTTTTCTAATTAGGTAGGAAACTATATAACTGTTGGTATCGTAGCATTTTGGTATCCCATTCACTAGTCATATGATGAAAGTTATCGAGTGCAAAGAAATCACTTCGGCTGCCCAGTTCCCTTTCTACGGGGTTTTCTCCGAAGCTAACTTTAGTGATTCCCGAAAATGCAGGAATGAACATATACTTATACTAGATATTAGTTAAAATCTTGTCACTGAAATTATCACGGTGCTAATTGTCCGTAAAACCCCCACCAATGGAAGACTCACTTTATAAAAACCTCTTTCAATGTAGTAAAAGTGTGTTATAATGCTAAAGTCATTGTATTTAAAATGAAGGAACGATCATATAGAAAATGAAAAAGAATGGGAGGGGAATACTAAGCGTGTCTAATCCATATCAAATAGAAGGAAACATTATACCTTTCATACCTGAAGGGGATTTTTATTTTTCAAAGGGCATAGAAGCTTTTCAGAAACGAAAATTCGACCTCTCCTTAAAATGGTTTAAAAAAGCGATTGCTGATAAGCCTGATAATCCACTATATCAATGTCAGACATCGATTGTCTATACGGAAATAGGCTCCTATCACTTAGCTAATCAATTGTTGACGAAAGTGCTCTCAACACATGGTGAAGATTATGTCGATTGCTATTACTTAATTGCTAATAATTATGCGCATTTAGGCCTGTTACAGGATGCGATAAAATATGCTGGATTATATGTTGAAAAAGCGCCTGAAGGTGAATTTACAGAAGAAGCACAATCCTTATTAGAAGTATTAGATTTTGAGGAAGAGGAAGAAGACGATGATGAATGGACGTTAGAGGAAGAAGACGACGTTTTAATTTATCAGGAGACAGCTTTTTATCACTTGGAACGTGAGGAATGGGAAGAAGCGATTGCCATTTTAGAGGAAATGATCGCATTGTTCCCAGAGTTTTCTCAAGCAAGACATGAGTATCATTACGCGTTATTTTTCGTTGGTGAACGAGAAGAAGCCATTGCGATGGAAGAAAATTACCTAAAAGATCATCCAGATGCATTGTTCAGCTGTATGAATTTAGCGATTTTTTATGCTCAAGAAGACAACAAAGAAAAGCTACAGCATTATACTGTGATACTTGATAATATATATCCAATTCATGAACAGCAAAAATTAAGAATTGCTGTGACATTTACTCAAATTGGATATTACGAAAAAGCGTTAGAACGCTTCAAAATGTTGCATAAATCAAAGCTAAAAGGCCATCCTTCCTATTATAGATGGTATAGTACTTGTCAGCATTATTTAGGAATGAAAGAAGCAGCACAACATTTATGGGATGAAGGATGTAAGCAACATAATATCTTAGCAATGCAGACTCCTCCATGGAAATGGAACAAGTGAGCAGAATAGTAGACCTTTTATTTGGACCATAGGATAATAGTTATAAGATAAAGAAGAAAGGATGACAATAATGACTGGAGAAAGAATATATGATGTTATTATTGCAGGTGCTGGACCAGCTGGTATGACTGCAGCGGTTTATACATCACGTGCAAATTTAGATACATTAATGCTTGAAAGAGGAATTCCTGGTGGACAAATGGCAAATACGGAGGATGTTGAAAATTACCCAGGTTATGATCACATTTTGGGACCGGATTTGTCGAATAAAATGTTCGACCATGCTAAAAAGTTTGGTGCTGAATATGCGTATGGTGACATTAAAGAAGTCATTGATCATGGTGATTATAAAACAATTAAAGCTGGAGCGAAAGAATATAAAACGAAAGCAGTTATCATTACAACAGGTGCACAATATAAAAAGTTAGGTATCCCAGGTGAAGAAGAACTTGGTGGCCGCGGCGTATCTTATTGTGCAGTATGTGATGGAGCCTTCTTTAAAGAAAAAGAACTTATCGTTGTCGGTGGAGGAGACTCTGCGGTTGAAGAAGGTGTCTATTTGACAAGGTTTGCTAGTAAAGTGACTATTGTACACCGCCGTGATGAATTACGTGCACAAAAAATCCTACAAGATCGTGCCTTTAATAATGACAAAATTGATTTTATTTGGGACACAATTGTGAAATCCATTAATGAGAAAAATGGAAAAGTTGGTAGTGTTACATTGTTCAATAAAAACACTGGTGAGGAATATGAGCATAAGACAGATGGTACATTTATCTATATTGGAATGGTGCCATTAAGTGAACCATTTAAGTCATTAGGGATTACTAATGAAGAGGGCTATATCCCGACAAATGAGAACATGGAAACAAGTGTACCAGGCGTATTTGCTGCCGGAGATATTCGTGAGAAAGATTTACGTCAGATTGTAACAGCAACAGGTGACGGTAGTATTGCGGCTCAAGCAGCACAGGCATATATCGAAAACTTAGAAGAAGCTGTTAATACACCAAGTTAGTCGTGTAATATTTTCGACATATATACGTAATTAGAAATTAACGTGGCTGTAACACGGACGAAACATTTATTAGATATAATGTAATTAACTAATTGACCCCCTTTTTAATAAATATAAACTTGACGGCATAGGTTTCCATACCTATGCCAATTTTTTTGGTGTTCCAAATAAGAGATTGAACGTAATTTTGCTCGTACCATAAAGAAGAGTTAGGCAAATGTTTGATTAGAGAATAAGTAAAATCTGCCAAGTTAACCACTAATAGATATCGTTCAAGTAAGTAGTATCAGTTTTTTTTGGTGGTAGAGGCCATTCACTCCGTGTATAATAGAGATATAAATAAATGTTGTATCGATACATATATTGAAAAGAGAGGAGTGTTTGATCATGGGGAGACAATCAGAGGAAATCAAGCTGGTAATTATTACTGGGATGTCAGGTGCAGGAAAAACAGTCGCAGTTCAAAGTTTTGAGGATCTAGGTTACTATTGTGTCGATAACCTACCGCCAGCACTCCTGCCGAAATTCCTTGAACTGATGAAAGATGCCACAAATACTATCCAAAAAGTAGCACTCGTGATGGATTTACGGGGCAGAGAATTTTTTGATACCTTATTTGAAGCACTAGACGCACTTGGACAGGAAGAATGGTTAGAAGAGCATATATTATTTTTAGATGCGAATGATCATGTTCTTGTATCCCGTTATAAAGAAACACGACGTTCTCACCCGTTGGCACAAGACGGACTACCTCTGGAAGGTATTCATGCTGAACGAAAAATTTTGGATGAACTCCGTGGGCGAGCACAGCATTTTATTGACACGTCTAAATTAAAACCTAAGGAATTGCGCGAAGAAATTGTGCAACGCTATAGTAAAAAGGAACAAGAAATATTTTCTGTCCATACCGTATCCTTTGGCTTTAAGTATGGATTGCCGATTGATGCCGACCTAGTATTTGATGTTCGCTTCTTACCAAACCCACATTATGTGGAGCAAATGCGTCCACTCACAGGTTTAAATACGGAAGTATCTTCTTACGTGTTTAAATGGTCTGACACACAGAAGTTTGTAGAAAAAACGATCGATTTATTGCAATTTATGCTTCCACAATATAAGCGTGAGGGAAAGAGTCAGCTTGTGATTGCGATTGGTTGTACTGGTGGACAACATCGTTCTGTTGCGATCGCTGAGCATTTGGCAAAGTATTTTCAAAAAAATTATGTCACACATGTCAGTCATCGTGATATAGAGAAACGAAAGGGATAAATATGCCACAATCCGATCTAAAAAAAGTAGTAGTCATTGGTGGTGGAACGGGAATGCCTGTTCTTCTCCGAGGACTAAAACAACACCCAATTGATTTATCTGCAATTGTAACAGTTGCTGATGATGGCGGCAGTTCTGGTCGCTTACGGACTGAAATGGAAATGCCGGCACCAGGAGATATCCGTAATGTTATTGCAGCACTTTCTGATGTAGAACCAATGCTGATGGATTTATTTCAACACCGTTTTACAAAAGGAAATGGTCTTTCAGGTCATTCAATGGGCAATCTCTTGTTAGCAGCAATGACGTCTGTCACAGGAGACTTTTATAACGGTATTAAAGAGATCTCCCGAGTGTTAAATGTGAAAGGTAATATTTACCCAATTGCCAATCAAAATATGTTTCTTCATGCGGAATATGAAGATGGTGAAGTTGTAGTTGGGGAGTCCAATATTCCGAAAGCTAACAAACGTATTAAACGTGTTTTTTTAAAACCGAATCCGGTACTTCCTTTACCTGAAGCAGTTTCGGCCATTGATGAAGCAGATTTGGTTGTGATTGCACCTGGTAGTTTATATACAAGTACATTACCAAACCTGATCGTACCGCAAATTGGGGAGGCATTGCGCAATACAAAGGCAAAAGTTGTCTATGTCTGTAATGTTATGACACAAGCTGGTGAAACTAGTCATTATACAGCCTCAGATCACGTACAGGCAATCATGGACCACATCGGTACTGGATGTCTTCGATCCGTTATTGTTCACAATAAAACGATCGCTCGTGACGTGCAAATGGTTTATGCCGAGGAAAATGCTGAACCGGTAAAATATGATCTTGATAAATTACACCAAATGGGCTTGGAAATTATTGAAGAAGACATTGTGAAAGAATTAAATAATTCACTTCGTCATGATACGGACAAAGTAGCAAAAGTGTTATATTCGTTAATGTAGGCATTAGCGACTGGAAAGAGGGGAGGGAGAAAGTTGTCGTTTGCAGCAGATATAAAAAAAGAGTTAACGAAGATCGAAAGTGATGATTGTTGTCAACAGGCAGAGTTAGCAGCATTGATCCGCATGAATGGTGCTATTTCTTTTTCCAAAAATCATTATTCTTTAGATGTACAAACTGAAAATGCAGCAATTGCGCGTCGTATTTATACGTTAATTAAATCAATTTACCAAATACCAGTAGAATTATTAGTAAGAAAAAAAATGAAATTGAAAAAAAATAACGTCTATATCGTTCGGATGAATGAAGGCGTAGAGGAAATGCTTCAAGACATGGAAATATTAGCAGAACCACTACAATTTATTCGTACGATTTCTAAAAAATATACTAAAAAGCAATGTTGCCGAAGAGCTTATTTGCGCGGTTCTTTTTTAGCTGGAGGATCGGTTAATAATCCAGAAACTTCTTCCTATCATTTAGAAATATATAATTTTCATGAAGAGCACAATCAATCATTGTGTGATTTATTAAATGAATATAATCTACATGCTCGGATTTTGGAACGTAAAAAAGGATTTATCACTTACATTAAAGAAGCTGAAAAAATTACCGAATTCTTAAATTACATCGGAGCACATCAAGCATTATTTAAATTCGAAGATGTAAGAATCGTACGTGATATGAGAAATTCTGTGAATCGATTAGTGAATTGTGAAACAGCCAATTTAAATAAAACGATCGGTGCCGCATTTAGACAAGTAGAAAATATCCGTTTTATCGACAAGACAGTGGGGCTAGATGCCTTACCTGATAAGTTGCAGGAAATCGCAAGGCTGAGAATGGAACACCAAGATATTTCCTTGAAGGAACTAGGTGAAATGGTTTCTGGAGGAAAGATTAGTAAATCTGGTATCAATCACCGCCTCAAAAAAATTGATAAATTTGCAGATCAATTACGAAATGAAGAATTGACGATGAAATAAATAAGAGGAGGATTTTTCCTCCTCCATTATTTATAAGAATAAGATAAGCTATCCAATAGTACAATTAAATGATAGCGCTTACTAAACGGGAGGGGTTTAGCATGTTAGAGAAAGAAGTGGTTATTGCAGTAGATCCGGGATTACAAGCAAGACCGGCGGCTCAATTTGTACAAAAAGCAAATAGTTTTACTTCCGAAATTTTCATTGAAAAAGACAACAAACGGATTAACGCTAAAAGTATTATGGGTTTAATGAGTCTGGCTTTATCAAAAGGACATACAATTAAAATCATTACAGATGGTAATGATGATCAAGAAGCATTAGACGAACTGGTTAATTTTGTCGAAGGTAAAAAGTAATATAACAGCTAGCTATCGAGAAAGTGAAAAGATGATTAACAATTAACACTGCCTCTTGCAGTGTTTTTTATTGTAAAAAAGCAAATATCGCAATATTTTTGGAGCGAGTAGAAAAGGATTAGAAATGATAAAAAACACTTCCCAGTCTGATTCAGAACGTGAGAAGTGCATTTGGAGCTTACCTGTTATTATAAGCGCGCCCGGAGGGATTCGAACCCCCGACACATGGTACCGGAAACCATTGCTCTATCCCCTGAGCTACGGGCGCATAAAGTGTGACTTCTGTCAGTGGAGTTTTTGCGTCCACTGGTGGTTAACGAAATTTATCAGGTTTTTAACGCCCTTTATCCCCCACTAAGCTTATTTGATTACTTGAACTATGAGATGTGGGATTTTACGTGCGATTAGTACCATGATAAAATGCGACAAGAATAATTATAGCGAATCGCACGTATAATTTCAATACATAAATCAAACTTTGAATATTTGAACTTAAAGGTTTAAATCGTTATGGTTAAGGGTAGGATGAAATTAGAAAATCAAATCGTTTGACCTTTTTTGACCATTCGGTTAAGATAAAAATAGTTAAAATTCATGATTGAAAAAAGCAAGTGTTAAAAGGAGGAATTTTTCATGAACTTAATCCCTACAGTTATTGAACAAACCAACCGAGGCGAACGTGCATATGATATTTATTCACGCCTTTTAAAAGACCGAATTATTATGTTAGGCAGCGGAATTGATGATAATGTGGCAAACAGCATCGTTGCACAAATGTTATTTTTAGCAGCAGAAGATCCAGATAAGGATATTTCACTATACATCAACTCACCGGGTGGTTCTATTACAGCAGGTATGGCGATTTATGATACAATGCAATTTATTAAACCAAATGTATCAACGATCTGTATTGGTATGGCAGCATCTATGGGTGCATTCTTATTAGCGGCTGGTGAGCCTGGTAAACGTTATGCGCTACCAAACAGTGAAGTGATGATTCACCAACCATTAGGTGGTACACAAGGGCAAGCGTCTGATATTCAAATCCACGCGAACCGTATCATCGAAATGCGTAAAAAGTTAAATCAAATTCTTGCAGACCGCACTGGTCAACCAATAGAAGTAATCGAAAAAGACACAGACCGTGATAATTTCATGCCAGCTGAAAAAGCAAAAGAGTATGGTCTAATCGATAAAGTAATGGAAAAGAAACCAACTGACTTAAATTAAAGAACAAAAAGTGGCGGAACTAACCGCCGCTTTTTTTATAAGTGGAAAGTGTATAACTGTTGGTATCACAGGGTTTTTGTATCTTATTTATGTTTAAAAAGTGTAATAAATAAAGATATAGTTGACTAGTCATGTTGTTTATGATGAAAGTTTAAGTGTGCAAGCCACCCGCTGCGGCTGACCGTTTCGCTTTCCAAGGGGCATGCTCTTCAGCTAACTTTTGCAGGAGGAGTTCGCTCCTGCAAAAGTGGATCTTCAGATCATGCTATTCCCTTAGGAGTCGAAACGGTCGGCCTCCGCTATACCTTTTTTTACAACGAATATCAGAAAAAGTATATTGGTTTTAGAACCATTTGAGTGATGCAAATGCCATATTTTTGCACGTTTACAGGGATAATAACCCAAGTTGCTAGGTCTGACAAATGTTGTAGCGCATGCATTAAGCGAAGGCGCCCACTTCAACTCCTGTGGGACTCGTTTGCCCTGAAGATCCACTTTTTTTGAGCGGCTTTTGCTCGAAAAAGTTAGCTGAAGGGCAAACCCCACGGAAAGGGGAGTGGACAGCCGGAGTGGTGATCAAATGGTCGATATATTTCATAATGGCTACCAACCTCCACAGACCTCATCTTTAATCAGAATGTAACGAAGCCTACGTAGAAATAATTTTTACGAGAGTAGCCGGTAAAATCAAAAAGTTGAACTGGTGCTTATTTGGAGGCCTCACTTAATTTGCATTAATTTTCAGAAAACATGTTGACATCATGTGGTCATCATGCTAAAGTATTATTTAACGATAGCAAAATACGAGTAAACAACTCGGAATTATATACTTCTTATCGAGAGAGGTGGAGGGATTGGCCCTATGAAACCTCGGCAACCATTAAATGAAACGTCATTTAATACAGGTGCCAATTCCACTAAGCATTAACGCTTAGAGAGATAAGAGAGCGAATAGTAATATTCCAGTCTCTCTATCTCAATATAGAGAGACTTTTTTAGTGGACAATTAAATAATGGAACTCTTATCCAGAGAGGCGGAGGGACTGGCCCGATGATGCCCAGCAACCATTAAGCAACGGCTTAAAAGGTGCTAATTCCTGCAGGATACTTATCCTGAAAGATAAGAGGAAGACTACTGTTATGTCAGTTAAGCCTTCTTCTTATTGAAGAAGGCTTTTTGAATATTCAGAAACTTGACTTGGGGAGGAAATAAATAATGACTGATTACAAACGTTCTACTTACGATCCGGAAACAATTCATTTACATGGAGGGCAAGCGCCAGATCCGACAACAGGTTCACGAGCAGTACCGATCTATCAATCTACTTCTTATGTGTTCCACGATACAGAGCACGCAGAAAGATTGTTTTCACTTGATGAACCAGGAAATATTTATTCCAGAATAGGTAATCCAACGGTAGATGTTTTTGAAAAAAGAATGGCTCTTTTAGAAGACGGGGTTGCAGCTGTCGCAACAGCTTCAGGGATGTCAGCTATTACCCTATCGATCTTGAATCTAGCAAGTGCAGGGGACGAAATTGTCGCAGGTGTTAACTTATATGGTGGAACATACAATTTATTTAATGTAACACTCCCACGCTATGGCATTAATGTTAAATTCGTTGACCCAACAGACCCTGAAAATTTCAAAGAAGCCATTACAGATAAAACAAAAGCCGTATATGGTGAAATTATCGGTAACCCAGGCTTACAAGTATTAGATGTAGAAGAAGTATCTGCAATTGCACATGATGCAGGCATACCATTAATCATTGATAATACTTTTGCTACACCGTTCGGCTGTAAACCGATCACGTTAGGAGCAGATATTGTTGTTCACTCTGCTACAAAATGGATCGGTGGTCACGGTACATCAATTGGTGGAATCATTGTCGATGGTGGACGTTTTAACTGGAATTCTGAAAAATACCCAGCTTTTACTGAGCCAGATCCAAGCTACAATGGCATCCGTTATGCGGTGGATTTCGGAACATTGGCATTTATTACAAAAGTTCGTGTTCAATTATTGAGAGACTTTGGTGCTGCACTTAGTCCGTTTAATGCCTTTCAATTATTACAAGGTTTAGAAACATTGCATATTCGTATTGAACGACATAACCAGAACGCATTGGAGCTTGCAGAATACTTAAATGAACATGAAGCAGTGGAATGGGTGAGATATCCTGGGCTTGAAAGTCATCCATCTCATGAGTTAGCAAAACGAATCTTAAACAATGGTTTTGGATCAATCATTGTATTTGGTATAAAAGGTGGACGTGATGCAGGCCGCGATTTAATCAATAATGTTGCACTATGGTCCCACGTTGCCAACGTTGGGGATGCGAAATCATTGATTATCCACCCAGCTTCAACAACACATCAACAGCTGACAAAAGAAGAGCTAGATAACACAGGTGTTACAGAAGAATTAGTTCGTTTATCTGTAGGGATTGAGTCAGTAAGAGATATTAGAAATGATTTAGATCAAGCACTTGTAAAAGCAACTGGAATTGGAGAAGAGAAAGAAAGACAACTTGTTGTGAACGATGAAGGTATCATCAAATGGGCATTGAATTCTCCATATGAACGATACATTGAAAATGGCGAAGAAGTAACACGGCAAAAAACATTAGCTATTGTAGGTCTCAGTGGAAAAGAAGCAAGACCTAGCTACCGTCTGGCAAGAAAAATGCAGCGACTAGGCTATAAAATTATTCCGGTCAACCCAAGGGAAACAGAAATTCTTGGAGAAAAAGCTTATCCAGATCTAAAAAGTGTTCCGGTTGATATCGATATTGTGCAAGTTTTCCGCAGTCCTGATGCAGCAATAGAGATTGCCAAAGAAGCAATTGAGGTAAATCCAAAAGTGTTCTGGCTACAGGAAGGTGTTGTTTCACCAAAAGCAGAGGAAGTAGCGCTTGAAGGCGGGTTGCAAGTAGTTCACAACCGTTGCACATATAAAGAAGCACAACGATTAAGAGGTACAATTTCCACATATGCATGTGAAATCTAAAATTTAATAAAACAAAAAAGGGGACAATTTACAATGAAGAGAATACCGTTAATTGATTTGAGAAGTTTTTTAGCGATTGCAATATTTGGAATTGTTTTAATTTTAGCAGTAGGCTGCTCATCTGACAGTCAAGCTGATGAAGGGAAACCATCGGAAATCCGCTTAGACTATGCTTATTATTCGCCAACAAGTCTAGTATTGAAGGAATTCGGATGGGCAGAAGAAGAATTTGGTAAAGAAGACATCGAGGTAACATGGACTCTAAGCCAAGGTAGTAACAAAGCAATAGAATTTTTAAATAGTGATAGTGTAGATTTCGGTTCAACAGCAGGTGCAGCTGCACTTATCGCTGAATCTAATGAGGTACCGTTAGAAAATGTGTATGTCTATTCTCAGCCTGAATGGACAGCATTAGTTACCAATGAAGGTTCAGGAATTGAAAAGATTGAAGATTTAAAAGGGAAAAAGGTAGCAGCGACTCTTGGTACAGATCCATATATTTTCCTAGTAAGAGCACTTGATTCGGTTGGAATGTCAACTGATGATATAGAACTTGTCAATTTACAACATGCTGATGGTGGTAATGCACTCGTAAATGGTGATGTAGATGCATGGGCCGGTCTTGACCCGCACATGGCAAAGCATGAATTAGAATCAAATACGAAGTTATTTTTTAGAGATATCAATCTTAACACGTATGGATTTTTAAATGTTCGAGAAGAATTTGCTGAAAAGCATCCAGAATATGTTGAAAAAGTAATTAAATTATATGAACGAGCTCGTCAATGGACACTTGATAATCCAGAAAAAGCAGCGGAACTTTTAGCAGAACAAGCTGGTATTAGTGTCGATGTAGCAAATATCCAATTAGTAGAGAGAACAGATTTATCTAATCCAATACCAGGAGAAGAACATGTGGAAGCAATTACCGCTGCAGGAAATGTACTAAAAAGTGCAGAAGTATTAAAAAAAGAAGATGATATCGAAGCATTAACAAATGAATTGATTAATCCGGAATTTGCGGAAGCAGTAATTGAGAAAGAGTAAGTGAAACTTAGGAGGGGCACAAATGGCTAAAGATCAAAATCAAGCAACGACTGCCGGATATGTGCAGCCGGTTCAATCAAAGGTGAAAGAAAAGAAAACTTCCAATAATAAAAACAACCTTATACAAACGATCTTAATTGGTAGTATTTTTCCTGTCATTTTAATCGTTATATGGGAAGTTCTGAGTCGTGCTGGTGTTGTCCCTTCTAATCAGCTTCCAGCACCGACAACCATTCTTGATAAAATTATTAGTATGGCACAAGATGGATCACTTTGGGGGCATGTGTGGATTACAACCTATCGTGTATTAGTTGGATTCGTAATCGGTACAGTAGCAGCCATTATTTTAGGAGCGTTTGTAGGATTTTATAAAAAAGCAGAGCAATTATTTGATCCAATGATTCAGGCGTTTCGTTCCATCCCATCTTTAGCATGGGTACCATTATTTATTTTATGGATGGGTATTGGTGAAACATCAAAAGTTGTGATGATTGCAGTTGGGGTATTTTTCCCTGTCTATTTGAATATTGTCAGTGGCATTTTAGGTGTAGACCGTAAATTAATTGAAGTAGGAAAAATGTACGGATTAAATACATTTCAATTGGTGAAGCGGATTATTCTTCCAGCTTCGTTACCTTCTTTTTTAGTAGGAATGCGTAGTGGTTTAGGACTAGGTTGGATGTTCGTGGTAGCAGCAGAATTGATGGGGGCAAGTCAAGGTTTGGGCTTTTTACTTGTCTTTGGACAGAATATGTCACGTCCTGAAACGATTTTAGCAAGTATAATTCTATTTGCGATCATCGGAAAATTAACCGATTGGATTTTAAAGCTGGTAGAAGATCGTTCCTTGCATTGGCAGGATCGTTTCGAGAAATAAGGAAGGAGTATTTAATATGAGTCTAGCACTAAGAGATGTGAGTCGTACATTTAATGGAACTACTGCCGTGAAGAATGTCAATTTAGAAGTAAAACCGGGAGAAATAATAGGTTTACTAGGAACAAGTGGATGTGGGAAAAGTACCTTATTGCGAGCAATATCGGGATTGGATCCGCAATACGACGGAGATATTGAAATTAATGGCACAGTATCAAAAGAAATTCACGATACAACTGGTTTTATTTTTCAAGAACCGAGATTGCTTCCATGGTTAAATGTGTTAGATAATGTGACGTTCGGATTGACAGGTAGCCGTAAAGAAAAGGAAAATAAAGCTATTGATTATTTAGAAAGTGTAGGGTTAAGGGGAAAAGAAGGGCTATACCCTCGTGAATTATCTGGCGGTATGGCTCAGCGTGTAGCAATTGCGCGAGCACTGGTAACATCACCAGAAATTCTCCTTTTGGATGAACCGTTCAGTGCACTAGATGCTTTTACTAAAATGCAATTACAAGACCTATTATTAGATGTCTGGAAAAAATATCAATCTACTATCGTATTAGTAACACACGATATTGATGAAGCAACCTATCTATGTGACCGTGTTGTTATTTTAAAAGGACAGCCGGGGGAAGTAGACAGAGAAATTACTATAACTCAGGATAGACCGAGAGATCGGGGAAGCGAAGAATTAGCACATCTAAAGTCAGAAATCTTGGAATCTTTAGACTTAAACAAATAGCAATCGGCCTTCAAGGGGGATAATCAAATGACACAACCAACCACAACAACACATATAGAAAAAATCGAAGGTGAATATAACCTTAACAACTATGATAAAATTCGTGAAAATTTTGATTGGTCAGATGCAAAGGCATTATTATCTGCTGCCAATACAGGAAAGATTAATGCAGCATACGAAACGATTGATCGTCATGTGGAGGAGGGATATGGTGATAAAATAGCCCTTCACTACATTAATGAGGATGAAAAGCGATCTTATACGTTTAAAGAAGTAAAAGATCAAACCGATCATTACGCTCGCATTTTAAAGGAACATGGTGTAAAAAAAGGAGATCGTGTATTTGTTTTTCTACCTAAAACGCCAGAATGCTATATTGCTATATTAGCTGTCATAAAAGTAGGTGCGATCGCTGGTCCTTTATTTGAAGCATTTATGGAGGAAGCAGTCAGAGATCGAATTAATGATTGTGATGGCACATTACTAATTACTGATCAACAATTAGTTAAACGTGTTCCAAAGGACGATATTCCATCATTAGAAACTATCCTTTTTGTAGAGGATATTGAGAAAGAACCATTACAACCGGTTGACGGTGATGAATTTGTGGAATGGGTGGACTGGGAAGATGGCTTAATAATTCACTATACAAGTGGTTCTACAGGTAAACCAAAAGGTGTATTGCATGCCCACCGTGCTGCTCAACATCATATCGTCACTGGTAAGTGGGTACTGGATATAAAAGATGATGATGTTTACTGGTGTACGTCACATCCAGGCTGGGTAACAGGAAGTGTATATGGCTTGTTTGCTCCACTACTGAACAGAGCAACAGTAGTGATACAAGGTGGACGATTCAGTGCCGAGAATTGGTATTCTTTAATTGAAGAACTAGGGGTAACGATTTGGTATAGTGCACCGACAGCTTTCCGTATGCTCCTGTCAAAAGGTGATCTATACAAACAATATGATCTATCATCTGTTCGCCATGTACTAAGTGTAGGAGAACCATTAAACCCTGAAGTCATCCAATGGGCATGGAACAGCTTAAATGTCCGCATACATGATACATGGTGGATGACAGAAACTGGTGGACATTTAATCGTGAATCTTCCTGCCGAGAAAATAAAACCAGGTTCGATGGGAAGAGCTTTTCCTGGCGTACAGGTTGGTATTTTAGATGAAGAAGGTAATGAATTACCTCGTGGTGAAGTTGGTCAACTAGCGGTTCGTACACCGTGGCCAGGACTAATGAAAGAAATATGGGGAAATAAGGATAAGTTCAAATCTTATTTCCAGTACGAGGGATGGTATATCTCTGGTGACTTAGCGTTACAGGATGATGAAGGATATGTCTTCTTCCAAGGCCGAAATGATGACATGATTAATTCTGCAGGTGAGCGTATTGGTCCGTTTGAAGTAGAAAGTAAGTTAATTGAACATCCGGCAGTAGAAGAAGCTGGTGTAATAGGTAAACCTGATGAATTACGTGGTGAATTAGTTAAAGCTTTTATTACATTAAGAGCTGGATATGAACAATCAGATGAATTATTAGAAGAGATTCGATTATATGTTAGAAAAAATCTATCAGCACATGCTGCTCCTAGAGAGATAGAAGTAATGGATGAATTACCGAAAACAAAAATTAGTGGAAAAATTTTAAGAAGACAATTAAAAGCATTAGAAATCGAAAGAAATAATAAAGTTAAAAATTAAAACATATAGATACTCTTATGAAGAGTGGTGGAGGGACTGGCCCGAAGAAACCCGGCAACCTTAAGCGAGTTATGCTTAAAAGGTGCTAAATCCTGCAAACGTTAGTTTGAAAAATAAGAGGGAGATAATAGTTGCAGTCTCTCTTGTTTATCAAGAGGGGCTTTTTTGTTTCCCTAAATTATTAGGAGGCTTATAAAATGGTAAAAGCAAAAGTGAAAAGAAGTGTCGTAGAAAATTTAGAGGAAGCAGCAGAAAAACAATTATCAAAAGCAGCAAAATTATATTTAGATCAAGTAACATCTCAAAAGGCAAATTCTACATCGTTTATTCTCAATAGCAAGTCATCGACTAAATTGAATATCTCTCCACTGTTATTAGGTGCGGTTGGTGCACAGACCTATTTTCATGAAGACGGTGAATTAGCAACCGCAAAAGCAGCTAGTAAACAAGGTGTACCCTTTATCGTTAGCAGTCATTCGTCCTACAGCATTGAAGAAGTAAGTGATGCTGTACCAGATAGTGAGCTTTGGTTTCAAGCTCATATTTTTCAAGATTTGGAACTTACGAAGCATTTTATCCAACGTGCCGAATTAGCAGGATATCAGGCTATTATTTTATCCATCTCAAATGATGAGATTCATCAAAAAGCAGATCAATTAGTAAAAGGAACTACAAACTTTGTAGTGGATCCGATTTTTGCTAAAAAAAATTATCATAGTAAAATTCCTTTGTCTGAACGAGTTGCTCAAGAATATCAAAAGCGTCACATTTCTTGGGATGATATTCAATATATCAAACAATTTACAACCTTACCGATCTTTATTTACGGAGACTTGTCACTGGATGATGTTCGTTCAAGTTTGGAGCAGCAAGTTGATGGTATTATCCTGTCTAATATTAACAAGTCCAATCTCGATTTATTGGAAAAGATCGATATTATAGCTAGTGAAAGGTTAATTGTTGTTGTTGAGACAGAAGTGGAAACTAAAGACGATTTAAATCATTATTTACAACGAGGTGCTGATGCTATTTCGATTCGAAAAAGTTATATTTACGGATTATCGACTTCAGGTGTTTTAGGTGCAGAAGATATCATTGCTCAATTGTTCACATGATTGTCAGATATATATATTTTCATAGTATCTTAAATGGGATATAGTATAACTATATCCCGTTTTTTATTTAGCGTAGCTGAATTTAAGGATTTAAGTTTTTCTAATGTTGGAAGGAGTGGTTGTTATGACAATTCATAAGACGAAATTAAGAAAAGTAGTCATTATTGGAACAGGATTTGTTGGTACTAGTTATGCTTATGCGTTGTTAAATCAAGGTGTTGTTAATGAACTTGTTCTGATTGACTTGGATGAGGCAAAAGCAGATGGAGAAGCTCGCGATTTAAATCATGGTATGGCGTTTGGCAATCCAATGCGTATTAAAGCGGGTGGATATGAAGAGTGTCATAATGCAGATCTAGTTGTCATAACAGCAGGTGCGAACCAAAAACCAGGAGAAACGAGGTTAGACCTTGTTACCAAGAATGCTAAAATTTTTAAAGGAATTGTCGATAAAGTCATGGATGTTGACTTTCAGGGGATTTTCGTCGTGGCCACTAATCCGGTTGACATTTTAACACATCTGACAAGGGAAATTTCAGGTTTACCGAAGGAACGCGTAATTGGTTCTGGAACAATTTTAGATACAGCGCGATTCCGATATTTATTAGGAAAACATTTGGAAGTCGATGCACGTAATGTACACGCTTATATCATAGGTGAACACGGTGACTCAGAATTGCCAGTATGGAGTCATGTGCAAATTGGTGGAGTACCATTAGGCCAATATACAGGTATCGATAATTTTTATCAAAATAAAGACATGATCGAGATATTTGAGAATGTACGAGATGCGGCATATCATATTATTGAACGAAAAGGAGCAACCTATTACGGTATTGGTCTAGGATTAGTCCGGTTAACAAAAGCAATCTTAAACAATGAAAATGCCATTTTAACGGTTTCTGCTAAATTAGAGGGGCAATACGGATTAAATAATCTCTACATCGGTGTGCCGGCACTGCTAAACGAAAACGGCATCCGTGAAGTAATAGAATTAGACCTATCCGAAAAAGAAACCCAACAACTACACCAATCCGCCGAGGTCATCCAAGAAATGATCGACACAGGAATGAAAGCAATAAAGTAATCACACATAGTTTCCTGATAAAATCAGAAAGTTTAAAATTGTGCGGAAATAACATAAATTACGACGGAACTATCGTGGATTTGCTTTCTACCATCTTCTCAGTAATAAGTGTTAGGAAATGCTCCGGCAACATACTTCGCTTTCCGCGGGTGACCCCGTGAGCCTCCTCGCTCACCAAGACCGTTCGCTATGGGGTCTCACTTTGGTCACTGTTCCCGCAGGAGTCTACGTATGTTGCCTACGCTAGTAGTGATTTTCTGATTATTGAAAGATGAATACATATGAATATACTACCATGGATATCTTCTCGCTTGATCAGATAGCCATTCTAAGTTGCGGAAAAATGCGACACTCCTGGAGGAATAGCGCGAGCTGAAGATCCACTTGATAAAGTGGTATTCTTTACCAAGTTAGCTGAAGCCGTGCCCCCGGAAAGGGGGTGTTTTTTCGCAGCGAAGAATTAACACTCAACTTCAGAAGAAAGGAAGGAAGCTACACCAAAGAGAGTTTTCATTAGTATACTGTTTGTATCTATGTCGAATTAGACAGATCAGGATTTCTAATCAAGTCAAGGGGTGGGAATGATGAAATTAAAACTATACGGAAAAGAAAATTGTAGTCTCTGTGATCAAGCGAAAGTAACACTGGAAATGCTGCAACAAGACTATTTATTTGAAATCGAAGAAATTAATATTTATAATGATGATGAACTGTTAGAAGCTTATCATCTCATGATCCCAGTCATCAAACACGATGACATCATAGTTGACACTGAAATAGTCGACATGGAAAAGGTCGAAAACTATCTGAAAAAGAAAAATAATTCAGAAAATAGTTGAGAGATGTTAGACCATTTGATACAATAATTATGGAAGTTATTTTTTTTGTTCTGAGTGGGACGGAATGCGACTAGGAGGGACAAAATTCCCCCGGTGAATTATAAAGGAGCGTTTCCGATTGAAAGATTTATTAGATATTCAAGAAAAATTGTACCCGGATTTACTCGATACCATGCAGAAAAGATACAAAATACTTCAATACATACAAATGATGCAGCCAATCGGACGCCGTAGCTTATCTGAAAATATCAATTTAAAAGAACGAGTAGTTCGCAGTGAAGTTGAATTTTTAAACAAGCATGGATTTATTATGGTGACTTCGAAAGGAATGCGAGTTACAGATGAAGGGGACACGATTATCGAGAAGTTATCGTCATTTATGAATGAAATTTCCGAATTTCGTGTTTTAGAATCTCAAATTAAGGATAAATTACAATTGGAGCATGTAATTATCGTATCGGGAAATAGTGACACACAACCATCTGTTAAACAGGATATGGGGAAAGCGTGTGTGCAATTTTTGAGTTCCATTTTAACTTCCAATCAAACAATAGCAGTTACAGGTGGTACATCGATGGCAGAAGTTGCCAACCAGATGAAGCCTTTAGAACATGCTGCGAATTGTACATTTGTTCCAGCAAGAGGCGGATTAGGTGAACAAGTAGAAAACCAAGCTAATACCATTTGTGCGCAGATGGCTAAAAAAGCAAATGGTAATTACCGCATGTTATATGTCCCTGACCCGTTAAGTGAGGAAACATACCATTCAATCATCGAAGAACCAGCTATTAAGGATATTTTAGAAATGATTCGTGATACTAAAATAGTCCTGCACAGTATTGGTGACGCATGTACAATGGCAAAACGCCGTAAAGCTTCTGAACAAGTATTAACTAAATTAAGAAGTGGTAACGCTGTGAGTGAAGCCTTCGGTTATTACCTTGATGAACAAGGTAAGGTCGTTTACAAGGTTCGCACTGTTGGTATGCAATTAGAGGAACTTGAACATGCACAATATGTTGTTGCTGTAGCAGGAGGTTCTTCGAAAGCAAAAGCCATTCAATCTTACTTCAAGCAAGGAAAAAGTAACGTGTTAATCACAGATGAAGCGGCAGCAAAAGAGTTGTTAAAGGGTTCGTCCCTTTAAATATAAATCTTAAGGATACTTTAAGGAGGAATTTTAGCATGGCAGTAAAAGTAGGTATTAATGGTTTTGGCCGAATCGGTCGTAACGTTTTTCGTCAAGCTTTAAAAAATGATGAGGTAGAAGTAGTAGCAGTTAACGACTTAACTGATGCGAATATGCTTGCACATCTACTTAAATATGACTCTGTACACGGAAAACTAGAACAAGAAGTTTCTGTAAATGGAGATTATCTTGTTGTAGGTGGAAAAGAAGTAAAAGTACTATCTGAGCGTGATCCAGCTAACCTACCATGGGGAGACCTTGGTGTGGAAATCGCTGTTGAATCTACTGGTATCTTCACTCAACGTGATGCAGCAGCTAAACACTTAGATGCTGGTGCGAAAAAAGTTATTATCTCTGCGCCTGCGAAAGAAGAAGATATTACAGTTGTTATGGGTGTTAACGAAGACAAATATGATCCGGCTAAACACCACGTAATTTCTAATGCTTCTTGTACAACAAACTGTTTAGCTCCATATGCTAAAGTATTAAACGATAAATTTGGTCTAAAACGTGGTATGATGACTACTATTCACTCATACACTAACGACCAGCAAATTCTTGATTTACCACACAAAGACTATCGTCGTGCTCGTGCAGCTTCTGAAAATATCATTCCAACAACTACTGGTGCTGCAAAAGCAGTTTCTCTAGTATTACCTGAATTAGAAGGTAAATTAAATGGTATGGCTATGCGTGTACCTACTCCTGACGGTTCACTTGTTGACTTAGTTGCAGAACTAGATCAAGAAGTAACTGTTGAAGATGTAAATGGTGCATTAAAAGAAGCTGCAGAAGGTCACCTAAAAGGTGTTCTAGGTTACTCTGATGAGCCACTAGTATCTGTTGACTACATCGGAAACACTAATTCTTCTACTATTGATGGGCTTTCTACAATGGTAATGGAAGGTAACATGGTAAAAGTAGTATCTTGGTATGATAATGAAATGGGATACTCTAGCCGTGTAGTAGACTTAGCTGCATATCTTAAAAAACAAGGACTATAAGTGTAACAATTGAACGGGAGGGGGATTGATCCTCCTCTCGTTTTTGCCTGAAATGAAGTAAGCAGAAATCAAAGTCCTTAAGGAGGTTCATACGAATGAACAAACAAACAATTAAAGACATTGACGTAAAAGGAAAAAAGGTATTCTGCCGTGTTGATTTCAACGTACCAATGAAAGATGGCGAAATAACTGACGACACACGTATTAAAGCAGCATTACCAACTATCAAATACTTATCAGAGCAAGGTGCAAAAGTAATCCTTGCCAGCCACTTAGGTCGTCCAGGCGGAGAAGTAGTAGAAGAACTTCGCATGGATGCTGTTGCAAAACGTCTAAGCGACTTAAGTAACAAATCAGTTATCAAAACAGATCAAGTGTATGGCGATGAAGTGAACCAAGCTGTAAGTCAGCTGGAAGACGGTGACCTCTTGTTAATTGAAAATGTACGTTTTGAGTCTGGTGAAACCAAAAATGATCCAGAATTAGCAAAAGAATTCGCTAGCCTTGCAGACTACTATGTAAATGATGCATTTGGTGCTGCTCACCGTGCACATGCTTCAACAGCAGGTATTGCAGAACATATTCCATCTGCAGCAGGATTCCTTTTGGAAAGAGAATTAGAAGTACTAGGAAAAGCTTTATCTGATCCAGATCGTCCATTTACAGCAATTATCGGTGGTGCAAAAGTAAAAGACAAAATTGGTGTAATCGATAATTTATTAGATAAGGTGGATAACCTGATTATCGGTGGCGGTCTAGCTTATACTTTTGTCAAAGCATTAGGACATGAAATTGGTAAATCACTCTTAGAAGAAGATAAAATCGAATTGGCAAAAGAATATATGCAAAAAGCAAAAGACAAAGGCGTAAATTTTGTTATGCCTGTTGATGTTATTGTTGCTGATGATTTTTCCAATGATGCAAATACGCAAATCGTAAACATTGATTCCATTCCAGCTGATCTGGAAGCATTGGACATTGGTCCAAAAACCCGCGAGAAATATACACAAATCGTTGCAGATTCTAAGCTTGTTATTTGGAACGGGCCAATGGGTGTATTCGAATTAGAAACGTTTGCAAATGGTACAAGAGCTGTCGCAGATGCACTAAGCAAAACAGAAGGTTATACTGTTATTGGTGGTGGAGATTCTGCAGCAGCAGTTGAGAAATTTAACTACGCAGAACAGATGGACCACATCTCAACCGGTGGCGGTGCTTCCTTGGAATTCATGGAAGGTAAAGAACTGCCAGGTGTTAGTGTACTAACCGACAAGTAATCAAAGGAGAGGTGAAGAACATGCGTAAAAATGTAATTGCAGGTAACTGGAAAATGAATAAACTGCTAGGTGAAGCTGTTCAGTTTGTCGAGGATACAAAAGACAAAGTGGCTAGTAATGATAAAGTGGAATCTGTAGTTTGTGCACCTTTTCCTTATTTACCAACATTAGTAGAAAAAACAAAAGGAACTAACCTAGAAATTGCTGCCCAAAACATGCATTTTGAAGAAAATGGAGCATTTACAGGTGAAGTAAGCCCAGGTATGCTTGCTGATATTGGGGTAACATATGTAGTGCTTGGACACTCTGAGCGTCGTGAAATGTTTGCTGAAACAGACGAAACAGTGAATAAAAAAACACATGCAGCATTTGCACATAATTTGATTCCGATTGTTTGTGTAGGTGAGACATTAGAACAGCGTGAAGCAAATGAAACAATGAATGTGGTAGAAGCGCAAGTAAAAGCTGCAGTTAAAGGTTTGTCTGATGACCAAGTTAAAGCGACTATCATTGCTTACGAACCAATCTGGGCAATCGGAACTGGTAAAACAGCGACTTCCGAACAAGCAAATGAAGTATGTACCCACATCCGCAAAGTAGTAGCTGATACTGTTTCTGCAGAAGCTGGTGAAGCTGTTCGCATTCAATATGGTGGAAGTGTGAAGCCAGCTAACGTTGACGAGCTATTAGCACAATCTGATATTGATGGTGCATTAGTAGGTGGTGCAAGTCTTGAGGCAGATTCCTTCTTACAGCTAGTGGAGGCTGGTGCAAAATGAGTCAAAATAAACTAGCAGCATTGATTATCCTTGATGGTTATGCGATAAGAGATGAAGTAAAAGGGAATGCAGTCAAACAAGCCAAAACACCAAACTTTGACCGTTACTGGAATCAATACCCGACTAGTCAATTAACAGCTTCAGGGGAAGCAGTTGGTCTCCCTGCTGGTCAAATGGGGAACTCAGAAGTAGGTCATTTAAACATTGGTGCCGGTCGTATTGTGTATCAAAGTTTAACTCGTGTTAATTTATCGATTAAAGATGGCGACTTCTTTGAAAATCAAGTATTATTAAACGCAATAGAGCATGCGAAAAATAATAACAAAGCACTGCACATTTTTGGACTTCTGTCTGATGGTGGTGTACATAGTCATGTTGAGCATATGTATGCTACACTAAAGCTTGCTGCCGATAAAGGCCTTAAAAAAGTATATGTACATGCCTTTTTAGATGGTCGTGATGTCGATCAAAAATCAGCAAAAATTTATATTGAACAAGCTTTAGAGAAAATGAAGGAATATGGAGTTGGAGAATTCGCAACCATTTCCGGACGTTATTACTCCATGGATCGTGATAAGCGTTGGGACCGTGTCAAGAAGTCTTATGATGCCATGGTATATGGGGAAGGACCTAAATATACGGATCCATTCGAAGTTGTAGAAGATTCTTATAAAAACGAAATCTATGATGAGTTTGTTATTCCGTCTGTGATTACAGATGACAATGGTGAGCCAAAAGCTACGATTCAAGATGAAGATGCCGTGATTTTCTATAACTTCCGTCCAGATCGTGCAATTCAAATTTCACGAACATTTGCGAATGATGATTTCCGTGACTTTGACCGTGGTGACAAAGCACCTAAGAATATTCACTTCGTTTGTTTAACAAACTTTAGTGAAACAGTGGATGGTTATGTTGCTTACGAACCAGCTAATTTGGATAATACTGTTGGTGAGGTCTTAGCACAAAATAATCTAAATCAACTACGTATTGCTGAAACAGAAAAATATCCGCACGTTACCTTTTTCATGAGTGGTGGACGTGAGCAAGAATTCCCTGGTGAAAAACGTATTCTGATCGATTCACCGAAAGTAGCAACATATGACTTACAACCAGAAATGAGTGCTTACGAAGTAACGGACGCGTTATTAGAAGAATTGGATAAAGATGAGCAAAATGCGATCATTTTAAACTTTGCTAATCCTGATATGGTTGGCCACTCTGGTATGTTAGAACCAACTGTGAAAGCTATTGAAACTGTTGATGAGTGTCTTGGTAAAATTGTCGATAAAATTATCGAAAAAGGTGGACAAGCGATTATCACTGCTGATCATGGTAACTCTGATGAAGTAGTAACGCTTGACGGTGATCCGATGACAGCTCATACAACCAATCCAGTACCAGTCATTGTAACAAAAGATGGTGTCCAATTACGTGACGGCGGAATTTTAGCCGACCTAGCACCAACATTATTAGATTTATTAGAAGTAGAGAAACCAAAAGAGATGACAGGCGACAGCCTTATTCAAAAATAATTATAAAAGGAGAGTTTAACATTATGCCTTACATTACAGATGTTTATGCACGCGAAGTATTAGATTCCCGTGGTAACCCAACAGTTGAAGTTGAAATTTTTACAGAAGCAGGAGCATTCGGTTCTGCACTAGTTCCAAGTGGTGCATCTACTGGTGAACACGAAGCAGTAGAATTACGTGATGGTGATAAAGACCGTTACTTAGGAAAAGGTGTATTAAAAGCAGTAGAAAACGTAAATGAAGTAATTGCACCTGAATTATTAGGTATTGACGTAACTCGCCAAGTTGTGATTGATCAACTTTTATTAGAACTTGACGGTACAGAAAACAAAGGAAAATTAGGAGCGAATGCAATCCTTGGTGTATCAATGGCAGCAGCACATGCAGCATCTGATTACCTTGGTGTACCATTGTATACTTACTTAGGTGGATTCAACGCTACTACACTTCCTACACCAATGATGAACATCTTAAATGGTGGGGAGCATGCAGATAACAACGTAGATATTCAAGAATTTATGATCATGCCTGTAGGTGCTCCAACATTCCGTGAAGCGCTTCGTATGGGTGCAGAAATATTCCATAACTTGAAAAAAGTTTTAAGTGGAAAAGGTTACAACACTGGTGTTGGTGATGAAGGTGGTTTCGCACCAAACTTAAAATCAAACGAAGAAGCTCTTTCTACTATTATTGAAGCAATCGAAGCTGCTGGTTACAAACCAGGAGAAGAAGTGAAGCTTGCAATGGATGTAGCATCTTCAGAGTTCTATGAGGATGGCAAGTACAACCTTAAAGGAGAAGGCGTTGTTCGTACTTCTGAAGAAATGGTTGCTTGGTATGAAGAAATGATCAATAAATACCCAATTGTATCTATCGAAGATGGTCTAGATGAAAACGACTGGGAAGGTCATAAGCTATTAACTGATCGCATCGGTGATCGTGTACAATTAGTAGGTGATGACTTATTTGTAACAAATACAAAACGTCTTGCACAAGGTATCGAGCAAGGTGTAGGTAACTCTATCCTTGTAAAAGTAAACCAAATCGGTACACTTACAGAAACATTTGAAGCAATTGAAATGGCAAAACGCGCTGGTTATACAGCAGTTATTTCTCACCGTTCTGGTGAAACAGAAGACGCAACAATCGCGGATATCGCTGTTGCAACTAACGCTGGTCAAATCAAAACAGGTGCGCCATCCCGTACAGACCGCGTAGCAAAATACAACCAACTACTACGTATCGAGGACGAACTAGTAGGCACAGCAAAATATGCTGGAAAAACAGCATTCTACAACTTAAACAAATAAGTTAAACTTAAAAAAGCACCCCGATGGGTGCTTTTTTTGTTTAATGGAAAAATACTCCCTTTCAGTCAAAGACATGAGTGAAACATTATAAGTATTTACTGGTTTGCAATTTTATTTCGGTGCGAACCGTCTGTAAAACCCCCACTGATCATATTCTCACTTTATCTACTTTTTAATCAAAAATCTTTATTCAATACAACTCAGCAAGAAGATTTGTTGAATAAAAGGAGATAAACGACAAATCTAACCAAGCAGGAAGAAGATTTGTTGAATAAAAGAAGATAAACGACAAATCTAATCATGCGGTAAGAAGATTTGTTGAATAAAACGAGATAAACGACAAATCTAATCATGCGGTAAGAAGATTTGTTGAATAAAACGAGATAAACGACAAATCTAATCATGTAGCAAGAAGATTTGTTGAATAAAAGGAGATAAACAACAAATCTAATCATACAGCAAGAAGATTTGTAGAATAAAAGAGATAAACACAAATCCAAGTATAAAGATTTGCTCCCAATAAGTATCTAGCTCAGTTGTACACGATTTAAATTTTACTTGACAGTTTGTGACTGGACATGTAATATGAATATGGTTGCAAATGATAATCCTTTTCAATTAGAAAAATACATAAGAGAGGGGCAATTTTTAAATGAAAAAGAGTTTATTGTTATTATTAATTGGTTTATTTGTAAGTGTATTTGCAGTTGCTTGCGGAACTGGCGGCAGTGAGACGGAAGAGAAACAAAATCAAGAAGAAGCAAATGCAGATGATAAATCTGCAGAAGAAAGCAGTTCAATTACCGTATCTGATATTTATGGAGAGCAAACGTTTGAAGAAGTTCCAGAACGCATCGTAGTACTTGAGTGGGTGTATGCGGAAAATTTACTGGCGCTTGGTGTACAACCTGTCGGGATGGCAGATATCGAAGGATACCATTCTTGGGTTAATATTGAACCTGAACTGGGTGAAAACGTAAAAGATGTAGGTACCCGTCAGGAGCCAAATTTAGAAGCTATTCACGCTTTAAATCCAGATGTGATCATTACGGCAAATTCTCGCCATGAAGCAATTCTTGACAGTTTAAAAGAAATTGCTCCAACATTGGCTTATAATTCATATCCTGAAGAAGGCGAAGGTACTCAGTATGAAGAAATGGAATCTACCTTCAAAGAAATGGCAAAACTTGTGCAAAAAGAAGAGAAGGCAGATCAAATATTAGCTGACTTAGATCAAACATATAAGGAAATCGAAGCAGAAATTAAAAATGCTGGTATTGAAAACCGAGATTTTGTTTTATCCCAAGCATACAGCTCTGATAATTCTCCTGTTATTCGTTTATTCAAAGATAATGCGATGGCAACGGAAATCATGACAAAAATTGGTCTAAAAAATGCTTATCAATCAGATGGCTTCCAGCTTTACGGATTTGATGAAACTAGTGTAGAATCATTACAGACCGCACAAGACGCACATTTCTTCTATATTGTACAGGAAGACGATAATGTCTTTACTAATCAATTGGCAGGCAATCCTGCATGGGAAGAGCTTGCTTTTGTAAAAGAAGACAGAACATATGCATTACCAGGCGATACATGGACATTTGGTGGTCCATTGTCTGCAAAAGTTTTCGCAAATCAAG
The DNA here is from genome assembly GCF_052246695.1 of Gracilibacillus sp. D59. Classification (NCBI taxonomy): domain Bacteria; kingdom Bacillati; phylum Bacillota; class Bacilli; order Caryophanales; family Bacillaceae; genus Gracilibacillus; species Gracilibacillus sp. D59. The sequence goes on along the minus strand of NZ_JBQQCK010000006.1, from coordinate 163,060 downwards.
TTAAGGAAGCATTATTACAAGAGAAGTGATAAATGATGTCAAAACAGAATTATATAGGAAGAACGGTTCTCACCTTTGGAGGTGGAACCGTCCTTTTACTTTTATTATTTTTTATACATATCAATCAAGGTAGTGTCTCCATTGCACCATTGACTATTCTTAATGCCATTTTTAGACCTGAAGATCTGTTAGAACATCACACTGTTCGATATTTAAGAATGCCTAGAGCAATCATTGGTATCTTAGCAGGTGGAGCTTTAGCGGTATCAGGTGTGCTTTTGCAAACGATAACGAAAAACCCTTTAGCCTCAGCCGGTACATTGGGAATCCATTCAGGCTCGTATTTTGCAGTAGTGTTTGCTAGTGTATTTATCTCTGCGACAAGTGGATGGAGTGGTTTATTAGTAGCCTTTCTAGGCGGAATTTTAACTGCGATACTCGTTTACACATTAGCGGGAGTGGCTAACTCGAATCCTGTTAAAATGGTCTTAGCAGGTATGGTTATTACGATGATGTTCTCAGCCTTTACTTCGCTATTACAAATCTTTTTTGAAAATGAAACCGCTGGTCTTTTTTTATGGGGAGCAGGAACACTTGTACAAAATAACTGGGAAGGTGTTCAATTTGCATTACCTTTTATAATAATTGGTCTAATTGGTTCATTATTCATTTCGAAATCATTAGACTTGTTCCAATTAGGAGAAGAAGTAGCGACTGGCTTAGGACAGAAAATACATCGAACAAGAATCATTACCGTAATACTCGCTGTTTTTCTTACATCTGTAACAGTTAGTGTTGTAGGTCCAATCGGATTTGTCGGCTTAATTGCACCACACCTTATAAAACTATTAGGCTTTCAAAAGCATTATGTTATTATTTTAGGTTCATTTTTATGGGGGGCAGTTGTCTTACTTGGTGCTGATGTGCTTGCTAGAGTATTAGATCCGTCTTTTTCCGAATTACCTGTAGGAGCAATTACGGCATTTATCGGTGCCCCATGGTTAATCTGGCTAATTATGAATAAACAAAACAAGGAGTATAGTAGTAAGGATACGGGTATATTAGCTGGACAAATCAATTCTGCAACGTTGCAAAAATGGATGATCCCAATCCTTTCTGTTGTTGCTATATTAGTAGTATTTATCGGGATTTCTACTGGAAACAATGGTGTACAACTAGTCCAGACCTTTCAGGCGATCTTTTTAAACAATGATGAATTCATTAAAAATATGGCACTTGATTTACGGTTACCAAGGTTATTGGTTGCGGCAGGAAGTGGTGTATTACTGGCTGTTAGCGGCTATATTTTTCAGGGTGTATTACGTAATCCATTAGCTGATCCGTCAGTGATTGGTATTACATCAGGTGCCGGTGTAGGTGCCTTAACTTTTCTATATATCGGTTCCATTTCAGCTGTATGGGTTCCGCTGGGAGCATTTATTGGTGCGCTCGTTGCCTTTTTAGTTGTAATGTTGTTAGCTTATCGTTCGGCATTTCAACCAGCATTGTTAGCGCTGCTTGGTATTGGTATATCAGCTTTTGGATCAGCGGTGATTCAAATTATGGTTGTACGTTCAGATATGGCAGTAGCATCTGCATTAACTTGGTTATCGGGTACGACGTATGCGAAAAGCTGGACAGAACTGATTTATTATTTAGTAGGACCACTGCTTATTCTGATTCCAATCGTTTATTTGGTGAGTGATCGGATTCATACGTTGGCACTAGGAGATGACACGGCTAAAGGATTGGGATTATCGGTATTAAAGACACGATTTTATTTAGCATTATTAGCTTCTATAATAGCGGCTGCAAGTGTAGCAACAGTTGGTACTATAGGGTTTGTCGGATTAATTGCGCCGCATGTTGCCCGTATATTGCTAGGACCGGCACACAGACATTTGTTTGTCACTGCAGCCTTATTAGGTGGGGTATTCCTGATGGTTGCTGATGTATTAAGCCGAACTTTATTAGTACCAAAAGAAATACCAACAGGAATCATTGTAGCTATCATCGGAGCACCATATTTCCTATGGTTAATGAATCGATCTAACAAATGGAAAATGTAAAAGTGGTTAGACAAAAATAACAGGGGTTTTCTTTACTCCTGTTATCATGTCTTCCAAAAAAGTAATTTTGCAAAATAACAAAGATTATAGAACTTGCAATACTTTTAGCATTATATTAAAATAAATGATAACGATTTCATAAATGTACTTTTCTATTGAAGATAGTAGGGGAGTATAAATAAAAACGACCCAGAACAAAATCTGAGTCGTTTACCGATTATTGATTCGTTTTTTCACGGACAAATGCTTCCACGTCATCAGCTGTATCCATGCTTAGAAGCTGATCTTTGTATGAAGCCAATTCTTCTTTTGATAGTTCTTTCATTTGTGTACGAGCAGGTAAAATAGATGTAGCGCTCATACTAAATTCATCGAGGCCTAATCCAAGGAGAATCGGAATCGCAATCGAATCGCCAGCCATTTCACCACACATTCCAGCCCATTTACCTTCTGCATGTGCTGCTTCAATCACATTGTTGACAAGGTTAAGGATTGCTGGGTGATATGGTTGATATAAGTAGCTTACTCGTTCATTCATACGGTCTGCTGCTAATGTATATTGAATTAAGTCATTTGTTCCAATACTGAAAAAGTCAACCTCTTTAGCAAATTGACGAGCGATTACTGCAGTAGAAGGAATTTCAACCATAATACCGACTTCGATATTATCAGAAACTTCAGTTCCTTCTTTCGTCAAGTTTTCTTTTTCTTCTAGTAAGATTGCCTTCGCTTGACGGAATTCGTCCAATGTTGCAATCATCGGGAACATAATTTTCAAATTTCCGTATGTACTTGCACGAAGAAGTGCACGTAGTTGTGTACGGAAAATATCATCACGTTCTAAACAAAGACGGATTGCACGAAATCCGAGGAATGGATTCATTTCATCCGGTAATTCTAAATATGGCAGTTCTTTATCCCCACCAATATCCAGTGTGCGAACTACTACAGGCTTGTCTCCCATTTGTTCTAAAACTGATTTATAAGCATCAAACTGCTCATCTTCAGTTGGCAGTTCATTTTTACCCATGTATAAGAACTCGGTACGATATAACCCAACACCTTCACCACCATTGTTGAGAACACCTTCAACATCGTTAGGTGTACCAATGTTAGCTACTAATTCAACATGTGTACCGTCTTTGGTAACTGTTGGTTCATTTTTCAGTTTAGCCCATTCTTGTTTTTGTTTTTCAAAGTTTTCTTGTTTCTGTTTGTACTCATTTATTTCTTCATCGGTTGGATTGATGATTACATTACCATCAATTCCATCCACTATTAAGATGTCGCCTTCTTTTGCTTGCTCTGTGATAGCTTTTGTTCCAACAACTGCTGGAATCTCTAAGGAGCGAGCCATAATTGCAGAGTGTGAAGTACGACCACCGATATTGGTTGTAAAACCTTGCACAAATTGTTTATTTAATTGTGCAGTATCAGAAGGAGTTAAATCTTCAGCGATGACAACTACTTCCTCATCTATTAATGCTGGATTTGGGAAAGAAACCTCTAATAGGTGTGCCATTACTCTTTTGGTAACATCCTTGATATCTGCAGCACGTTCTCTCATATATTCATTATCCATATTTTCGAACATTTGAATAAACATTTGCGCTGTTTCATCTAATGCAAATTCTGCATTGACTTGTTCTGATTCAATCTTATCCTTAATCGGATTGATGAGCTCAGGATCGCTAAGTACTAGTAAATGCGCTGAAAAAATTTCTGCATGCTCATCACCCAAAGAGGTGCGAGCATGCTCTTTTATTTTTTCTAGTTCAGATTTAGAAACTTCCAACGCTTTCGTTAAACGCTCGACTTCACTTGTTGTATCATCTACTTTCTTTTTATCAAAAGAAAGATCTGGAATAGCGAGTTTGTATGCTTTAGCAATCGCTATTCCATTCGATGCTGCTATACCTGTTAATTGACTCATGTAGTAATTACTCTCCTAGACCTTCTGATTTGATTACTTCGATCACAGCATCTAGTGCCTCTTGTTCATCAGAACCATCAGCAACGATTTTGATTTCAGCACCTTGAGGAATACCTAGAGACATAACACCCATAATTGATTTTAAGTTAATGGATTTCCCGTTATATTCTAAGTTCATATCAGATGCGAAGCTTCCTGCTTTATTCACTAGTACTGTTGCTGGACGTGCGTGAACACCTGTTTCGTCTGTAATTGTTACTGTTTTTTCTACTGCCATAAAGAAAAACCTCCTAATAAAATTATATTTAAATAGTACTACAACCTAATTTTACTCTTTCTATAGGTTATATTTCAAGAGAAATAATAAAGTAACATGATAATTATAAAGATAGTGTAAAGTTGTGACAAGCCATTTGCTTTTGAATCCATGTGACAATTTCGTGAAAAACTTCTGTTTTGTTAGCTTCATTCAAGATTTCGTGCCTTCCATTTTCATATAATTGAAAGTGAACGTTCTCCATACCTATGGAACGATAAAATGCAACGGCTTTTTGAATACCTTCTCCATATTGTCCAACAGGATCTTCTTTTCCACTCACGAAAAATAATGGGAGGTCTTTAGGAATGATGCTAGCTTTATCCTTGGATTGAATCAATTGTAAACCAGTGTAAAGGTCATAAAAAAATTGGTTGGTAGGTGTAAAACCACACCATTTATCTTTTGTATATTTTTCTACTTCTTGCTGATCTGAACATATCCAATCAAAAGCCGTTTTATTATCTGTATGCTTGTTATAGCCGAAAAAGGTAAGTTTATTCATTAATTTTGCTTCTGCATTTTGGCCATTGAAGTAACCAACTGTTTTGGCTAGTTGTTTAGCAATTTTTAGTAATCCGTTTGGTTGGAAACCTGTGCCAATCAGTATCACTCCTGTTAAGTGGTGAGGTGCTATCATCATGTATCTCCTGCTGATAAACGATCCCATGCTATGACCAATGAGAAAAATAGGTGTTTGCGGATATTTTTCCTTAATCATCTCTGTTAATTCAATACAGTCATGCACAACACGATCAAATCCATTTTCGTCTGCTAAATAACCTAACGAGTTTGCATTATCACCTGTTTTACCATGTCCACGATGATCATGACCATATACTGTGAAGCCATGTTCTGTCAGGTATGTAGCGAATTCTCGGTAACGTTCAATATGTTCTACCATACCATGAGCAATTTGAATAATCGCTTTTGGTGAAGAATTGTTCTGCCAACATTTTACGAAAAGCTCATGATCATCATCTGTACGAAACCAAAAAGATTCTTCATGCATCTTTTTCACTCCCCTTCTTTTGTCTATGTTACCATGAGTGTAGTATATAATTAGTAAAAACTTCTTGCTATTTGATATACTTTTTGCTACATTGTAAATATGTATTTGTACGTCTAAGGGGGGTTTGCAACATGTTAACCGTTGCAATGACTTTATTAATTATTGATGCCATCGTATTAATCGTATTTGTATTATTACAATCCGGTAAGAGTGCAGGACTATCTGGAGCGATTTCAGGTGGAGCAGAGCAATTATTCGGAAAGCAAAAAGCAAGAGGTATCGATGCTGTATTGCACCGTGGGACAGTTATAACTGGTGTATTACTATTTGTTCTTACTTTTGCTATTGCGTATATATTATAATCCAAAAATAGGACAAAATAATATAGCATCAATATAACATCCTTTGCAAAAGCAGAGGGTGTTTTTGTTTAAATTGAAAAAGAATGTGAAAAGATTTAAAGGGAAGTATATTTAATAGTTAAAGGATATGGGTACATTACGTTTGTCCCACAGTTGCGAAAGGGGTATACATAGAGATGAAGATGAAGCAGCCGGAGCCTTTCATGTTTGAAGGTGACGATCGTGCGGTATTATTATTACATGGGTTTACAGGGCATTCTGCTGATGTGAGGATGCTTGGCAGATATTTAAACAGTGAAGGATATACCTGTTACGCGCCGATCTACCGTGGGCATGGTAAGTCACCGGAAGAATTAGTCGGAGTTACTGCTGATGAGTGGTGGGAAGATGTCCAAGCAGCATATCAGCATTTAAAAGATAATGGCTATCAAAAAATTGCCGTGGTAGGTCTTTCGCTAGGAGGAGTATTAGCACTACGACTTGCTGGAAATACGCCATTACAAGCTGTGGTCACGATGTGTTCACCGATGTTCTTTGACAATGAGGAGCAACTTACGATCGGCTTTCGTAAATTTGCCAAAGAATATAAACAATTAGAAGGAAAAGATGGCGATAAAATCGAAGAAGAAGTGGAAAGATTATTAAAAGATTCGAAAGAACTATTTCGAGAAATTGAGACATCGATTACTCGTGTCAAAGAAAATGTGGATATGATTTACACGCCAACATTTGTAGCACAAGCAACAAATGATGAAATGATTAATCCAGAGAGCGCGAATTATATTTATGAAAATGTAGAATCTGATAATAAACAAATAAAATGGTATGAAAATGCTGGACATGCGATTACATTCAGTAAGGATAAAGATCAATTACATGAAGATATTGCAGCATTTTTAGAATCACTAGACTGGGAAAAGCCATACTAAACAAGAAAAGCTCAAAAATACCCGTTAAAAAACTCACTTGTTTCGGGGCACTTGGAGCATAGACATCTCTGTATATACTTACATTAAATTAAAAATACGAATGAGGTGACGGCATGGAATCACTACAACAACAAATACTAGACTTTTTTAATGAAAATGCTACAAAGCCTTTATCTGTACTGGAAATAGAAGAGGTTTTAGAACTGGAAGATGCAGATCAATTTACGGAATTGATGAAAGCTTTAAATGCTTTGGAAGATTCAGGAGAATTAATTCGTACTCGCAAAAACCGTTACGGATTACCGGAAAAAATGAATTTAATCCGTGGAACGATTCAGATGCACGCGAAAGGGTTCGCATTCTTAATCCCGGATGACGAAGCAATGTCAGATGTTTATATTAATCATGCAGACTTAGCTTCCGCAATGAATGGAGACAAAGTTTTTGTCCGTGTCGACCGTCGTGATGATGACGGAAAAAGAGCAGAAGGCGTCGTCGTAAGGATTATTGAACGTTATTCAAAAGAAATTATCGGTACGTATGAAGATAACGGGGCTTTTGGTTTTGTTATCGCTGATGACAAACGAATACCAAATGATATATTTGTACCAAAAGGAGAAGCAAAAGGCGCAGTAGATGGTCATAAAGTTATCGTTGAAATCACTAAATATCCTGAAGGCAGAAAAAGTGCAGAAGGAAGCGTTATTGAAATTCTAGGTCATAAAAATGACCCAGGTATGGATATTTTATCAATTATTTATAAAAATGGGATTGCCATTGATTTTCCACCAGAAGTTCTAGAACAAGCTGAAAGTATTTCCGAGGAAATAAGAGAGGAAGAAATCCAAGGGCGCCGTGATCTACGGGATGAAACGATTGTTACGATTGACGGTGCAGATGCCAAGGATTTAGATGATGCGGTAACCGTAAATAAATTGGACAATGGTAATTATAAATTAGGGGTTTATATTGCCGATGTTACCCATTATGTAAAAGAAGATTCACCAATTGATAAGGAAGCTTTTGAACGAGGAACGAGTGCATATTTAGTTGACCGAGTTATTCCGATGATTCCGCACCGTTTATCCAATGGTATTTGTTCATTAAATCCACAGGTAGATCGTCTTGTATTAGGCTGTGATATGGAAATTAATGCAAAAGGTGAAGTAGTAAATCACGAAATATTTCAGGCAGTCATAAAAACTACAGAGCGAATGACCTATAAAGCGGTGAACCAAATATTGGTGGATAATGATCAGGAAACAATAGATCGTTATGAATCGTTAGTACCTATGTTTAAGGACATGGAAGATTTAGCGGAGATTTTACGTGGGAAACGATTTGGACGCGGTGCAATTGACTTTGACTTTAAAGAAGCACAAGTATTAGTGAATGATGAAGGAAAAGCAGAGGATGTTGTGATTCGAGAACGATCAGTAGGGGAACGATTAATTGAAGAGTTCATGTTATGTGCTAATGAAACAATAGCTGAACATTTTCACTGGATGGATGTACCTTTTATTCATCGTATCCACGAAGATCCTGACCCTGCTAAACTGCAAACATTCTTTGAGTTCATTGCAAGATTTGGTTATGTCGTAAAAGGAACATCGAATGAAATTCATCCGCAAGCTTTACAAAATGTTTTAGATGAAGTAGCGGGAACAGATGAAGATATGATTATTTCCAAACTGATGTTACGCTCAATGAAACAAGCGAAATATGATCCAAATGGTATTGGACATTTCGGTTTAGCAACCGAGTTTTATACCCATTTCACATCACCGATCCGAAGATATCCAGACTTAATCGTTCACCGTCTAATCCGTACCTATCTGATTGAAAATAAATTAGATGAAAAGACAAGACAGCATTGGAAAGATAAGATGCCTGTTATTGCCAAACAAGCTTCATTAAAAGAAAGAGCAGCAGTAGACGCTGAACGCGAAGTAGATGACTTGAAAAAGGCAGAATACATGCAAGATAAAATCGGGGAAGAGTATGAGGGTGTAATCAGCTCCGTTACGAATTTTGGTCTGTTTGTTGAACTGCCTAACACAGTGGAAGGTCTTGTTCATGTAAGTTATTTAACAGATGATTATTATCATTTTGACGAGCGGGCTTATGCGATGATCGGTGAAAGAACAGGAAATGTATTTCAAGTCGGTGACGCAATCACGATAAAAGTCGCTCAGGTCAATTTAGATGAGCGAGCAGTAGACTTTGAAATAGTTGGGATGTTACCGAGAAAGAATAAACCGTCAAAAGAAGGAAAAGTAATTAATGCCAAGCGTGGTAATGGAGATTTGAAAAAGACAGCCAAAAAATCGCAAAAATCTGCTGAAAATGGCAAGAAAAAGAAAAAAGGCCGTAAAAAGAAGAAATAATTAACGATAAGGTATGTTATGCTTGCCTCTTGCAATGGTTCAATCCACGCTTGTCGTGGATTTTAGACGATAACTGTTGTTGTAAGTGTCTTGGCAATCCAGCTGCTGGGTGTGTTTCACGGTATAGAATAATCGACTTTATTTTCATCCCATTCATAAAATTCTAACTAACTATTCGCACGTTTCTCGATTTTTTGTTAAAATAAGCTTTACGTAGCAATAGGAGGAACGGAATATGGGAAAAAATAATGGAAGAGTTATCGCGCAAAATAAAAAAGCAAATCATGATTACTTTATAGAAGAAACCTATGAGGCTGGACTGGTTCTTCAAGGAACGGAGATTAAGTCAATTAGGGCAGGTCGGGTCAACCTAAAAGACAGCTTTGCAACGATTAAGCAAGGGGAAGCATATATTAACAATATGCACATTTCAACTTATGAGCAAGGTAATCGTTATAATCATGAGCCTACACGTGCCCGTAAATTATTATTACATCGTAATCAAATCGATAAATTAATCGGAGAAAGTCAGCGGTCAGGTTATTCGATTATACCTTTAAAGGTGTATATTAAAAATGGTTTTGCCAAAGTATTAATTGGCTTAGGTAAAGGGAAAAAGAAATATGATAAACGGGAAGACTTGAAACAGAAACAGGCAAAACGAGATATGGACCGAGCGATTAAAGATAGATTGAACTAAATTTTACCAAGTAAGTTATCTTGAATTCCATATGTTTTATGTTATAATAAGAATATCGGCAGGACATCTAAAAGTTAATAAGAGCATGATTGCTCTTGTCCGTGTGCCCTTATATATTTTATATGGGGACGTTACGGATTCGACAGGGGTAGATCGAGCTCAGGTTGCGCGTCGAGGTTACGTCTCGTAAAACGTTAACGCCAATAATAACTGGCAAAGAAAACAATTACTCTTTAGCAGCTGCGTAAGCACTGTTAAAGGATCCTTCCTACCATCGCCCATGTGGTAGATTGAAGGGTCACACTCATTAGTGGGCTACGCTACCATCCTCCGTCTGTGGATCGGTAGAAGAGACTAATCAGACTAGCTACTCGGACGCCTGTTGGTAGGCAGATGAGCTAGCGAATTCGTAATATACCAACTATGCGTGTAGACGCCTGAGTGACGATATCCTTGGACGTGGGTTCGATTAGAAAATAGTCGCCTTATGTGGTAACACATAAGTGAAAATTCGGCTTTATCGGTGAAACCTACGTTGCCATTACGGTAATAAGGCAACACCGAGCGGTATGTGAAGTAATTCAACAGCCGTGTATCGACTTATAGACTACCTTTTTATTAAGAGGTAGTACTAGGATGCAAAATACTGCTTTCTTTATCATAAGAAAGTGAAATCTAAATTTTGCATAATACGCCGAGGATCCTGTGTTAGATTATACAGGTTCAAGATATAGTCAGTGCCATGACGAAAGCATGGAAGAGCACGTCCCACCGTCTCCACCAATACATAATTGGTGGTTTTTTATTGCAAAAAACCTTCTTAGGTGTATTTTTACAAAGCGAATTCTTAGAATATTGAAATGGCAAATCGAGAATGTTGCAACTTGACACGGAACCTCTATAAAAAGGTTATTTAGTCAATAAGCCAGCTGTAATAAGGGTTGTCTAAATAATCAGGTATCATTTTCACTTTATGTATACAAGTTGCAACGGCATTTACACATTGTAATAATCTCTATTTTGATATTGCATTACATGTATTAGGTGGCCATTCAAAAATAATATGTGTAATTATATCTTTTTTACAATTTAAAAAATCTCTCTTCAAATTCAATTTTCTTTAGTAGTTTTTCTTTAGTATATTTACCATTTCTTATAGTAACTGCGTCGTAATGTTTTAAAATCCATTCAGCACGTTTTCTCTTTTTAGTTATTCTAAGATATGGAAAGATCTCCTTCAGAATATAGAGTACTTCTTTTTTCTTTTTGATACTTAATATAAAAGAGTCTTTAAACTTATCAGGTTTGTAATTTTTTTTATTTAATATATTACCACCAGCAATTTTCTGGATGTATTCAAGAAGTTCTAAATCTGTAGAAGCTATAGAAATACACGGACGTCTATGTTCTTTTTCATGCATTCTAGTAAGTGTAATTGTGCCTTCACCATCTATAATTCCTGCTAGATATGCAGATTCATCTACTTTCAAATACCTAATACTCCTTTCTATAGATTATAAGCAATCACTCTCAGAAAGGATTGCTATGATGAACCATAATATATAACCCTTCTTAACGAGTCTGAAAGGAGATCTATTTTTTATTAGTTTATTTATAGTAACATAGTCAAAAACAGGAAATAATGGGTTTCATTTCTTTATAAAAATAATAAGCGCATAGCATCTAAAAATAAGACAACAAGGATAACTGTATCTCTTCAATTACTAAAGTTTCATTTAAGGGTTGTCTTTTATTATTTTATATAAAGTTTATGCGCTTTACCACGAAATAAGATCATCGTACAACTTCGTGAGGATTGCAATAAAAGAATTAATCTTTAAGATAAGGTGTTAACTTTTGTATCGAATCTTCTAGCTTTTTTGCGTTCTTGGCATAAAGACTCTTAGCTGTTTCAGATTCTGTTGCTAAGGCAAATAGCTCAAGATCAGCTTGAGATTTCTTTAAATGGGCAAGCAACAGCGGTCTTTCTTGAGGTTCAGGAACTTGGATCTTATCATCAAACAAATCGACAGTAAGTGCGCCATAGGAATCGATTTGACCAAGGAATACATTTTCAATTGTAATATTCTTTTTATCTAATTCGGTTTGTAACCAACTGCGATTTTTCCCTATGGATGTTAGTGGTTCATCTAATATTTCTCCGTCCATTATGACAATTTTAGGCTCTTTTTCATTAACACTGTCTAAGCCAAGGTCCTTACGAGTGACTGGACGAAAATCCTTTTTAGGTAGAACGCTAATCGAACCTTTTGCCTCAAGAACTGCATACTCCACTTCTGAAAGATCAAATATATCTTTCCCGCGTAATAATTCTAATAACTCGTCTGTTGTATATTTTTCTTTTTTTAAGTTGTCCTCCAGTACTTTACCATCTTTTATAATCACGGTTCCGGATCCTTCCACGAAGTCACGAAAACCTTTGATATGTAGGGAACAGATTTCGATAAGATATATAAATAAAGAGAATACGCATATTCCAACAATGCCGTGCCAAATTTTATTATCAGTATTAATGATAACTTCTGCTGCAATGCTACCAATAGTAATTCCAGAAACATATTCAAAAAAGGAAAGTTCTGATAATTGTCTCTTTCCTAAAAGTTTTGTCAAAAGAAATAAAGCGATTAAAAAGAGTACTACTCTGACGGTTACATCTAACCAATCTGGCACCTGAATCCCTCCTTGATTTCAAAAACCTTTATATTGTTCTTCTTCCCGTTCCAATTCACCAATACGTTTCATAATGTCTTGTTTAATTTCTTCCATTACAAGCATTTGTTCATGAAAGAGGCGCTGAACCTTTTCATCACTTGAGTTAATTGCGAGTGTTGAAAGTCCTGCTTCTATGGTTTTTATGGTGGCAAAACATTGTTTTACATTAGAACTTACTGTCATGATTATTACCCCTTATCCCTTTGGTTTAAAGATGATGGCTGCTATTGTGCCAAATACGATCGCTGCGGATATTCCCGCACTGGTTACTTCAAACATTCCTGTTATGACACCTACTATACCGTGCTTTTCAGCTTCTTCCATAGCACCGTGCACTAAAGAATTCCCAAAATTTGTGATGGGTATCGTTGCACCTGCTCCTGCAAAATCAATGAGTGGATCATATAATCCAAAACCATCTAATATAGCTCCTGCTACAACAAAAGTACTTAACGTGTGAGCGGGAGTAAGTTTAAAAACATCAAACATAATCTGTCCAATGATACAAATAATCCCACCAATGACAAAGGCCCAGAAAAATATCATTCTTTTCCACCTCGATATTCAATGGAGACTGCATGTGCAATACATGGTATTGTTTCTTTTTGTTGAGTTGTTAAGGGAGATAGTAAGGCGCCAGTGGCGACTATAAGCATTCGTTTAATTTCTCCTTTTTTCATACGATTCAATAAATGACCATAAACAACGATAGCCGAACATCCTGAGCCACTAGCTCCAGCTAACACAGGTTGACCTTCACGATAAATCATTAATCCGCAATCTTGAAACTGTTTTTCTGTCACCTGGGTATTATGTTTTTTAAATAAATCTAGAGCACATTCTCTACCAATATGGCCAAGGTCCCCCGTTACTATTAAGTCATAATAAGTTGGATCAATATTCCGTTCCTTCAAATGTGTTTCGATTGTATCGACAGCTGCAGGTGCCATAGCACCACCCATGTTAAATGGATCCGTTAATCCCATGTCGATAACTTTTCCAATCGTCGCTGATGTAACAATGGGACCTTCGCCTTCATTCTTGAGCAGCGCTACTCCTGCGCCTGTTACCGTCCATTGTGAGGTCGGTGGTTTTTGGGAACCATATTCTGTTGGATAACGAAATTGCTTTTCTACTGCTGCATTATGGCTAGAGGAGCCGGTCAATACACAGTCAGCTCCACCATGATTGATAAGAAAAGCTGCTAATGCTAGTCCTTCCATTGATGTGGAACAAGCACCAAATAAACCTAAGTAAGCAGTATCAATTGTTTTTGCTGCAAAATTAGTTGGTGTCATCTGGTTGATTAAATCACCACCAAGGAAAAACTGAACATGTTCTTTAGTAATACGAGCCTTTTCTGTTGCTCTTAAGGCAGCTTCCTCTAGCATTACTTTGTGTGCCTTCTCGTACGAATCTTCCTTTAGCCAAAGATCTTCATGTAATAAATCAAAATCTTCGGCAATCTTCCCTTTAGCCTCAAATGGACCTCCAACTGTACCAGTTGAGATGATGACTGGGGAGTTATCAAAAATCCATGTACGCATTATAGCCCACCCCACTGAATCAAAATAGTTTTAATTAAGGCGACCACAAAAGCGGCAAATACACCGGACATAATGACTGAGCCGGCCAGTTTAAACATATTACCACCAACTCCGAGGATAAATCCTTCGGTGCGGTGTTCAATAGCTGCCGATATGACTGCATTCCCAAAACCTGTTACGGGAACGGCAGATCCAGCACCTGCAAATTGAGCAATTCTATCGTAGACGCCAAATCCTGTTAAAAGCATTGTTATAAAGATCATAACTGCTACGGTAGGGTTTCCAGCGGTTTGTTCAGTAAAATTGAAATTATAGATGAAAAACGTTTGGATGCACTGACCAATCAAACAAATGAATCCTCCGATAAAAAAAGCCTTTATACAATTTGCAAGAATTGGTCTTTTTACTTCCCGTTCACTTTGAAGTTGTTGATATTCTTGTTGAACAGGGGAAAGTTTCTTTTTCTGGTTATCGGACATGAAAACACCTACTTTTATGTTTTTTCTTTAGAAAGTTTAATAATCCGATCAATTTCTTTCGTTAATTTCATCACACCAAATTTTTCGGTTTTTGTTAGGAAAATGTAGGAAAAAGCTAGCTATTATCAGCTAACCTCTTCCATTCATCCTTATTGTTGTTTATATTGCGGTTCTTCCTGTTCGATTTCAGTGACACGAGGTTCTAAATTATCAATAATAGTTTGTGTGTCTTTTGCAGACTGTTGATAAAGTTGTTTAGCTTGCTGATTCTCTGTTCCGAGTGCAAAGGTTTCAAAACTAGCTTGTGCACTTTTTAAATTCGCTAAAGTTGTTTTTACATCATTTATAACTGTCATATTATGACCCCTTTTTTATTTTTTTCAAAGATATTTTACACTTATTATCATCGGTTATGAATTCCTATTTATTCCAAATGTTTCAAGAATTTAAAAATACTAGTCATATAAGTGGGTGTAAAAAATCCCATCCTAGGGGTTTATTTACTTCCTATTGATGGGGATAGAATAAAATTTATCGTATTATATTGCTTGCCTAGAAATAAATGACAGTATTAATATGATATAAAGAAAAGTTCGTTATACAAAAAACATTTTTTGAATCGCTGGATGGTTTTGCAGTTAAAACCCTCCGTTTCAAAATAGTCATAATAACTTTGCTCATTTTGAATATACGAACCGTTATCGGCTTTTTTCATATACCAATTACAAATATTATTCTTTTCAAAGAAACAAGGTTCGATTGCTACAATCATTCCTCCAGGCTTTAATATTTTTCGAAATTGCTTTACATAATTCTTTACTTTTTCAGGTGGGATATGATGCAACACTGCAATAATTAAAATCACATCAATGGAGTGGTTTTGAGTTGTTAATTGGTCGTTATGAAATACATCAAAATCATAATCTGGATAAAGCCTTTTCGCATACCTTATTCTTCTTTCATCCGGATCAATTCCAACATATTTTTCAGGCTTGCAAAGAGTACAATTTACTCCAGTACCTGCTCCGAAATCAAGTACCTTCTTATTATTTAGACTGATGTGTTTTTCAATTCTGTTATGTATATAAATTTGATTAATCCACTTAGGTCGAATTAATCGATGATATAAAATAGGTGAAAGCTCCAACTTTTTTACTCCCCATTTCTATGTTGTTAACATAATGGTTGCTTTTAACAACAGACTACAAGTTAACATCTAATCTGCCCTTGTTTTTTTTCGTTATACTCCTTTTATACAGGAATGAGAGCCTTTGTATACAAGGTATATAGGGTTGGTAAAAGGCTTGACTCCTTTTAAATTTAGCCCAGTTAGTCAATTTATCACGGTGCTAATCGTCCGGAAAACCCCGACTTCAAGGTTCGAGTAAATCAAAGAAGTTAAGTGGGGGATAACAGACGCTAACCCTGCTAATCATCAGTGGGGGCAATACCCACACTGATGGAAGTCTCACTTTATCTCAGTTGGCTCTAGAGTCGCTACGGTTTCTAAACGGGCGCTCTGCGTTTTAAATGAGGCAAGACAGAGCGTCATTGACGTGGTCCAATCAAAAAGAAGGAACCAATTGGCTCCTTCTTGCATTTTCTTATCTGTCTTTTTTCTTTTTTTGTTTTATTGGATTGTCTGTGTTAAATGCAGTTTCGGATTCATGGTCTTTCTTAAGTTGCTCGATGCTTGAATTTTGAATTCCCTTTTTAGCCATGTCTATCACCACCTTTTCAATCATCATTAATTTTCCCTGCATTTTGTAGAAACATTCATTTGCGTACAATTTCTCAGATAACTATTGCTTAGAAATATGATCATCCCTTGTGTCTATATATAATGTTCCATCTTTTTGTATCTCAGCGAAAAAGATATCGGAGATGGAGTTAATTTCAGCCTGTTTCAATTGTGTATCAAGCCAATTTTCATTAAGGTTTAATTTAGATAAGTTTTTCTTGTTGATCTTTCCATCAGAAATAACTTCGGTAGATATGGGAAATGGTTCTGTTTTAACCATTTGAATATTCATATCACTTTTTGTTATTGTCTGTTTATTATCTTTTTTCATTACAGAGAGTGTCCCGTCACTTTCGAAAATGGCATAATCAACATCAGCAACAGAAAATACATTTTTCTTTCTCAACATAGCGTTTAAAGCATTGATATCTAATCTGGCCTTTCGCATTTCATCTTCCATAATTTTCCCTTGTTTAATAAGAATCATCGGCTGTCCCTGGATAACTTCTCGAGCTTTCTTTGATTTAATATCAATTACTCCCATAATGATGGTGAGAATAGCCCATCCACATAAAGCATATATCCCAGCCCAGATGTCTAAGTATTGATTCACAACAAGAGAAGCTGCAATTGAACCAACTGCAATTCCAGAGACAAAATTAAAAAATGTTAACTGTCTCAGCTCTTTTCTGCCCATTATTCTAGTGAGTAGTAAAAGAACAAAAAATGAAGATACAATTCTAATCGTAATTTCTGTAAAATCCATGATATTCTCCTTTGTTATTTCTTCTGATAATTTCCACGTACCACTATACTGTTTTAGATTATCCCGATTAGTATTATTTAACTATGGATTCATAAAAAAATATATACTTGTTGATCTGAAATAAATGTGGAGAGTAAAAGAGAAAAGGGCAGTAGCTTATTCAAAGATTTCTCGGAGGATCAGTAGTTCTTATTCTTATAAAGTGGGAATATGATCAGTGGAGGCCTATCAGACGGTTAGCACCGTGATAAAGTTGGATTAAATTCAAAGACGGACGATCATTTACTGAGTACGTCCGTCATCATTCTTTATCTTAGGTTGAAGATAATAATTCTTTTAACTCTTGATTTAATTTATCGACGTCTATAGACTTGATTTTTCTATCTGTTATACCATATTTCTCTTTCAGTCTTAATACACGATTTACACTGTCATTCAAATTTTCCATCGAAATTTCTCCATTGTTCACAGCTTTTTCAATTGCTGTAAACACTTTGTCGATTTTGTCATATCCATGACAAACCAGTAATAAATCTGTCCCTGACTGAATTGCTTTGACAGCTGCTTCACCAATTGCATAATTTTCTAAAATTGCGCCCATTGTTAAATCATCGCTTATCACAAGTCCATCAAAACCTAATTGCTGTCTGAGCAACCCTTGAATTATTTCTTTTGATAAAGTAGCCGGGTTGTCTGGATCAATCGATGGTACCAATAAATGACCGATCATCATTGCTTCAGCTCCATGATCAATCGCTTGTTGAAAAGGTACGAGTTCTACTTGATGCAATCTATCAATTGAATGATCAAGACGAGGAAGATCGATATGTGAATCAACACTTGTATCCCCGTGACCAGGAAAATGTTTACCAACTGAAATGACATTTTCATCTGCCATGGCTTTCATTTGTGCGATTGCCATCTTACTCACTATATCAGATTTGGTCCCAAAAGAACGGTCTCCAATTACAGGGTTATCTGGATTACTGTTGATGTCGAGGACAGGAGCAAAATTGATATTAAAACCAAATGCTTTCACTTTTTTGGCTAGCAATTTTCCGATCTGATAAGACCATTCACTGTCATTCTTTTTTCCAATTGCTTGACTTGATGGACTAGCTACGATTTCTTCAGGAAACCTTGTTATTCGTCCGCCTTCTTCGTCAACTCCTAAAAATAAAGGGATTTGATTGTCATTAGCCTTTTTTAAATCATTCATTAAATCAACTGTTTGTTGGGTATTTTCGATATTATGCTGTAATAAGATAAATCCTCCGACCTTTTTTTCCTTTATATATTGAGTCACTTGTTGATCAATGGTTGTACTGTCCAGACCGATCATCATTAATTGACCAATTTTTTCGGTTATGGTCATGGAATCTATAGAATAAGAAGGTACTGTTTCTTTTACAGAAGGATCCCATGGCAAATAGACAACCGAAATGTGGCTCAAATTTCTATCAGAGTCATTAGCTTCTGGAGGAAATATTAATTTTAATTGATATGCTTGGTTTACTTGATAGACATATATATTCTGATCCTGAAAGTGTCTTATTTCATCAGGTTTACCTAATACTTGTTCAGTCTCATTTTGAGTAATGTATTGTAATGTATTAGAATAAGATCTTAAGTCGAAAATTTGTCCTTTTTCATTAAATCCAAATACGGTATGTTGTTTGTCGTATGTCGAATAAGTGCCAGAACTAGCTTCTGACTTTTTATCTGGCAAACCCCAGTCTTTCTCCACAGCCATTATAGTATCTTTACCACTTCTCCATTTCTCACTTGATACTTTTCCTGCTTTAGCGATCTGATATAATTTAGTAATTAACCTGCTATTGGATTCAATGGTTGATAAAGGTGTCAGGTTATGACTGGAATAAGCGTGTTCTTTTATTGGTTTGTTACTGCAACTGCATAAGAACGAGAGTAAACAAATTATCAATAATAAACTTAATTTTTTCATTAGTTATATAGCTCCCTATTTGTCTCTGAAGAATTCCAACCTAATAGTATGTTATATAAAATAGACGAAAATAAACACTTTATATTTCAGCTAAAAGGTAGCCGAATTGACGTAATACTAACAACCAAATTATAATACTTGTAAGCGTTAGCAGGAAGGGTGGGTGTTATGGTATTAAAAAAGATACGGTTAAAATATTTGAATTTACGCCTTAAGTATAAAATGGTTTTTCTCACATCTTTAGTGCTTCTTGCTTTTAGTATTGGTGGTTTGTCGATCTTACAATACGCGTTCAACATATATAATAAAGAAATTTATCGACAATCTGCTCAAGCTTTACAAGTTTCAACTAATTCGGTAGAGGCAGAATTAAAAAAAATGGAACGCCTTTCCTATCAAATAACCACCGATACATATGTCCAATCCTATTTATTAGAATTGAAAAATACTGAATCAAGCTACGATCAATTTATGATAGGAAACGAACTTCGAAAAAGATTATTACATATCGGGGCATTAAATAAGTATGTTCAATCTATTCAAGTGTATGACACAAATGACAAAGAATACGCTAGTGGTAATTTTATGATGAATTTATCAGAAGAGAGGTTAAGTACGGTAAAGGATGCTGCACGCGAAGAAGAAGGTGGTGTTAACTGGGTATCCCCATCTGAAAATGATGAAACAGTTATGGCAGTTCGAGATATTCGTGAATATTTGGATTTTTCTTTTGAAAGATTAGGAACTGTAGGAATAAGAGTGGATATTAATGAAATTATGGAAGAACTGACAAGTAATCTTGAAGAACAAGAGACAAACTTTCTCATTTTTGATCAAAATGAACAGCAAGTATTCGCCGATGAAAATGAGTTGGATGAGATTAAGCCATCTGATTTTATGGACAACCACAAAGGCTATCAAATTATAAAACATAAAGGAGAAAGGTATTTCTTAACTTATTCAGAAGCGAATCACTTAGATTGGACTTATATGATCTTAACACCCTATAGTAATTTGTTCACCGTGATTACGAAAGCGCGTACGGCTGTTTTTTTAACATATTTTGCATTGTTTTTACTAATGATTTTCTTAGGAACTAAGTTTACCGGTACGATTGTTAATCCGATTGAAAGTTTGAATAAAAAAATGAAAAAAGTTCAGACAGGTGACCTTGATTATTATGATGTCGGAATGGAAACAGAGCTAACCAAAGATGAAGCAGGGCAAATGCATGAGAATTTCAAGAAAATGATGAATCAAATTAATTATTTAATTGGAGAAAATTATAAAAAACAACTATTAATTAAAGAATCAGAATTTAAAACATTGCAGGCACAAGTAAATCCACATTTTCTTTACAATACACTTGAATCAATCAATTGGTCTGCCAAAATAATTGGAGAAAAGAAAATTTCGCAAATGGCTGAGTCGCTCGGTTATGTTTTACGAGCATCCATTAATATGAAAGATGCGTTGATTCCACTCGAAGAAGAACTTACGATAGTAGATCACTATATTACGATTCAAAGTTACCGTTTTGATGAAAGGCTACAGTTTACCAAAGATATACCGAAGCAATACTTACAAGTTCCGGTGCCCAAATTTATTATTCAACCATTAGTAGAAAACGCAATTCGCTACGGTCTTCAGGAAATGATAGGTGTATGTAAAATTCATCTTTCCATTCAAGAAAACGAAGATGGGTTGTTTATTTTCGTAGAGGATAATGGACCGGGCATCCAAAAGTCTTACCTAGATCAAATTGAATCAGGCGACTACCAGCCAAAGGGTACGGGGATAGGACTACGAAATATTAGTGAACGTATCAAAATACTTTTCGGAGAGGAATTTGGACTTATAGTTGACAGCGAAATTGGAAGTGGTACGAAGGTTTCCATCATTTTGCCGAAGGGGGATAATGAATCTTATGTACAAAGTGTTATTAGTAGATGATGAGCGTATGATCCTAGATGGTATTTCGGTCATTGTTGATTGGAATCAACATGATACAGAGTTAATAGGGAAAGCAATGAATGGCCTGGAAGCGTATGATTTTATATCGAAACAGCAACCTGACATCGTTATTACGGATATAACGATGCCGGGTTTAGATGGTATTGAACTAGTGAAAAAGGCGAAAGAAGATTATCCATTTATAAAATGGATTTTTCTCTCCGGTTTTAACGAATTTGAATATGCGAGACAAGCAATGCGGTATGGAGTAAAGCATTACTTGTTAAAACCATGTAATGAAGGCAAAATTTCAGAGGCATTACTTGATGTTGTCAAAGAAAAGCGAGAAGAAGAAGAAGCTTTAGAATATATGAAGGCAATGGAAGAAGAAGTATCAAAAAATACGGTTCATGATAATGAAGAAGTTTTAAAGCAGTTTTTTATTTACGATCAAATAACTGAAAATAGTCGATCTAAAATGAAAAATATGGTGGAAGAAATCTATTCTTCAGAACCATTCTTTTTTTGGATGCTTTTCATGGAAGGAAAAATAGCATACGATCAAATCAACGGTCTGTTAGAAACGATCAATCAAACATTGCTAAATGAACAAGTTATCACCACTTTAATAGAAAATAAAGTAATCGTGATGATGCGCTATTCTATGGCAAATCAAGAAAAAATTTATCATTTTATGCAAACAGAAATGGAACAAACTCAAACTACATTTATTACGACTTCCGTATTATCCAAAAGTTTTGCGAAAGAACAAATAGAAAAAATCCCCACATTGGAAGAAATGGTGCAGCAAGTATTTTATCAACCAAGATATAGTCTCATTACATATCAAGATTGGTTTCACTTTAATGAAAAGTTAAAGTCAGATATTGAAATTGATCTTGATACTATTTTGTATTATGTCAAACAACGTCAGAAGCAGAAAGCTCTTGCCTATGTGTTAGGTTTTATGGAAAAATTGAAAGAAGATAAAGTTGCCCCAAAGATTACAAGAGGATATTTTATTCAAATTTATTTATTATTAATGAGTAAGATGTCACATCATTCGACAGAAGATCGGGTTCAAGTAATCGGTCGAATGGAGGATTACCAGCATATCACTGATTTTGTTACTTTTTTCGAGAATCTGTTCGAAAGAATGATTATGCAAGATGAAACACCACAAAAATATTCAAAAGTGGTACGACAAATGTTAACGTGCATTGAAGAAGAGATTGAGAATCCTGAATTATCACTTCAATGGCTAGCCAATAATTGTCTTTATATGAATGCTGATTATTTAGGAAAAACCTTCAAAAAAGAAATTGGCCAACGTTTTTCATCTTATGTAACAAATGCACGAATTAATAAAGCAGTGGAAATTATAGAAGCTGAACAGGATATTAAAGTATTTGAGTTAGCAGAGAGATTAGGGTTTGGTAATAACCCACAATATTTCAGCCAAATTTTTAAAAGAATGAAAGGTTTTACGCCATCTGAAATAATTAAGTCAAATGAAGGGTGAAGATAACGTTTATCACGGTGCTAACGGTCGTAAGCCCCCTACTTAAAGCTTCAAGTAACACAAGGATAAGTTAGGGAAAACAGACGCTATCACCCTGATAAGTTTTGCTAATGATCAGTGGGGGGGCAAACCCCCCCACTGATCATAGTCTTTCTTTACAAATACCTCTTCTTTTTAAACATTTACCACTGATTTTTCTATCATACTTACATGTCGATATCTGCTATTATATAACTGTAATCGCTTACAGCGAATAGAAAGGGGAGGGAAAGAAATGAAAAAATCTTTGTTGGTACTGTTAGGAATAATGATGATCCTTTGGTTAGCAGCATGTGGAGGCGAGGATAGCTCTGAAGAATCAGGCAGTGATTCAACAGAAGAAACAACAGAAGACACTGGTTCTGATGATTCAGAAGCAAGTGGAGATGATATAACATTAAGAATAGCATGGTGGGGTTCTCAACCACGTCATGATTACACATTAGAAGTTATTGAAATGTACGAAGAACAAAATCCTGGTGTAACAATTGAACCTGAATATGCTAGCTGGGATGACTACTGGCAAAAGTTAGCGCCACAAGCAGCTGCAAATGAATTACCAGATATTATTGCAATGGACTTATCTTATTTATCACAATATGCGGAAAATAATCAATTAGCTGATCTAACACCTTATATTGGAAATCAAATTGATGTTACAAATATTTCAGAAGATATTGTAAATGGTGGTACTGTTGGTGATGGTATCTATGGTTTTAACCTTGGCGTAAATGCAGTTGGTTTCCACTATAATCCAGAATTACTAGCAGAAGTAGGGGTTGACGAAATTCCTGAGAATTGGACGTGGGATGATTATAAGGAAATTTCACAAAAAGCTGCAGATGCAGGAATATACTTTGATACAGGTTTCCAAGCTGACGTATTCTTTAATTACTACTTACGTCAACATGGTCAACGCTTGTATGCTGAAGATGGAAGCGGTTTAGGTTATGAGGATGATCAATTGTTTGTCGATTTCTTCTCAATGGTACAAGAGCAAGTGGAAAAGAAAGCAGCACCAACTCCAGATTTTATGGCTCAATTAGCGGGTCCTGAGGACGACCCTACAGTAAAAGGGGAAGGTATTGGTATTTTCCAATGGTCAAACCAATTTGTAGGTTTAGAGGATATGTCAGAGCATGAATTTGATATTGCTCCAATGCCCGGCCCAAATGTGTCAGACGGTTTATTCTTAAAGCCTAGTATGTTCTTCTCCGTTTCAGAAAACTCTGAAGCAAAAGAAGCAGCAGCTGAATTTATCAGTTTCTTTGTAAATGATGTAGAAGCAAATAAATTAATCTTAGGTGACCGTGGTGTACCAGTATCTACGGTAGTCAAAGAAGAATTAAAAGGTGAAGTTTCCGCTTCTCAAGCAGAAGTATTTGAGTACATTTCTTGGGTAGAGGAAAATAGTACGGAAATGGGAGCTCCAGACCCTGCTGGTGCTGGTGAAATTATTTCAGCATTAGACAGTCTTGCAGAACAATTATCATACGGTGAAATTTCAGCAGAGGATGCAGCAGCACACTTCAGAAGTCAAGCAGAAGGTATTCTTGGAAATTAATGAACATTAAACTTGCTGATAGCTGATCGCTTTGTGATCAGCTATCATTTTTCAACAACCTATAATGAGAAGGGAGCTTAATCAAATGCAAACACATATGAAGCAAAACCTATGGGGATACCTCTTTATCGGACCTTTTATTATTGGCTTTTTAGCCTTTACAATAATTCCTATAATTGCTTCCTTTTATTTTTCATTCACAACTTACGATTTATTTAATTCTCCAAAGTGGGTTGGTTTAGACAATTTCAAAAAAATGTTTACATCTGATCCAAGGTATCTGCACTCCTTGAAAATTACCTTTATATATGTATTTGTAGGAGTACCTTTACGACTTGGATTCGCATTAGTTGTAGCGATGCTCTTAAACACTGCATCCAGGGCGGTTGGATTATACCGTACATTATATTACTTACCATCTTTAATTGGAGGTAGTGTTGCAGTAGCGATAATGTGGAGAAACATTTTTGGTGATGATGGTATTGTGAACATTGCTCTAATGACTATAGGTATTGATCCGGTCAGATGGTTTGGAAACCCGACAGCAGCACTATGGATGCTTATCTTCCTTTCAGTCTGGCAGTTTGGTTCATCGATGTTAATTTTCTTAGCTGGTTTAAAATCGATACCTCAGAGCTACTATGAAGCAGCAAGTGTTGATGGTGCCAGTTTTTTTCAGAAATTCTTTACGATTACAATTCCGATGTTAAGTCCCGTCATATTATTTAATGCAATAATGCAAACGATCGCAGCATTTATGACTTTCGTACCTGCATTTATTATTTCAAAAGGTACGGGTGGACCTTTAGATGGTACATTGCTTTATTCTTTATACTTGTTCATGCAAGGTTTTGAATTCTTCCATATGGGATATGCATCCGCAATGGCTTGGGTTATGTTAATTATTATTGCGATTTTAACATCCTTAATTTTTCTATCATCCAAATATTGGGTCCACTATGAATCAGAAGGAGGCAGATAACCGATGAAACCTAAGCATATTAAAAAGTTAATTTATCATGTAATTGTCGGTGGCTTCGCTGTTTTACTATTGTATCCAGTATTTTGGTTAACAATGAGTTCCTTTAAATTAAGTGAAAAAATATTTATCACAGCTGATCAACTCATACCAGATCCATTTGTATTTTCTAACTATGCCCAAGGGTGGCAAGGATTCGGTGACTATGGTTTTGGTACGTTTATTACCAATACAGCTATATTTGTTGTCCTGGTTTTAATCGGCCATTTAATTTCCTGTTCTTTAATTGCGTTTGGATTTGCAAGACTTAAATTTAAAGGAAGAAACTTTTGGTTTGCGATTATGATTATGACATTAATGCTTCCTTACGAAGTAGTAATGATTCCTCAATATATCATTTTCGCACAATTAGACTGGTTAAACTCTCTAAAACCATTAGTGGTACCAGCATATTTTGGTCATCCGTTCTTTATCTTTTTACTTGTTCAATTCATTAGAACAATACCAAGGGAGTTGGATGAGGCAGCGATTATTGATGGCTGTAATACGTTTGGTGTTTATTCCCGAATTATTTTACCTTTAATCGTTCCGGCACTTGCGACAACAGCAATATTTACATTCTACTGGACATGGGATAACTTACTTGGCCCAGTATTATATTTGAATAGTCCTTCTAAATATACTGTTTCAATGGCATTGAATATGTTCTTAAGTAATGAAACAGTATCTAATTGGGGTGCTATGTTCGCGATGTCAGTTGTATCCTTAATTCCAGTATTTATTATCTTCTTCATTTTCCAACGTTATGTTGTAGAAGGAATTAGTACTAGTGGTTTGAAAGGTTAATAAACAGAGGTTATAGTTGGAGAATAATTTACAATTATCTCTACTAAGTTTAAGGGGGATGTTAGTATGAACGCATTAAATAAAGCATTTGAATGGATAACGAAAGTAGCATATTTGAACCTTTTATGGATTGGGTTTACGTTAGGTGGACTCATTTTAGTAGGTTTATTTCCATCGACTGCTGCAACCTTTACAATCGTAAAAAAATGGGTTTCAGGAAATACTGATATTCCTCTGTTTAAAACTTTTTGGAAAGCCTTCCGTGAATCAATAGTACAATCGAATATTCTTGGGTATATAACAGGCGCGGTAGGCTATATATTATACTTAGATTTCCTATTTATCACAGTAGTTGAAAGTGATTATGTGATGTTGCTTACTATTCCATTTTTATTTATTTCGATACTTTTCATATTAACTTCTTTTTATCTATTCCCTGTTTATGTTCACTATGATATGAAAGTATTGCAAGTAATTAAAAGTGCTTTTTTTATTATGATATTAAATCCGTTACCGACACTAATTATGGTATTGAGCATGTTTGGTATTACATATGGGCTATGGTATTTCCAAGGATTGGCTTTGTTCTTTAGCATGAGTTTAATTGCTATCGCAGTAACGATGCCCGCACATAAAGCTTTCTCAAAAATACAAGAAAAGAAAGCATATCTTAACAAACAGAAATTAATGGAAGAATAACAAGAGCTCTTGGCAAGGGCTCTTTTTTATGTTAAGTTATTAAATGTTGTTCGACATAAGGTGACATAAGTTCTGATAGTTTTGAAATATATTTGTAACATTCACATAACATTGGTGAAATCTTACTATGTTACAATGGCTTTGGTTCGAAAGATAGGATGAAAAGACTACATGAAAACCCTTTCGTTTAAAGGGGCCTACATAGAGAGAATATATAAATAAATTTTGTTGGAAAGTAGGGGAATCGAGTGCGAGAAATAAGAGGAATAGTGAAGGAATCTGCTGTCGTATTAACGATCATGTCAAGTTTGTTTTTTGTTCAGACCGTTAACGCTGAAACAAAAGAAGAAATTCAAGCACAACGATCCGAAGTACAATCTAATATTGACGAAAAAGAACAAGAAATCCAGGAAATTAAAGAAGAATTAATAGGATTAAATGAACAAATTTTAAGGTTCGATGAAGCAATCGAAGATAACGAGCAAAAGATAAAGGAAACGGAAAGTGAAATAACGAGTGTTGAAACAGAAGTAAGTGATCTGGAAGCGAAAATCGAAGAAATCCAACAAAAAATTGATCGAAGAAATGAAATTCTTAAGGAAAGAATTTCTTCATTACAGGAAAATGGTGGTTCATCTAGTTATCTAGAAGTATTATTTGGTGCTACTAATTTCGTAGATTTTGTTGATAGAGTGGCATTAGTACATAAGATTACACAAGCTGACAAAAATTTACTAGAGTCTCAAGAAAAAGATAAGTTACAAGTGGAAAAGAATAAAGTAAAGTTAGACAAAAAGTTAAAAGAATTAGAAGATATGAAAGCAGAATATGAAGAAATGCAAAAACAAATTATTGCACAAAAAGAGCAAAATGAAGAGTTAAAAGAGGAATTAAAAGAAAAAGAAGAAAAAAATAGTGATATTTTGGATGATTTAAAAATCGAAGATGAAATTTTAGCAAATAAAGAACAAGCAATTAAAGAAGCAGAAGCGCAACAACGTGCTAATGGATCATCATCAAATAGTAATTCAAATGGTTCAAGTGATAATGCTATTGAACAGTATTCTAGCAATTCTTCCAATGCTGCTCCAATAAGTGGTAGTACAGTAGACATAGTAACCACGGTTGGTAGAAAGTATATTGGCAACTCTGTTTATGTTTTTGGTGGTGGTAGAACAGCATATGATATTGCTACAGGACGTTTTGATTGTTCAGGTTTTGTAAGTTGGGCATTCAGACAGGCTGGAATTAACTTACCTGCAAGTACCTCACTGTTAGATTCAGTAGGAACTAAAGTATCACCTAGCAATATGCAACCAGGGGACCTTGTATTCTTTAATACGTACAAAACTAACGGCCATGTTGGTATCTACATAGGCAATAACAAATTTATTGGTTCTCAAAGCTCAACAGGTGTAGCAATCGCTGACATGAGCGGTGGTTACTGGAAATCAAAATTCTCAGGACACGTACGTCGCGTAGGTTCATAACAACTAATGAAAAGCCCGTTTCAACAAACTAGTTGAAACGGGCTTTTCTATATATCACGAAGCTTAAACCCCCACATCAAGCTAAGCGGGAGATAACGGACGCTAACACCCTGATCATAGTCTCACTTTCTTTATACTATGCTTTTCGAAAGTTCAAAAAGCTAACTGTCATAAACGTTGTAGAAAAAGCATATGGAAAATTAACCATGTGAGTGATCAAATGCGTTATTAATGCACTTTTACGGTGATAATAACCCAAGTTGCTAGGTCTGACAATTGTTGTAGCGCATGCATGAAGCGAAGGCGCCCACTTCAACTCCTGTGGGCCTCGTTTGCCCTGAAGATCCACTTTTTTGAGCGGTTTTTGCTCGAAAAAGTTAGCTGAAGGGCAAACCCCACGGAAAGGGGAGTGGGCAGCCGGAGTGGTGGTCATTCTGTTGTTATATTTCAAAATGGCTACTAATAGCAATCGCCATAGACCTACTTAGCATATAGTTATAAGACTGAGTGGGTTTTTCGCAGTTCTCTTATCAAATCACTTTTGTCTCAGCTTCCTTATTAGATATCTTTTCTTGAAAAATAAAAATTAGCAGAATTCAGAATAAGCATTGGTCAGCTGAGTGATAATGTCTTCTACTTCATGTCCCTCAATTTGTTCGCGAGGAATAAAGTGTTTTAATTCTCCGCCTTTTACAATTGCCATTGAAGGAGAAGAAGGTTCTACACCTTTAAAATATTCACGCATTTTCGCTGTTGCTTCACGATCCTGTCCGGCAAACACTGTAGCTAGCTTGGCCGGTTTCTTCTCCCCGTTTAACGATTGAACAGCTGCAGGGCGTGCCAACCCAGCTGCACATCCACAAACTGAGTTTACTACAATAAGTGCAGTCTCCTCATTTGTAGACATAAATTGATCTACTTGCTCAGGTGTTACTAATTCTTCAAAACCAGCATTGGTTAACTCATCTCGCATGGATTGTGTAATTTCTCTCATATATTCTTCATATGCATTCATGGTTATACCTCCTAATTAATCTCTACTCAGATTTTAACAAAAAGTGAGTGGTACTAGCGACTTATTTGTTTGAGCATCATCCGTTTAACTGTACACTAACCCATCCCCGAACACTGTTAATAAACCATATCTGATCGTATTTTGGTAACTCTGATAAACGTATACTTTTCTCTATTACAATGTTCTCTTCAATTAATTGTTCTCGAAAAGTACCCGGAAGTAAGCCATCTGAAACAGGTGGTGTAAAAAATTGACCGTTTTTTTCTACCACAACATTACCAATAGTGAACTCCGTTATATGTTCTTCTTCATTCCATAAAAGCGAAGATAGGACATGAGAAGGTTTATTTTGATCTAATTTCTGGTACAACTCCCTGTTCGTTGTTTTATGGTATAAATAAATATTTCTTTTATCAATTGGTTCAGATGCTAACACTGTTTGAATAGGTTCATCTAATTGAATGATAGGCTGATGTTCTAATTCTATACTGCCTGATGGATGATAGACAAGCCGAACTTTATAACAACCGTTCTGATACTGGTTTGCTAATATCGCTAACTTTTCTTTTACTTCATTCTCGTGAAAAGGGTAACCAAAATATTGTGTCGACTGGTATAGTCTTCGTAGATGGTGAGTCATTAATGGATAATCTCCGTTGTCTAATTTTATTGATTCCAATAATGAGATAACATTTCTTTTTTGATGTAAAACTTCTGTTTTTTGGTTTAACTCGTGATATTCAGTTTCACTTGTTGAATCCCACGTAATACCTCCACCGGTACCGTAAATGGCGTGATTTTCATTAATATAAACGGTGCGAATTGGAACATTAAAAATAGCTTCTCGTTTTGGGGAAATCCAGCCAATGGCACCGCAATATACTTCTCTTGGAGTATCCTCTAACTCTGCAATATATTTCATTGTCTCTACTTTTGGTGCACCTGTAATCGAACCACAGGGAAATAATGCTTGAAACCAATCAAATACCTTCTTTTTTTCCAAATTTGCTTCGACGGTAGATGTCATTTGGTGAACAGTTGGATATGTTTCAATATCAAACAAGCTTTTTACTCTGACGGAACCAGGTTTAGCAATTCGCCCGATATCATTCCGTAATAGATCAACAATCATGACGTTTTCTGCTTGATCTTTTTCCGAATGTTTTAACTTTTGTTTGAATTGAAGATCTTCTTCATAAGTTCGCCCACGTTGTATTGTACCTTTCATTGGTTTTGTGACGATTTTTCCATCTTTCACTTGGAAAAATAATTCTGGAGATGCGGATAATATTTGATGGAAACCAGTATCAAGGTAGGCACTATAGGATGCTTCCTGATTATTTACTAATTGTTGAAAAAACGAATATGGATTACCTCTAAAATGTGATTTAAGTCTTGTCGTGTAATTAACTTGATACGTGTTTCCTTGTTCTATTGCCTTCTTTATTTTTTTTATATTTTTTTGATAATCTAGATAACTTGTAGAATGTTTCCACTCTGATAACCGAAAATCGTTGTCTTCTATATTATCTGTATTTTCAGTTGGTTTCTCAAATGCAGCCAACCAAACTAATGGTAACTCGTTATTTTTGTGAACATGAAAACTGGGATCAAATGCTGGTGCGGCTTCATATGAGACAAAGCCTGCAATGTAATAGCCGCTGTTGAGAAATTGTTCCAACTCTTCAAATATACTAGCTATTTCACTAATTTGATACGTATTCCATACTTTAATCGGGTTGATAAATTGCTGGATAGTATTCAGAAAATTAAATTGTAAAAATATTTTATTCATTATAATCCACTCCATCAATCGCCTGCTTATAACTGTTTTTGATCATATCAAAACCATACTCAGTAAGGATTGCTTCTGGATGAAACTGTATTCCTTCCACTTTAAAATGGTTATGCTTTATCCCCATAATTTCTTCATTACAAGTTACTGCAGTTGAAAACAATTCATTATCCGGAAGTTTTTGGGTGATTAGAGAATGATACCTAGCTACAGAAATATTATTTGGTAAAGATTCGAAGACACCTTTACCGCAATGCTTAATTTTCGAAACTTTCCCATGCATTGGGACTGCCGCTTTCGAAACTTGTCCACCAAAATAATGTACAATAATTTGCATGCCTAAACATACTCCTAAGATAGGGGTCGATGCATGAAAATACTCTAATATTGATATGCATTCTTTTTGATCTTCTGGTGATCCCGGACCAGGAGATAATACAATCAAATCAGGGCGAAGTGTTTTGATTTTCTCCATCGTAATCTTATCATTTCGAAAAACTAGTACATCTTCCGTTATTTGCCGGTAATATTGTGCAAGATTATATGTAAATGAATCA
Organism: Gracilibacillus sp. D59; assembly: GCF_052246695.1. Classification (NCBI taxonomy): domain Bacteria; kingdom Bacillati; phylum Bacillota; class Bacilli; order Caryophanales; family Bacillaceae; genus Gracilibacillus; species Gracilibacillus sp. D59. The sequence goes on along the minus strand of NZ_JBQQCK010000006.1, from coordinate 131,661 downwards.
TAATTATCGATAATAATAACCATTATTTTTCTCCTTTTCTTCAATAGCATAACATACGTAATTATAGCGCACATTTACATATTCCTCTAATTTCTATCTAATCACAAATCCATTTTCCTTAATTTTCAAAAAACTATTGACAGTTTTTAGTATTGTGATAATATTATAATAGTCTAATTGATAATGAATATCATTATTAAAAAGTGAACAGGAAGGCTAAGGAATTTATGAAGAAGCGATATTTACTTGTATTATTACTTATTTTATCTGTGATTTCTCTATTTATTGGGGTAATTGAATTAAATCCCAAAGACTTACTCCAATTAACAGAGGATCAAAAAGAAATATTAGTTATAAGCAGGTTTCCACGTGTAATAAGTATTATCATTGCGGGAATGAGCATGAGTATTTGCGGATTAATCATGCAACAATTAAGTCGAAACAAATTTGTTTCTCCAACAACAGCGGGTACGATGGATTCTGCGCGATTTGGTATTTTAGTAGCTTTAATGATTTTTCCTACAGCAGGCCCAATTGAGAAAATGGTAGTTGCATTTACTTTTGCGCTCTTAGGAACCTTTGTCTTTATGAAAATACTTGGTAAAGTTAAATTTAAAGATCCCATTTTCATTCCGTTAGTTGGCTTAATGTTTGGGAATATAGTTAGTTCCATCACCACATTTTTTGCTTATAAAAATGACCTCATTCAAAATATGTCTTCCTGGTTGCAAGGAAATTTTGCTCTTATCCTGCAAGGACGATATGAAATGTTGTACATAAGTTTGCCTTTAGTGATTTTTGCTTATATTTATGCAAATAAATTTACGATAGCAGGCATGGGTGAGGACTTTTCCAAGAATTTGGGGATGAATCATAAACGCGTAGTGAATGTGGGACTGGTAATCGTAGCTATTATAACGTCAGTCGTTATATTGACAGTGGGAATGATTCCGTTCTTAGGTTTAATTATTCCGAATATCGTTTCTATATATCGAGGAGACCATTTAAAAAACAGCTTGCCACATACAGCATTACTAGGAGCTGTATTTGTATTAGCTTGTGACATATTAGGAAGAATTATTATATTCCCGTATGAAATTGCCATTGGTGTAACAGTTGGCGTTATCGGTAGTGGGATCTTCCTTTACTTAATAATGAGGAGATCGGCATATGCGTCTTAAGTCAAAATTAACGGTATTAATTATATTGAGTCTTATCCTAGTTGCTATTTATTTGTTTGCAGGTATTCCTGGTAATTGGGAATACATATTGCCAAGAAGATTCAGCAGAGTTTTAGCAATCATTGTCACAGGATCTGTTATAGCAATCGCCACAGTAGTATTTCAGACAATCACGAATAATCGGATTTTAACTCCGAGTGTAATTGGTTTAGATTCGTTATATGTATTACTGCAAACCTTATTAATATTTGTCTTTGGTTCTACAAGTGTCTTTGCGGTAAATCCGAACTTGAACTTTATGTTATCTGTCGGAGCGATGGTTGTATTTGCCTTTTTACTTTATAATATGCTGTTTAAAAAACAGAAAAATGTTTACTTTTTATTATTAGTAGGGATTGTTTTTGGTACTTTTTTCGGAAGTTTATCCTCTTTTATGCAAGTATTAATAGATCCAAATGAATTTATGATTGTACAAAATCGAATGTTTGCAAGTTTTAACAACGTAAATACCGATATACTTTGGTTTGCAATCATTCTCATCATTATTACTATTATTTATTTTTGGAAGTACATAAAGTTTTTAGATGTGATGTCATTAGGGAAAGAACATGCGATCAACTTGGGTATTGACTATGATCACGTTGTAAAACGGTTATTAATTGTGATAGCAATCTGGATTTCTGTTGCAACCGCATTAGTTGGTCCCATTCTGTTCTTAGGGTTGTTAGTCGCAAACCTCACCTATGAGTTTATGAAAACTTATCGCCATAGTTATCTGTTGATTGCCTCAGCACTGGTAAGTGTTGTTGCTTTAGTAGGTGGACAATTAGTAGTAGATCGTATTTTTTCTTTTGAAACAACATTAAGTGTAATTATTAATTTCATTGGTGGAGCTTATTTCTTATATCTGATTTTAAAGGAGAATAAAGCATGGTAGAAGTACAGGATATTACAAAAAAGTATGGTAATACCGCAGTTGTCGATCAGGTTTCTGTTTCGGTTCCAAAAGGGAAAATTACATCTTTTATCGGTCCGAATGGTGCAGGTAAAAGTACATTGCTATCGATCGTCAGCCGCTTAATAACAAAGGATTCCGGCGAAGTCCGAATTGATGATCAGGAAATTTCATCCGTCAAAAGCAATACATTAGCAAAAAAAATAGCGATTTTAAAGCAATCCAATCACTTAAATGTAAGATTAACCGTGAAGGAACTAGTTAGCTTTGGTCGTTTTCCTTACTCTCAAGGAAGATTGACAAAAGAAGATCGTAAATTTATCAACGATGCGATTGATTATATGGAGCTTAACGATATGCAAGATAAATTCCTCGATCAATTAAGTGGAGGGCAAAAACAACGTGCCTTTATTGCGATGGTTATTGCCCAGGATACAGATTATATTCTATTAGATGAACCACTTAATAACTTAGATATGAAGCATTCTGTGCAAATTATGAAAGTGTTAAGAAGACTAGTAAATGAGTTAGGTAAAACGGTTGTCATTGTTATACATGATGTCAACTTCGCATCTGTTTATTCAGACTATATCGTAGCATTAAAACATGGCAAAATTGTTCATCAAGGTCCCAAAAATGACATGATTGATAAGAATGTCCTGCGAGATGTCTATGATATGGATATCCAGATTCAAGATATTGATCAATGTAAGATTTGCTTATATTTTAATTAATTTGTTATTTACATGAACACTTTACACCATGAAAATACATGTTGATAGGGCCCATTAACATGTAACTGCTAGAGAGAGTGATTCATAATAAGATATTTTAAAAAATTTAAGGGGTGTACAATCATGAAGAAATTGTTTTTTTTAATAACTTTCATAGCGTTACTGTTTGTTGTATCAGCATGCGGTGCAGAGAGTGAAAGTGGTGCGCAAGCAAATGAGGCAGAAGGTCAATCAGGTGAAGAGACAGAAGGTACAGAAGAGTCAGAGGAAGAGCAGCCTGCAGAAGTAGTTGTAGAACATGAATTAGACACAACAACAGTACCGGTTAATCCTGAAAAAGTAGTGGTGTTTGACTATGGTACATTAGAAACTTTAGATGAATTAGGTGTAGAAGTTGCAGGTGTACCTCAAGGAAATCTCCCACCTCATTTAGAAAAGTATGAAGGTGAAGAGTATACAAATGTTGGTTCATTGAAGGAACCTGATTTTGAAGCATTAGCTGTTCTTGATCCAGACCTAATCATCATTTCTGGTCGCCAATCTGCAGTATATGAGGATTTAAAAGAGCTAGCACCAACCATTTATATGGGAGTAGATACAGCTAACTATCTAGAGTCATTCCAAGCGAATGTGAAAACGCTAGGCGAAATTTTTGCTAAAGAAGATTTAGCAGCAGAGAAATTGGATGAAGTATTGGCAGTAGTTGACGAAGTAAAAGCTTCAACAGAATCATCCGATGGTAAAGGTTTAATTATTTTAACTAATGACGGCGGTGTAAGTGCATATGGTGCTGGTTCGCGATTTGGTTTTATTCATGATGAATTAGGTGTTGTTCAAGCAGATGAGAATATTGAAGTAGCGACACATGGTCAAAATGTAAGCTTTGAGTATATCGCAGAAACCAATCCAGATTACTTATTTGTAGTAGATCGAAACACCATTGTTGGTGGAGAAGCCTCTGCACAGAAAACATTAGATAATGAGCTTGTTCAAGAAACAAAAGCAGCACAGAATGATAAAATCATATACTTAGATCCATACTTCTGGTATGTTTCCGGTGGTGGTTTAGTTTCTGTTAAAGAAATGGCAACTGAAGTTAAAGAAGCCATTCAGTAAGGAGAAAAAAAGAAGTGTTATATTAGGCATTTTCACCCGTTTCCTCCGATATAGGGAAACGGGTTTTTGTATTTAATACTTTTGTAATGATAACTTATATCAATAACCTTGATGTTTATTACAATGGTCCATTATTTTTTCTAAAAATAGGTAAAATTACTTATTTAAATAGGTCTTTTATATGATATAATGAATATTAAAAATCATTGTTTTCCCTTTGAAATGGTTGATGCTGTTGTATATTGTCTTATCATTAGGTATTATGGATTGTAAGGAATAATAATTATATATTACTAGATAAGATTAAGGGGAAATGATTTATGGCATCATCAACAGAGGTAAATGTAAATGAAATCATCAAAGAATTATATAATGGCTCTGTTCAAACTATTAAAAATGTTGTGCCTGTTGAACATCAGTTTGAATCACCAAAACTGACAACTGATCCATTGAAAGTAAAATATGGCGTATTGATTGGGTATAGTGGAACATTTAAAGGAGATCTATTAATTCAAGCTGATCACAATGTATTTAGTTCAATTGGGGAAGCTTTGTATGGGATGCAATTGTCAGATGAAATGTTAGATTCTTTTTCAGGTGAATTAGGAAATATGTTGGCAGGAGGACTTTCTACTCATTTAGCAAATGCGGGTATTGAAACGGATATTACACATCCAACTGTTATTAGTGGTAGCGCAAATTTAACTGGTTTTAAGAGAGTACTTGAGGTAGATATACACTATCCAAGCATTGGTGATATGAAAATGTCACTTTTATTAAATCAATAAGGGCTGGTGACAATATAATGGAAGGAACAATGACAAAAACGATTATCTTTAAATTAAATAATCAAGAATATGGTACAAATATTGATCAAATTCGATCCATCGAAAGACTAGAAGAAATTGTTTCATTGCCGCAAACCTCTGATTTTATTAAAGGTATCATCAATTTACGCGGTAGTGTTACTCCGATTATTGATTTGCGTACAAGGCTTGGAATGAAAGAAGCAGAGCCTACAGAACAAACGAGAGTCCTCATTGCAAATGTGCGTGATGTACAAGTGGGCTTAATTGTTGACGAAGCTACTGATGTTATTGATATTTCACCTGAAGTAGTGGAAGATGCACCTGAATTAGTAAAAGGCGTAGATTATCAATATATGAAAGGTGTAGCCAAGCTAGCTGATAGAGGTATGTTACTATTACTAGATCTTGATTATGTATTAAGTTTGGATGAGATCGATGAAGTACAACAAGTAGCGGATGAATAATAATACATAGAATAACGGAGGGGAATACGTTGGCAAGAGTATTAATCGTAGACGATGCTGCCTTTATGCGCATGCAATTAAAGAATATCTTTACGAATTTGGGACATGAAGTAGTGGGAGAAGCAGAAAATGGGCAACAAGCAGCTGGTTTGTATGAAGAATTACAACCAGACATTGTTTCGATGGATATTACCATGCCAGAAATGGATGGAGTAGAAGCAACGAAAGAAATTAAAAGTAAAGATGCAAATGCTACGATCATCATGTGTTCTGCGATGGGGCAACAGCAAATGGTATTAGACGCTATCAAAGCTGGAGCTTCTGATTTTATCGTAAAACCATTTACAGAAGACCGAGTAAAGGAAACATTAGAAAAATTATTTTAAACTATAGTAAACGGAATATAGAAACCTGTTTCTGGACATAGAAACAGGTTTTTGCTTTGAAAGACAATCAAGTATAAAATGATGCGCAATAATCATAAACTACGCAATAACTTTTTCATGGATTTGCTTTCTTCCATTCTGAATTTTCATGAGTGCTACGATACGCTACGGCAAGATACTTCGCTTTCCACGGGCACGGCCTCAGCCTCCTCAGAAAACAAAGGGCGTTTTCTTGCGGGGTCTTCGGACACGTGCTGGTCCCGTAGGAGTCTGCGTATCTTGCCTCCGCTCTGTGTAGTGTTCTGATTTTTGAAAGAGATAATAAACGGGAATGTTTCCGAGTGTTTCCTCTTAAAAAGTTAGAATAACGTTATTAGCGTAGGCAGAATGCGGAGACTCCTGTGGGACAGCGAGAGCTGAAGATCCACTTTGTGAAGTGCCTTTCTTCACAAAGTTAGCTGAAGCCGAGCCCACGGAAAGCGGAGTATTCTGCCGGAGCGGTATTCCCAGTACTCCCTATGGAAAGATTGGAGGAAAGCCTCACTCCACAAACTTTCATTACTTCGCAGTTTGGATCTTTTATGAATCTTCAAATAGTGGAGAATGAGTTATATTCGTAGTGTGAATTCGTTTTAGTTAGCTGGCCTTTATCTTTCTCACAACATATTTCTGCTTGAACGAAACGATATAAGGGCGTAACGCTTGAATGATAACACCGGTACATAAAGCATTAAGTAATGTTCCGATTCCTACGTCACCTTGAAAGAAAAGCGCAACGATAACTAAAACGATACTGATAATAGCGCGAGATTTACCAAATGATAGGCCTGTTTTATCCGTTAAAATAACCATGGATCGATCCATAGGGTTCGGTGCAAAGCTAGATTCCAAATAGATTGCAATCCCAAGTCCACTAAAAACGATACCGAATAGTAGTAAAACAGACTGTTCCAACCAGTTTTCAGGTGATAGTAAGGAGCCTTGGATAAATAACCATGAATCAATTCCGAGTCCAGTAACTAATGAAGTTAGCATGGCAAATAATTCAGGTTTTGTTTTCATTGCAACTGCATTGATCATAACTATGGTAAAGCCAACAACGATTTCCCAGCTCCCGATCGACAATCCGAATGTTCGGTATAAACCTACAAGTAGAGCATCAAAGGGTGATGCTCCTAAATGGGATTGAATAGTTAGTGATATTCCTAATGTTAGCGTGATGATACCAATTATATATATGATGAACGATTGTGTTATTTTTTGTAGCATAGCCATTCCCCCCTAGCATGATACACTATAACAAAAAAAGGGTGCGAAGGGAATAAATGAACACGTATTATTGAATAATGTTACTTAAATCTAAGTTGAATTTGATGGAAGGTGTAATAGTTATTTCTGGATATTGAGTTTCCCATTCCTCCTCGCTCCAGTCTCTAAACCTACTTTTGGCAGAAGCGCCAATCATAAGGGGATCAATTTTTAATTCTTGAAGTGTCTGTATTAATTTATTTGCTTCCTCATCCAGTTTTTTTGAAACTGCTTGTTCTATTTCCTTTTTCTTTGCAAAACTATTCACACTCATAGATTTTGATTCTGTTAAAGTCCCTGAGATATCAGCCTTAATGACTACCTCATTTTTAGATTTCCATTGTATACTTCTATCTGATCGAATCGAGCTAATTGCCACTGTCTTGTTTTTTTCTTCCCAATCAAATTCATAAGAATGGTCTTCGCAATCTTCATATAACAATGTGAATTCGAAAAATTGCTCATAGGGGATTCGGTGAACTAATTTATCATCTTTCATCATGCCTAAACCTGTTATATCGATAGAAGTTTTACTTTGTTTCAGAATAGGAAGAAATGGATCCATTCCTTCTCCGGTTAATCGATAATTAAATTCATGCAAATTCATTTTAGGAATATTCGTTTCACTATTATTTTCTATCAGTTTTTCAATAAACCTTGAAAGTGTTAATTCCATATTATACTCATCAGTTAATAATGTTTCTGCATCTCCTTCAGCAATGGCTACATAAAGGTCTCTTCCAATATCTGGGGCTTCGTTAATGCCATGGAGAATATCTAAGACTCCTTTTTTTGCAAGTTCTTCTCCAAACAAAACACCTACCAAATTACCCACTTCAACTTGAAATGGTGTTTCTGTTTGAATAAAGGAGTTAATATCCAGAAAGGTTTTAGCATTTCCTGAATAGGTTATATTTTCGCGTTTTTCCATTTCCTCACTACTACCGTAAATTGGAGCAACAGCAGTCCCTCGGTATGTTTCCGTATCTGAATCCCAGTCGTAACCAAACGTCATAATTAATTCAACATCATCAATTACTTTCGTTTTAATACAACCTGTTAATAATAAGAAACACATTAATATAAGGAATAATTTATTTGCTTGCATGCTTCTTTTTCACTCCTGTTGCTATTTTATGGCAAACATATAATAAAGGGATATAAACAAATAATAAACCAATACCAACTCTTGAAATGATGGTTGTAATTTTTTCAATAATAAGGAAATTGTGAATGAATAAAAGACCTGAGACCCCTATTAGTGAAAAAAAGATAGCAATTTTCCGAAAAGAGATGTTTGTTAAACGATGAAAACATTGGATACTAGCCCAAAAATAAAGACAACTGCTTGCTACAATGGCAATTAAATGTAAACTGACCCCGACATATTCAAATCTTTCTATAAAGGGATAATTGATAACTTTCCATAATTGGACGGTCGGCCACGATATGAACTGAAGTTGCTGTTCATTGTAATACATAAATATTGCAACAGCAGAAATAAAATAGACCAGAGTTGTCACAATATTACCAGAAATAGCCCATTTTAATCCTGAGTGAAAACGGTGAATAAATGGAGCATAGATTAAAATTAATTCGATACCTAAAAAACAAAATGCCATCGGTTCTATTGCTAAAATGATATCTTTAATTGGCGTATTAAATACAGGAAGTAAATTATTAAAATGCCCATCAACAAAAGCTTTATATTTAAATATCGCTAAAAATGCAGTTACAAAAATACTAAAAAAAGCAAAACCTGTAACCGTTCGAAATCCGCCCAAACAAACATATAATAAAAGAACAAATAAAATAAACAGAAAAAAGTAGATCGACATATCTGGAAAAAACCAAATTTGAATTATTTCAATATAAGAAATTAATACAAGAATGGAAATGATTAGAAGGTATATACCGAAAACAAAACTACAAACTTTACCAAGAATGTTACCAAATACATACTGGTGAATACCTATGATGTCAGTCTGTTGGTCACCAATTATTTTCCAAATAATAACTATGACTATTGTAGTAAGTAGTCCAGTTAGAATAATGCTAATCCATGCATCATAACCGGCAATACCAGCAATTTGACGTTCAAAGCTTAAAATCCCTTCGCCAATTTGGGTTGCATGGATAATATACAGTAACAAAAATGGTGAAACCATTTGCGTGATGTCAGGTTTAAAATGATTCATGATCGACCTACTTTCGTCTGACTCGTTTTAACCTTTTCCTATTGATATTTACTCGGTTCTTATCTGCTGCTGTAGTAATGGTGGGCCTAGTTCCTTGTACACTAAAAGGTAAGCGAACCACCGCATCTTTTAAATCTCTCCAACGAGGAGGATATAAAGGTTCTAGGAATGGTCTTCCGAGCGAAGTTAATCTTAAAAGGTGTGTCACGAGAAACATAATTGCGATGACGACCCCGATAATCCCCCAAATCTGGGCAAATATAATGAACGGAAAACGCAGTAATCGAATTGTGTTACCAATTCGATAAATAGGCGTAGTGAAAGATGCCAGTGCTGATAATGCAATTAATATAAGTAATACATTACTAGTAAGACCTGCTTCTACTGCCGCTGTTCCGATAACGATACCACCAACAATACCGATTGTTTGACCGATTTTTGTTGGCAGACGTGCCCCAGCTTCTCGTAATAACTCGATCGTTAATTCTAAAATTAAAACTTCCAGTATCGGCGGGAATGGAATATCCTTTCTTGAGGTAATGATCGTCCCTAATAGATCACCAGGAACAATGTGATAATGATAAGTTAAAATAGCGACATACATAGGTGTAATTAGCACAGAAAATATTACAGCGAAGATACGAATAATTCGAAATGCGCTGGCAATAGGCCACGTTAAAAAATAATCCTCATAAGATGCAAAAAATTCTACAAGTGTAGTTGGGCCTATTAATACTTGTGGGGAACCATCAACAACGATAGCGACTTTTCCTTCCACTAAAGCACTGCTCACTCGATCTGGCCGTTCGGTATCCATTAAAGGTGGAAACGGAGATCGGGAATTATCAGATATCATTTGAGCGATAAATGAACTGTCCATGATTTGGTCGTATTCAAGATCTGTAATTCTTTGTTCAATTGTATCGACATTATCTTTATTAGCGACCCCATCTATATAGATAATCGCAATATTTGTTTTAGTAATTTTCCCTACTTCAACATTTTTTACAAGTAATTGAGGTACCTTTATTCTTTTACGGATTAGATTAATATTGGTATTGATATCTTCGATGAATGCAAGTTTGGGACCGAGGACACTAAATTCAATTTCAGGTTGGGCTACTTGTCTGTCTACTTCAAATTTAGCTGGAATAAGTAATATATTTTCACTATTATTGATGAATTTCAGAGCAATAAATCCCGTTAATAATTTTTCTTCCATTACTTCTAGGTCTGAAGTTTTGATTGCCTCGGAAAAAGGTAGTAAATTTTCTAATACGTCCAGGTTATCAATCTTTGCATCTTTTAATTTACCGAAGAGACTAACTTCTATCTTATCCGTATTAATTAATGATTGATAATAATAAATTTCAATATTTTTCGTATTACCTAGGCTAATACGCTTGAAATCATCACTGTCTTTCATTATTTGGACTAAATCATTAAAATCTTTTAAATCTTTATTTGGTTGTTTAGCATTTTTTTGTGATTGAAAGTTTTTTTTTCTAAACATGATAAATACCTCGTGGTAAAAAAGTTACCGTTAGTATGTGTAGATTGACTCTGATGTATACACCTCTTCGTTGATCGTTACATGAGTAGATTATTGGTAAAAACAATAATAGTTCGCTATCATCAAAGTAGTAACAAAAGGAGGCAAATTATGGACTTATCAAGTAACTTTCTTCAGACAGATCGTCATAAAATGCTTTATCATAAAGCGGAACAATTAGCGAACAAAATAAAAAATAGAAAAAAACAAGCAGATAGTGAGGCAAGTTTACCGAAAGAAAATGTTGAAGATTTACGAGAGGAAAACTATTTATCACTAACCTTACCAAAGGAATATGGGGGAGAAGCACTGTCCTTGTATGAGTTTTTGTTAATACAGGAAAAATTGGCAGAAGGTGATGGTGCAACAGCACTTTCTGTAGGCTGGCATTTAGGGGTAGTCAAAGAGTTAAGTGAAGAAAACTTATGGGCTCCCCAAAAATTTGACTACATTGCCAAAGAAATAGGGAAAAATCAAAAATTAATAAATCGATGCGCGACAGAGCCTGCTACTGGTAGTCCGACACGTGGTGGGATACCAGAGACTAATGCTGTTTTGGATGGTGATGAATATGTCATTAATGGGAAGAAAACTTTTACTACTATGGCTTTAGTTCTAGACTATTATATTGTAACAGCATATGTGAAAGACAAAGATGCTGTCGGCTCCATACTAATTCCGAAAGAAACAGAAGGATTGCGTGTTGATAAAACATGGGATACTTTAGGTATGCGAGGTACAGGTAGTGATGACTTAATTTTAGAGAATGTACGTGTACCAAGTGAGAATTTAGTAGAATTAAGTGATAAACCTAAAAGACCTGGACCAAAAGGTTGGTTACTACATATTCCGGCTTGCTACTTAGGTATTGCAATTGCGGCTCGCAATGATGTGATTCAATTTGCTAAAGACTTTCAACCAAACAGCTTAAATAAGCCGATTTCTGAAGTAGAACACGTTCAAAATAAAGTGGGAGAAATCGATTTGAAATTATTACAGGCGCGGTACTTTATGTATAGTGTAGCAGAGAAATGGGATACATATCCGCATAAGCGTGAGCAATTAATGAAAGAACTCGGTGCTGTTAAGTTAGTTGCTACTAATAGTGCGAATGAAGTGGTTGATCTTGTAATGCGAATTGTTGGAGGTCGAGGCTTATCTAAAAATATGCCTTTTGAGCAGTATTACCGTGATGTGCGAGCTGGACTACATAACCCTCCAATGGATGACATGGTCATCTCCTCATTAGCAAAAAATGCATTTTCCTAATTAAGAAGAGTGGCCAGTAAAAATTTTTCAGAGAAAGCTTTCTCCCATTCTCATTTTAGATGAGTGCTTGCATACGCTATGGCAAGATACTGCGCTTTCCACGAGGTCGCGGCGATCTGCTTCCTTAGAAAACGAAGGACTTTTCTTACGGGATTATCGGCTCGAGCTGTTCCCGGAGAAGTCTATAGATCTTGCCTCCGCTTTGTGTTGTGTTCTGGTTTTTGAGAGAAGTAATACACAGGAATTGGTTTCCGATTTATTTCTGCTTTAATAAGAAAGAGACATGTTATTAGCGTAGGCAGAATGCGGAGACTCCTGTGGGAACAGCACGAGCTGAAGATCCACTTGGTAAAGTGGGTTTCTTTACCAAGTTAGCTGAAGCCGTGCCCACGGAAAGCGCAGTATTCTGCCGAAGCGTTATGTCAGCACTCCCTATGGAAAGAATGGAAGAAAGCAAATCCAAAAAAAGTACTTCGAAGTATATGTTAGCTTCGATGTTTAGAGCACAGAGTTTAAAATTGTCTAATCTTTAATTATGAAAAACAAAAGCATGCCAGTTTAAGCATGCTTTTGTTTGGTTTTTGTTTCTTCTAATATAAATTGATAAGTGCTGATTAATTCTTCGAAACGGTCTTCCCATCGTTGTTTTTGTGCATATCTAATTGCATTTTGTTCCAACTGATATTGCCAATCCTTATCATATAATATCGAATTAATTGCGTTAATAAATGAATCTATATCATGGCTATTACATAACTTTCCGGTAAAACCTTCTTGCACTATATTTTTTACGCCACCCTCATTTGCTGCAACAACAGGTGTTCCAGTTGCTAATGCTTCTAAAACAACATTGCCGAACGTTTCGGTTTCAGAAGGAAATACAAATATATCACTAGCAGAAACAATTTTCGCAACCTCTTTCTGTGGTAAAAATCCTGTATACGTTACATTATACTCCCAGTCCTTCACAAGGTTAGTTTTTGATGGACCGTCACCAACAATAAGCCAATGAACGTTTTCCTGTAGTTCTGCCGGAAGCTGCTTTGCAATCTGTGGGAGTAATTCTACGTTTTTCTCAGGTGCTAATCGACCAACATAACTTAAAATATATGGTTCTTTAATGTTATATTTCTTTCTGATTTCTTCAGTAGAGTAAAACGGATGAAAAATAGTTGTATCAACACCGCGTTGCCAAATCTGTAAATGCTGAAAACCTTTTTGTTGTAATTGATGACAAGTTACTGAAGATGGAACAAAAATACGAAGAAACGGTTGATGAAACCATTCCATATAACGCCAGAGTGCTTTAGATAAAAAAGTTAAATGATAATATTTTAAATACTGATCAAAATCAGTGTGATAAGATCCTACAATTGGAATTTGATATTTTTTTGCGAGGTGAAGCCCTGTTAATCCAATTGAGAATGGAGTGGCAACGTGGATGATATCAGGTTGGAATTTTTTGATAATTTCTTTTAAATGAATGGTATTTGGTAAAGAGATCCGACAATCTTTATAAAGTGGAAACGGAAAACTGGATTGACGGTAGATTTGGCCAGCGTTTATTTCTTTTCTAGTTTGCTTTGGTGAAATTACAATATAAGAATGGTTACTTTGATCTAAATACTTCGTAAATCGCCCTAGTGTCTTGGCGACACCATTAACATCTGGAAGAAAGGTATCAGTAAAGATGGCAATTTTCATATTGTCTCCCCCCCTAGGAACTATTCCTTACTTCAAACATATGTCGAAAAAATGTAAAGAACAACAGGAATATGTAAAATAAATGTAAAAAAATACTAACATAAACTGAGATAACGCTTTCAAAATAAAAAATGTTTTTGCTATAATAGAATTGGAAAGAAAGGGAGAATGCGGGATGTACCAAAAAATAATTCTGGCTGCAGATGGCTCTGATCATGCATTAAAGGCAACAGATCATGCTATTAAATTTGTAAAAAGCGTACCGGAATATCGGTTAGATGTTGTCATTGTCATGAACGAAGAAAAGAAAGGAAAACAACCGGTTAATCTCGCGAGCGTGGTGGAAGAGAAGTTAAAATTAACTAAGCAAAAATTAAAGAAAGCCCATGTTCATTTTCGCACCATTATACTTATTGGTGATCCAAAACATGAAATAGTTCAATACGCTAAGCGTGAAGAAGCTGACCTTTGTATTATGGGGAGTAGGGGATTAAATAGATTTCAAGAAATGGTTTTAGGCAGTGTTAGTCATAAAACAGCTAAACATATCAACTGCCCGATCATGATTATAAAATAATTACCTGCCAAATTGTAAATACCGTAACAAAGCTGATTGCAACTGATCCAAGAAGATAAAGTAGTGCTTTGATCCACTGCTTTTGTTCTAGCATTGTGACGACTTCAACACTAAATGTGGAGTAAGTTGTAAATGCTCCACAAATTCCTACACCAAAAAAGCTCCATATCGATAATGAGATCCAGTCCGCTTGATAAAATAAATAGGCAAAAGCGAAAAGAATGCTACCAATGAAGTTAGCAATCAATGTTCCCACTGGTAGCCAATATTTATTTGTATTGAATCGTAAGCTTAACAAATACCTTAGAATGGCACCAATGAAGCCACCTAAACCAACACACAAATAACTCATGCTATTTTCTCCTTACTAATTGCTAACATGGCACCAATAAAACATGAACCTACACCACCGAAAATTTGTATCGCTAGATAAAGAACCAGCCATGCGATACTTTCATCTAAAAGTAGCACACTCTCTGCAATAAAGGTGGAAAAAGTAGTAAAAGAACCCAATAGTCCTGTTGTAAATGCCGTAAACGTGTATGGTGGCAGTTTATTTTTAAAAAACGGGTGAAACGTAGCATATGCTAATACAAAACACCCGATTAAATTAGCAATTGTTGTACCAACAGGAAAACTAATAAATGATAAAGTTTCTGCAATGATAAAACGCAGTAGAGCTCCGAACACACCACCGACCCCAACTGCCAAAAGAAGTTTTATTTGCTTTCTATTCATTGACATGTTGGACAAAAACCGTAAATTTCAAACTTATGATCGTCTATCATATATTGTTTTAATTCCTCAGATATTTGATCCATTGGGCAATGGTGGATTTCTTTTGTAACACCACAACTTTTGCAAATAAAATGATGGTGATGATGGTGGTCACATTTAAGCCTAAAGTGCTTTTCACCATTTAATTCCGTTGATTCCAAAATACCTAACTGATCAAATAAATGCAGATTCCGGTAAATAGTATCAAAGCTTATTCCTTCGTAGTTGGGTTCCATATTTTCCAATAAATCTTTTGCTGTACAATACCGATTTTCATCGACAAAGAAATCTATCATATGTTTTCGTTTATCCGTATATTTATAACCTTTTTCTTTTAAAATACCAAGTGCTTCATTTGTATTCACTCGATCACCCCGTTTGTAAGCGATGCTTTCTACTTTTGGTCTTGGCTATCCATTTTTTTGTGATTATCGTAGCTATTAATAATAGTATGAGTATCATGACAATGGTCCCGCCTGGTGGTATTTCCAAGTAGTATCCAGCTACTAATCCTAAAATAACAGATACTTCTCCATATATTATTGCATAAATAATCGTTTGTTTAAATCCCTTTGCGATACGAATACTGGCTGCAACTGGCAACGTCATTAATGCAGAAACCAATAGAACACCAACAATACGAATGGAAGCAGCAATCACCAATGCAGTTAAAACAATAAAGATAAAATGGATTCTTTTAGCATGTATACCAGTTACCACGGCTTGCTCTTCGTCAAAGGATAATAAAAATAATTCTTTATATAATAAGAAAATAACAGCACAAACTATAATAGCTATAATAATAATACTGTATAAATCCTGTCTGCTGACTGCTGAAACTGAGCCGAATAAGTAATTATACAAGTCTGTGTTAAATCCATTTGCCATCGAAATAAAAATGACGCTTAACCCAACACCAGCGGACAAAATAATCGGGATTGCCAATTCTTGAAATGCAGTGTAAACACTACGCAAGCGTTCGACAATCACGGAGCCGATAATAGAAAAACCTAACCCTGAATAAAAGGGTGTAATCAACATCGCACCAGTCTTTTTTTCTAGAAGTAAACCAAATGCTATTCCTGCAAGTGTAACATGAGATAACGCATCAGCTATCAAAGATAGTCTGCGTACTACAATAAAAGCACCTAGTAATGGAGCGATAATTCCAATAATAATCCCGGTAAAGACGGTATTCCTTAAAAACTCATATTCAAGTAAATTCATTAACATAATTGTTCCTCCATTAATGCTCGTGGGTCACTAGATTTAGTGGGTGACCATAAAAATCCGATAGTTGATCTTTGGAAAGGGTTTGAAATTCATTAGGATTGCCGTGAAAATGTAGTGTTTTGTTTAAACAGGCAACTCTGGAAGCGTGATGTGTCATGGTTCCAATATCATGAGTTACCAACAATAAGGTAATATTTTGTTGATTTAATTCATGTAATAAGTCAAAAAACTTATCAACATTTTCGGCATCAACACCTACAGTAGGTTCATCTAGGATCAATAATTTCGGATCACTGACAAGTGCCCTTGCGATAAAAATCCGCTGCTGTTGTCCTCCAGAAAGGTTTCCGATATTTTCGAAAAGATAATCAGCCATACCTACCTTTTCTACTGCTTCATAAATACGTTTTTTATCCTGACGTGATATCCGTTTAAAATAACCTAGCTTGGAAGTCAGTCCCATTGTTACGACTTCCTCCACAGTAGCAGGGAAGCCGCGATTAAAGGTGTTAGCTTTTTGCGAAACGTAACCTAATTTACTTTTTTCCTTAAATTTACGAATTGGTTTACCGAAAAGGTCGATGGTCCCGGAAGTTGGCTTTTCCATCCTCAATAATAGTTTGATAAGCGTTGTCTTACCACCACCATTCGGTCCGACCAGTCCGATGAAATCACCTTCATCTATTATAAAATTGACATCTGCTAAAGCTTGTCGCTCGTTATAATAAAAGCTGACACTTTTCATTTCTACAATTGGTTTTGACATAATTATCACCTTCGTTTTTCAATCTATAATCATTTTATCGTAATCATTACGGTTTGTAAAATATCGAAATGGAGAAAAGTGAACTCATGTAGGCAAAAAATGCACAGATAACACCCATCGAAATAAATAAAAAGGATATTGGTAAAATGAGTGATTAGGTATTTGTTGTTATAAATTTTTCGATATTGTCATGAAATTCCAACGTGATCATTTGATTTTTATCCAATCTTTTCGTTAAAATAATAGCAACGACGACGAGGAGGAGTTATGGATGACAGTTCAGTTTTATTGGTATCCTAAATGTGGGACATGCCGAAAAGCGAAGAAATGGTTAGATGAACATCAAGTTGATTACGAAGCTATACATATTGTAGACAACCCACCAAGTAATGCAGAATTGAAAAATATAATTGATAAAAGTGGTTTACCATATAAAAAATTCTTTAATACCAGTGGTAAGAAATACCGTGAATTGGGTTTGAAGGATAAATTAACTGATGCTACAGAGGACGAAATGCTTGAGTATTTAGCTTCAGATGGTATGTTATTGAAACGACCGCTGACAGTTGGTGAAGACAAAGTGACCGTGGGTTTTCAAGAGGAAACTTTCGAGCAAAACTGGAATTAATTGAACTATTTATCACGGTGCTAACCGTCTGTAAGACCCCACTTCAAGTAATATAAGGATACGTTTAGGGATAACAGGCGATAACACACTGATCATAGTCTCACTTTATAAAAGTAACTATTTAGGAGGATTTTCCATGAGTTTACCAGAAAATTATTTATATTCAAAAGAGCATGAATGGGTGAATCAAGAAGACGGCAAAGTAAGAATCGGTGTTACAGATCATGCACAATCAGAATTAGGGGATATTGTGTTTATCGAACTGCCAGAAGTGGGAGATGAAGTGAAAACAGATGAACCATTTGGAAGTGCCGAATCAGTAAAAACTGTTTCAGAATTATATGCACCTGTGTCTGGTAAGGTAGTAGAAGTAAACAGCGAATTAGAGGATAATCCAGAATTAGTAAATGATTCTCCATATGAAAAAGCGTGGATGATTGTGGTTGAACCTAGTAATCAAGAAGAACTGGATCAATTATTATCTGCTGAAGATTATGATAAAATGATCAATGAAGCGTAACAAACAGGTAGCATTCGCAAGTAGCGAATGCTATATTTTTTAATCAACTATCAATCGTCTGTCATAACTTGATCAAGTGTATCCATACAATAAAATAATAGCTTTTGGTTTTATTTGAACTTTGATGAAGTAGGTGAGCCAATTGTCAAAACAAGAAATAAAAGTGATCATAGTGGAAGGTAGATCTGATAAAGAAAAAGTAGCAAAATTAGTGGATGAAGAAGTAGAAATTGTATGTACAAATGGAACAATTAATGTTGAACGTTTGGAAAATTTAATTGAAATGTTTAATATGGATTATCGGGATGTTTTTATACTAGTTGACGAAGATAATGCTGGTAAGAAATTAAGAAAACAATTATCCAAAGAGTTACCACATGCGATTCATATTTTCATTGACAAATCGTATCGTGAAGTGGCTGCTACACCCGAATCTGAATTAGCAGTAGCACTTGTTTCATCCCATATTATGATAAACCCAAATTACTTATAAAATAAGGAGACAAGAAATGATTGATATAAAAAAGGAAAGTTGGAATGACCTGTTACATCATGAGGAAGTTCTGATCATCTTCGTACACACACCTTTTTGTGCGACATGTCAATTAGCTGAACGAATGTTAACGATATTGGAAGAATCAGATCATACACAGTCCTTTTACCGGATGAATGCCTCCTTTTTTCCGGAATTCATGAAGCATAATAAAATTCAGAGTGTACCTGCATTAATATTAGTGAAAGAAGGCTTAGTAGTCGATCTGTTGTATGCTTTTGAATCGGTGACTAAATTACACAATGTTTTGGAAAGTTGGAAGCAAAAACAGAGCATTCAGCAATAAAATCAAGCAATTTGTAAGAATTTATACCAAACATTTTTCTCATGGATATATATGATTGCAAGTGGTTGTGTATCTTTACAAATGTTCTTTCATCAAGTTTGGTCACTATGTAAGAAGATGTTACAATAATAATTGTCAAATAAAGAAAGGATTGATTTATTATTAGTGACCAATTAAATCTACAGTACACAACGGAAATGGAAAAAGCGATGCATCAATCGCACGGAGTAGGTTATGCGGAATATAGCCGTAAACTTTCCCAACGATTAGATGTAGAAAAAGAAAGAGAAACTAGCTACCAAAAAAGCCAGGATGTTGTGAAAGAAGTAGAACGTTTAGTTCACAGATAATAATAAACGGTTGAGGAATTGGAATATAAATAAAAATGATATGAAAATAGACATTATAATCAGCAGTTACTTTTCCACAAGTAACTGCTATTTTATTTTTAACAACAACAGTGTAGAATGGAGGATTCAAGAACAGAAACTGCGGTATGGTTAATTAATTGTAAAATCTTAGTTCTGAATATCGCATAAATCGATAAATGCCGATTAATTGTGGTATAATAACAAACGGAATAATTGAAATCAGTCGTTTCCAATAGCGGTAAAATGGTTGATTATAGATTCGAAATAGTATAAGATTATAATGAGAATAAAGTGAGAATGGATTTAATTCCACTTCAAATCACATTTAAAAGCTTTGGAGGTATGTAGATATGGCAAGTTCTACTTTAGAAATTAAGGATCTTCATGTTGAAATAGAAGGTCAGGAAATATTAAAAGGTGTTAATCTAACCATTAAAGGTGGCGAATTTCACGCAGTAATGGGACCAAATGGTACAGGGAAATCAACATTAGCTTCTGCAATCATGGGCCATCCTAAATATGAAGTAACACAAGGTGAAATACTACTTGATGGAGAAGATGTATTGGAAATGGAAGTAGATGAGCGTGCACAAGCTGGTCTATTTTTAGCAATGCAATATCCAAGTGAAATTAGTGGTGTAACAACATCTGATTTCTTACGTTCTTCTATTAACGCACACCGTGAAGAAGGTGACGAAATTTCTTTAATGAAATTCATTAAAGAAATGGACGAAGCAATGGATTATCTTGAAATGGATAAAAACATGGCACAACGTTACCTGAATGAAGGTTTCTCTGGTGGTGAGAAAAAACGTAACGAAATTCTTCAATTAATGATGTTGAAGCCAGCTATCGGTATCCTTGATGAAATTGACTCTGGTCTTGATATTGATGCATTAAAAGTAGTATCAAAAGGTATCAATAAACTACGTGATGAGTCATTCGGTTGCTTGATCATTACGCACTATCAACGTTTGTTAGATTACATCACACCAGACAAAGTACATGTGATGATGAACGGCCGTGTTGTAAAATCTGGTGGACCAGAATTAGCTCAACGCTTAGAAGCGGAAGGTTATGACTGGATCAAGCAAGAACTTGGAATTGAAGATGAAACTGTAGAACAAAAAGCGTAAGGTAGGAGGTATCGTATGACTGTGGAAACTAAACTGCCATATGATCAGGACTATGTCCGATCATTTTCAGAAAATAGAAATGAACCGGAATGGATGAAAGAGTTGCGTTTGCAAGCTCTTGATTTGGCAGAAGGACTTGAAATGCCAAAACCGGATAAAACTAGTATCAAGCGTTGGAAATTTGATGATTATAAGCATGACGTCAATGGTGAGTCAATTAACTCACTAAATGAATTACCTGAAGATATTCAGGTGTTCTTGGATATGGAAAATCATAATGAAAATCTTGTTATCCAACGTAATCAATCTGTTGCGTATAAATCACTTGCTTCTGGCTTAGCAGAAAAAGGTGTGATATTGACAGATATTCAGACGGCATTACATGAACATAGTGATCTTATAAGACGCTATTATATGAAAGATGCTGTACAAATTGATGAACACAAACTAACTGCATTACACACAGCTTTAATGAACGGTGGCGTATTTGTATATGTACCGAAAAACGTACAAGTTGAAGAGCCATTGCAAGCTATTTTCTGGCAAGAAGATCCGGAAGCAGCTTCTTTCAATCATGTGATTGTAGTAGCAGAAGCGAACAGTTCTTTAACGTATGTGGAGAACTATATTTCACAAAATAAAGAAGAACATGCAGTAGCAAATATTGTGACGGAAGTAATTGCGCATGATAATGCCAACATTAACTTTGGATCTGTAGATAACTTTGCAGCAGGTACAACGGTTTATGTAAATCGTCGTGGAGTTGCTTACCGTGATGCAAGTATTGAGTGGAACCTTGGACAGATGAATGATGGTAACACGGTATCTGAGAATGTTACACACCTAATTGGTGATAATTCAAATTCATATGCAAAAACTGTATCTGTGGGCCGTGGTAATCAGTCTCAAAACTATACAGCTAAAATTGTACATTTTGGTAAACAAAGTGAAGGCTTCATTCTTCAACATGGTGTTATGAAAGATAGTGCATCAACGATTTTTAATGGAATTGGAAAAATCGAACATGGTGCATCAAAATCAGATGCTGAGCAAGAGTCTCGAGTTTTAATGTTAAACAAGGATGCTCGAGGTGATGCGAATCCGATCTTGTTAATCGATGAGGACGACGTAACAGCAGGACACGCAGCATCTGTAGGCCGTGTTGATCCGGTTCAATTATACTATTTAATGAGTCGCGGTATTTCTCAAAAAGAAGCTGAGCGTTTAATTATTCATGGTTTCTTAGCACCAGTTGTTAAGGAAATTCCGATTAAAGCAGTACGTGAACAATTGACTGAGGTTATCGAAAGGAAAGTCTACTAATGACTATTAAAGCTATTCGTGAGCAATTTCCTATTTTGAATCAAGAAGTAAACGGTCATCCACTTGTTTACCTTGATTCAGCAGCAACATCACAAAAACCAATTTCTGTTATCGAGTCTATGGAAGCTTATTACAAACAACATAACTCCAATGTACATCGTGGTGTTCATACACTAGGTACTAGAGCAACCGATCAATACGAAGGGGCACGTGATAAGGTAAAAACCTTTATCAATGCAAGTTCAACGGAAGAAGTTATCTTTACCCGCGGAACGACAACCTCACTTAATACGGTTGCTTATGGATATGCTCGTCACGTTTTACAAGAAGGTGATGAGATTGTCCTTACTGAAATGGAGCACCATAGTAATATTATTCCTTGGCAGCAGGCAGCGAAATATACAGGCGCAACACTAAAGTATATTCCAATGGAAGCAGATGGAACGATTACATTGGATGCAGTCCGTTCCACTGTTTCGGATAAAACGAAAATGGTTGCTGTAACACATGTTTCTAATGTATTAGGAACAATTAATCCGATTAAGGAAATTGCCCAGATTGCTCACGAAAATGGAGCAGTTATTGTTGTAGATGGTGCACAAAGTGTTCCTCACATGCAAGTAGATATGCAAGACTTGGATTGTGATTTCTATGCTTTTTCTGGTCATAAAATGTGCGGTCCAACCGGTGTTGGTGTACTTTATGGTAAAAAAGCATTGTTGGAAGAGATGGAACCAGTTGAATTTGGTGGCGAAATGATTGATTTCGTTGGTCTTTACGATTCCACATGGAAAGAACTTCCCTGGAAGTTTGAAGGTGGAACACCGATCATCGCTGGTGCAATTGGTTTAGGAGCAGCGATTGATTTCCTAACTGATTTTGGTATGGATAACATTTTGGAACACGAACAGCAAATTGCGAAATATGCACAGGAAAAACTTACTGAAATCGATGGTCTGACTATTTATGGACCAAAAGAACGCGGTGGTTTGGTAACCTTCAACATTGAGGGTGTACATCCGCATGATTCAGCGACAGTTCTTGATGCGGAAGGTATTGCGGTAAGAGCTGGTCATCACTGTGCACAGCCTTTAATGAAATGGTTAGATGTAACAGCTACAGCTAGGGCAAGCTTTTATCTATATAATGATGAAAGTGATGTTGACCGATTAGTTGAAGGAATACAGCGAGCGAAGGAGTATTTCGGCGATGTCATTTAATAATTTAGATACATTGTACAGACAGGTTATTATGGATCATTATAAAAATCCTCGTAACCGTGGAACTATGGCGGAAGAATCTGTTACAATAGATATGAACAACCCAACATGCGGTGATCGCATTGAATTGCACCTTCAAATTGAAGATGACATAGTTAAAGATGCTAAGTTTGAAGGAGATGGGTGTTCGATCAGTATGTCATCGGCTTCTATGATGACACAAGCAGTAAAAGGGAAAAATGTAAATGATGCATTAAAAATGTCATCCGTTTTTTCTCAAATGATGTTAGGTGAAGACGTAGAAGATGTGGATTTCGATCTTGGGGATATTGAAGCATTACAAGGTGTTTCAAAATTTCCTGCAAGAATCAAATGTGCAACATTGGCGTGGAAGGCAATGGAAAAAGCAGTCGCAGCTGACGAAGAACAATAGGCACAATGAAATCCTAATATAGGAGGTAATAGTATGGCTAAAAAAGCACCTGAAATAGGCGAATATAAATATGGCTTTCATGACAGAGATGTTTCGATTTTTCGTACTGAAAAAGGTCTAACACGTGCAGTAGTAGAAGAAATTTCTCGCATGAAAGAAGAACCACAGTGGATGTTAGATTTCCGCTTAAAAGCATTAGAGCAGTTTTATAAAAAACCAATGCCACAATGGGGTGGCGATCTTTCAGAATTAGACTTTGATGAAATTACGTATTACGTAAAACCGTCTGAGCGTTCTGAACGTTCTTGGGATGAAGTACCTGATGAAATTAAACAAACATTTGATAAATTAGGTATCCCTGAAGCAGAGCAAAAATACCTTGCTGGTGTATCTGCACAATACGAATCAGAAGTTGTATATCACAATTTAAAAGAAGATCTAGAAGACTTAGGTATTGTCTTTAAAGATACTGATACGGCGTTAAAAGAAAATGAAGATCTGTTTAAAGAGTATTTCGGAAAAGTAATTCCATCGTCTGATAATAAATTTGCAGCATTAAACACTGCAGTATGGTCTGGTGGATCATTTATTTACGTACCAAAAGGCGTAAAAACGGAGACACCTCTACAGGCGTATTTCCGAATTAACTCTGAAAACATGGGTCAATTTGAACGTACGTTAATCATTGTTGACGAAGGTGCTTCTGTACACTATGTAGAAGGTTGTACAGCACCAACTTATACAACAAACTCTCTACACAGTGCGGTTGTTGAAATCTTTGTTAAGAAAGACGCATATTGCCGTTACACAACCATTCAAAACTGGGCTAACAACGTATATAACTTGGTTACAAAACGTGCAACATGTGATGCAAATGCAACGATGGAATGGATCGATGGTAACATTGGTTCTAAGTTAACCATGAAATATCCTGCCATTATTCTAAAAGGTGAGGGTGCTCGTGGAAATACTCTTTCCATTGCATTAGCAGGTAAAGGACAGCACCAACACGCAGGTGCTAAAATGCATCACTTAGCGCCTAATACGTCTTCAACGATCGTATCTAAGTCGATCTCTAAACAAGGTGGTAAAGTAACTTATCTTGGTATGGTACACTTTGGACGTAAGGCAGAGGGTGCTCGTTCTAACATTGAATGTGACACATTAATTATGGATAATAAATCAACTTCAGATACGATTCCTTACAATGAAATTTTAAATGATAACATCTCATTAGAGCACGAAGCAAAAGTTTCTAAAGTATCGGAAGAACAATTATTCTATCTAATGAGCCGTGGTCTTTCGGAAGAAGAAGCTACTGAAATGATTGTAATGGGCTTCATCGAGCCATTTACTAAAGAACTACCAATGGAATATGCGGTAGAAATGAACCGTCTTATCAAGTTCGAGATGGAAGGATCTATCGGTTAAGAAAGAAAAAAAACCCTTGTCACAACTTTGATTGTGCAAGGGTTTTTTGCGTGGGAAACTTAATTAATATTGTTTGTCAACCCACAAAGAAGGCAGTATCATGATGGACTGAAGCAATCTAATAAACTTTAGTTCAACAGTTAAACGAATTATCACTGGATATCCCATAAGCAAATTCCTCAATTGGATAATTTACTCCGTTACGTTTATAATTGAGAGGAGTAATTTATTTAAACAACTAAGATATGAGATAGTAGGGATAGCATTTGGTTATTATTATTTGTTTATTAATTGGCTTATTGTCAGCTATGTTAGGGAGTATAGTAGGATTTGGTGGAGGGGTAATCCTTGTGCCAATTCTACTAATTCTTCACTCAACAACCCCTTTGTTTGATTGGGCGGATGCCAGTACGATTGTAGGTATATCTTTGATTATAATGATATTTACTGCTTTGTCATCCACTTACACTTATGCAAAAAGCAAACGAATAGATTATAAAAGCGGGTTATATTTTATTGCAGGCAGTCTGCCGGGTGGTGTATTGGGGGCATGGTTAAATCAGTTTGTTGAAACAGATATGTTTTCGTTGTTTTTAGGATTATTTATGCTATTGATCTTTTCTATGTTCTTAATAAAAAAGACACCTAAACAAGAGATAGAAGACATAAATATAAACACTTCACATAAAGTGGTTCGTGAGGTGAGAATAGGGGATACCACTTACCGCTATACTTTTTCACCGCTTATTGCAATAGCTATTGCTTTTACTGTTGGAATGCTGTCCGGTTTTTTCGGAATAGGTGGAGGCTCTTTGATGGTTCCGACTATGATCATATTGTTCCATTTTCCACCTCATATAGCAACTGCAACTTCGATGTTTATGATTTTAGCACTTAGTATCGTAAGCTCTGGTACCCACATTGCATTGGGGCATATAGAGTGGATGTATGTATGGGCATTTATACCAGGTGCGTGGTTTGGTGGAATATTAGGTGCGAAAATTAATCAGCATCTGTCCGGTAAAGCCGTTGAGTATTTATTAAGAACTGTCGTATTATTGATTGGTGTACGCTTAATTTGGCAAGGTTTGTTTTAGGGAGGGCTTGTCTTCATGATCGAACATATCCATTTTTATTACTGTAATGATTTACATAGTCACTTTGAGCAATGGCCGAATATTGTCCATTATTTTAATGAGAAGAAAAAACAACATAACCAAGCAAATGAACAAAGCTGGATGGTTGATATAGGAGACCATGTAGATCGATTCCATCCAATTGCTGAAGCATACAACGGAAAAGCTAATGTTGAATTATTAAACGATGCAGGCTTTGATTTTGCAACTATCGGTAATAATGAAGGGATTACGCTGGAACATGAACATTTATATCATTTATATGATCAAGCTAATTTTCAAGTTACTTGCGGTAATTTAAAACCAGTAAATAAAGCAAAACCGTTTTGGTTGCAAAATAGTATCTCGATAGAAACGAAGGAGAATTTAAAGATCAAAATATTTGGACTGACAGCTCCTTTTAATGCTTTTTATCATCCTTTAGGCTGGCAAGTAGAATCACCATACGATTATTTAATCCGCGAAATTAATCATTTGAAAAAAGATGCCGATATTCTCATCTTACTTTCTCATTTGGGATTGTCTGAAGACCAATTAATCGCAGAAAAATATCCGGAGATTGACCTTATTATTGGTGGTCATACCCACCATTTATTGAAAAATGGGGAAGAGGTTAATAATACACTATTAACCGCTGCTGGAAAATATGGTAAATATGTGGGAGAAGTACATATTGAATGGGACCATCACTTAGATAAAATAGTGAATAAACACGCCTATACAGTGGAGACTGAACATCTTAGCCAAGATAAAAATACCGTGGATAAACTTAAAAAAATAAGTCAGTCAGCTCAAGCATTATTAAATAAGCCAGTAACTTTCTTAGAAAGCAGTTTAACTGTTGATTGGTTTGAACAGACTCCTATTATTGAATCGCTAACAAATAAATTAAAAGACTGGACAAATGCAGATATTGGGATGCTCAATGCAGGGATATTATTAGAAAACATAGAAGAAGGTTATGTTACCTATGGAGATATACACCGGATTTGTCCGCACCCAATCAATCCATGTACTGTAAAACTTAGAGGCATTGAAATACTAGAAGTTGTACGTGGTGCTTACGATGAGTCTCTTATGCACTTTGAATTAAAGGGCTTTGGCTTTCGTGGCAAAGTATTGGGGAAGTTTATATTTAGTGGTATTGATATTGATACGGAGATAGACGAAGCGGGAATAGAGCATGTTCAACATGTGACCTTTAACGGGCAAGAAATGGAACATGATAAAATCTATACTTTTGCGACTGCTGATATGTTCACGTTTGGAAAAATGTTCCCAGAAATTGCAAGGTCTACAACAAAGGAATTTTATTTACCGGAATTTATGAGAGATTTACTGGCGGATGCTTTAAGGTCGTAAGAGTCCTATAAACACATGTTATACACTCTCTTCATATTTTACAGTATAAGAATTTATAAAATTTTTATGGTGTATGGAATAAGAAAAACGAAGTAAACACCAAAGGCTTAGGTGATAAGTTAAGTTTTTCTAATATGGAGAGGAGTGTGTTTTTTATGATGGAAATGAGACCAGTATTTATAAAGAATCATCCTTTTACAGCTATTACGGTAAAGATACCACATACGAACCTATTAATAATTGCGAATGATGTGGGCTATGTAATGTGTGGAGCTTTAGATGTAGATTTATTAAATGACCGTTTGACAGATCGTCCGATTGTTGCAGGTAGAGCTATCGGTGTCAAAACGATAGAGGAATTACAACAAGCTAGGCTGGATAAAATAACCAACCACTCCAAGAAATATGGTTGGAAAGAAGGAATGCTTATTGAAGAAGCATTAATAAAAATAACGAACGAATAAGGGTCATTTTAACTAGTTCATCTAATTAATGAAGAAAACGAACAAAAAAATAGTAGATTATATCGACATTATCTGATAAAATTTTACCAAAATGGCCAATGGGTGTGTGAAAATGAGATTAGTTCCAACAAAATTTATTCGAGCAGGAATTGAATTAGCAAAACCGATTTATGATGCCCGGGGTCGGGTTTTACTACAAAAAAATATCCGATTAACCGAATCAATGGTTAATCGTTTGAAAAGTTCAGGGATAACCTATGTATTTACTCGTGAAGAGGATACAGATGATATCATTGTTCACCCTCCGATTCCTGATCAACAGAGGATCGAAGCGGTTCAAAAAATCAAAGAGACATTCCGATCTTTTGAATCAGAAGATCTCACAAAAAATAATTATTTGTTAGAAAAAGCTGCTTTGAAATTAGAGCAATTAGTAAAAGAAATCGCAAATGAATTAAGTAAAAATGATGATGTTATTCATTATTTATCTGACTTATTAATTATTGATGACTATGTATTTTCTCATTCATTAAACGTAAGCATGTATACTCTTGCATTAGCACAGGAATTGAAATTGAAGGATAAAGATCTGGAGCAATTAGGGTTAGGAGCAGTATTACATGATATAGGAAAAATAATTATCCCTGATGAAATCTTAAATAAGTCAGGAAAACTTAGTGATATGGAATTTAAGCTTGTTAAAGCACATACAGAATATGGATTTGATTTACTAAGAAAAGCTCATAATATTCCACTACTTGTTGCGCACTGTGCTTATCAGCATCATGAACGCTTAGATGGATCTGGTTACCCAAGAGGTATAAAAGCTGATGACATTCACCCATTTGCGAGAATTATTGGTGTTGCAGATGTTTTTGATGCAGTGACAAGTAATCGAGTATATCGAGATGCAATGTTACCCCATGAAGGGTTAGAAATATTATATACTGGAGCGGGGACTCAATTCGATATGCATCTTGTTGAAACCTTTAAAAAGACCGTTGCACTTTATCCTAACGGGTTAACGGTGTATTTAA
The DNA here is from genome assembly GCF_052246695.1 of Gracilibacillus sp. D59. NCBI lineage: Bacteria > Bacillati > Bacillota > Bacilli > Caryophanales > Bacillaceae > Gracilibacillus > Gracilibacillus sp. D59. The sequence continues at coordinate 102,732 of NZ_JBQQCK010000006.1, read as the reverse complement.
GTGATGGCAGTGAAGGCGTAGTTGCCCAACAAAATTATCAAATGTTTGAACGTCCTATTATTCGAGTACTGAAAGAAAATGGTCTTAAAGTTAAGCCGTATGATTTAGATTTGTCAAAGGTATTGGATGTTATGATTGTGAATACAGATCAATTAATTACAAGCTAATAAAAATTTCTATAAATATATCTAAATAAATCTCTCCAATCATATGAATGAAATGGGGGGATTTATTATGCGAAAAAACAAGTGGAATAGACGAAAAATAGGCTCACCTCCAGCTAACCAATTAGTTTTCATATCTTTTTTCTTTTTTGTCCTCGTAATGATTGCCAGTATTTTAATTGTAAACGAAGGCATCAAACCTGTTCTAATGGATTATGCAAAAGTCCGAGTAGAAGCAATTGCCAATCAAGCAATGGGAATTGCTGTTAGCAAAAAGATTTCAGAAGATTTGGAAGCAGGAGATTTAATAGAAGTACAGCTGGATGAAGAAGGAAGAGTAGAAAATTATATTTTTAATGCTATAGTAGAAAACCGTGTGCAAAGAAATGTCCAATACCGTGTAGAAAACTTTCTTAAGTTATTGGAGCAAGGTGAACGGCCGGAAACAGGTGTGCCTCTTGAAGTAGAAATGGAACTTGAACCGTCAGAACAAGAATTACTTAATGATGTAAGAGAAAAAGGTTTATTAGTGGAAGTCCCTATAGGCCAAGCATTAGGGATCCCGATACTTGCTAATCTTGGTCCAAAAGTACCGGTTAATATGGAAGTGATCGGTAGTGTTGGGACAGAAATTACGAGTGACATCGTTGAAACAGGTATTAATGGCGCATATATCCATGTTAATGTGCATATTGAAGTAGAAATGATGGTTGTTATCCCATTTGCGTCAGAGCCGGCTAAAGTGGTTCAAGATATTCCTGTAACAAAAGTATTTCATCCTGGTGATGTTCCTAACTATTATAACGAAGGAGGAGAAGGATCATCTGATCTTTCTATTCCGATAGATCCAGAAATAGAATAATAAAATAATAGAATATTCCTATTTTTTCCTTTGACAGAATATTCGGAAGTTCGATATAATTTCAAAGATTAAAACTATTATTAATATAGAAATTTTTTTAAGAAAGGGGTTAGGTTAATGGAAAATAGATCACAATGGGGCACGCGTATGGGTTTCCTTCTTGCAGCAATCGGGTCTGCAGTAGGTTTAGGTAATATTTGGCGTTTCCCTGCAACAGCTTTTGAAAACGGTGGAGGTGCATTTTTTGTTCCGTACTTATTTGCCTTGTTAACGGCAGGTATTCCATTACTTATTATGGAATATACAATCGGACATAAGTATCGGAGCTCGTCACCAAGAAGTTTTTCGAAAATTAGTAAAGGAATGGAATGGATAGGTTGGTGGCAAATCTTTATTTCGTTTGTCATTTCTACTTACTATCCAGTTATTATTGCTTGGTCTATTATGTATGCATATTATTCTTTTGGAACTCAGTGGGGTGATGACCCAACAACATTCTTTGTTGGAGACTATTTAAACCTAGTTGATGCAGGAACATTCGGTTCGATCGTACCTACTGTTTTGATTCCTTTACTTGTTGTCTGGGTTCTTGTTTTATTATTCTTAGGGCGCGGTGTTAAGAAAGGTATTGAGTTAGCAAATAGAATCTTTATCCCAACATTATTCATCGTATTTATCATTATTGTTATTCGTGCTGTTACGTTACCAGGAGCTATGGAAGGTTTAGATGCATTCTTTAAACCTAATTGGGATCGTATTTTTGATGGTTCGGTTTGGGTTGCAGCATATGGCCAAATCTTCTTTAGTTTGTCGATCGCATTTGCCATCATGATTACTTATTCATCTTATTTACCAAAAAAATCTGATATTACCAATAATGCATTTATCACAGGTTTTGCGAATTCATCTTTTGAATTATTAGCTGGTATTGGTGTATTTGCAGTATTAGGATTTATGGCAGTTCAAACGAATACAGAAGTATCGGAAGTAGTTGATGGTGGTGTTGGACTTGCCTTTATGGTTTTCCCTAAAATTATCAGTCAAATGCCTGCATCCGGATTCTTTGGATTCCTATTCTTTGCATCCTTATTCTTAGCAGGTTTATCATCAATGATTTCAATTTCAGAAACATATATTGCAGGTTTACAAGAGAAATTCTCAATTTCACGTGGAAAAGCGGTATTATTCGGTGGCGGACTTGCACTTATCGTTTCGTTATTCTATGCAACCCAGGGTGGACTTAACCTATTGGATACGGTAGATCACTTTATTAATAACTATGGTGTTGCCTTAGCAGGTCTATTTGAAGTAGTGGCGATAGCATGGTTTGCTCGTTCATTAAAAGATTTACAAAACCACGCAGATTCTGTTTCAGATATTAAACTTGGTATTTGGTGGAGAATTTGTTTAGGTATTATTACACCGGTTGTATTAGGATTTATGATGTTACAAAACTTAAAAACAGAAGTAACACAAGCATATGGAGACTATCCAATTGAATTTTTATTCAATTTTGGTTGGGTAGTAGCAATTGGTGCCATGTTCGCAGGTGCATTATTAACCACTAAAAAATGGCCTAGTAAAGATAAAGAAGCATAAATTGAACGTAAAAGGAGGTTTGCTTCATGTCTGGTAGTGCAATTGTTATGGCAGTAATCGGTATTGTAATTATATGGGGCGGCTTAATCGCAAGTATAGTAAGAGCAAAAAGTGCATCGAACAAATAATATAAAAATCCGTAAAGTGATCACTTTACGGATTTTTTCTTTCCCATCGTTTTAAATGTGGATAGGGGTCAAAGGACCATTCTGTTTTACCATTATCTTTATACATACCATAATGTAAATGTGGCGGGAATTTTCCAGATGTTCCTGGAGGGCCATAACCAGATGAGCCTACAGACCCGATTTGTTGCCCGGCTTCCACGATGTCTCCAATTTCTAACCCATCAGCAAACCCATTTAAATGTGCGTAGTAATGATATCTGTTGTATATATCACGAATACCAATGCGCCAGCCACCAAATCTATTCCATCCTTTAAGTTCTACAACCCCATAAGTAGTAGCCCTTACGGGTGTACCATAATCAGCGAATATGTCGGTACCTTCATGAATTCTTCTTCCACCGAATCCTCTAGCGTCACCCCACGTGTTATGATAGGTATAATTATAGCCTTTTGGTATTGGGAAAGATGTTTCGTCAAGACTGATTTTTTGATAAGTTTTAAACAAACGGGCATAGTTCATAATAGATAAAACAGTTAATTCACGATGATAAAAATTCCAAAGTGCCGTCCGAATATCTTGATCTGAATGTCCATATTGTTGGAGATAATTAGCCATCGAATATAAAACATCATGTTCATTAGTGGGATCAGCTATCCCATCACCATTGCCATCTTTTCCAATACCATTAAAAAATTCGATTAGACTCTCCTCGGTTGGCTCGTTGAAAGGTGAAAGACCGTACCATTTTTGTTCAGGTATCTTTATCATAATTAATGAATTGTCATCTGATTCATCTGAATTAATATTGGATTCATAACGATTGATTGCTGCTAAATAATACCAAGGAATTAAAGTGACAGCTTCCATTTGTTTATATAGACTGATTTTTTCTTGATCGATATCCACATTTTCTTCTGCATGTGCTATAGTAGTAAGAAGAAAAAAACTTGTAAATGTTAATAATAAAAAACGCTGAATCAAAGGAAATAGCCTCCCTAGTTAATTTTCAATGTATAACGTTAGTGTAGGTTATATACTTTGATTTCATGCTAGTAACTTTTGTTAAATTTGACTATTGCAAAAAAGGTGTGAAATATATTGGTTGAAGTACAAGGTCATCATTATGAGATTATTAAGGATTATCGTGACGCTTTTGAAGAAAGAGCGTTCAAGGAAAGATTTACAGATGTTTTAAGTAAATATGATTTTATTGTAGGGGATTGGGGATATGAACAGCTTCGGCTTAAAGGATTTTATGATGATCAAAATCCTAAAGCGTCTTTTGATACAAAAATAAGTACCTGTGAAGATTATTTATACGAATATTGTAATTTTGGATGTAAATTTTTTATTGTTAAACAAATTGAAAACTAACACAACGGAATGTGTTAGTTTTCGTCCAATAAAGGTTTGATGAATGACCTGAAATCCTCTGCTTCCATTTCATTGAATTGAAAAGCATGTTCCACATAATTACTTTCAATAATCGTGTCTGTATTAATACGTGAGTACTTATTCGTATTAAGGTCTACTACAAGAAAGTCTTTGCAGAATGACTTAGCGGAGATAATCGCAAGGTCAAACCGTTCCGTGTCCCCTTTAAAGCTGACAAAGCGTGTAGTGCTTTGTTCCTTTTCATTTTTGATAAATGAACGTTTTCCATCACTCATCTAATCACTCCCTATTCAGATTATAGTCATTTCTTCCTTTTCTGTAAATTATTCAAAGTCACTATCCATTTCGGTGCACCTCAAAGGAACTCAAGATAAAATAACTTCTACACTGCCAAGAGACTATAGTTTGACTAAACTTTTAAAATTTTATTTGTATTTAAGTACAACAAAATTAGTCGGGATTTATCTCTAACGACATCTTTTATAATATGGTATTATATAGTTAGACGTGTTTTGAATTGTAGGGGGATTAGTGGTGTATTTTGTTGATATGAGAAAAATGAATGAAACATTAGAATATTTTGATCAAACCTTAACGTTAGTGAAAGAAAATAAATTTCAATCATCTATCGAACACATGGCGTTAGAACGAATAACACATCTATTAATCGAATGTATCTTAGATGTTGGAAATATGATGATTGATGGTTTTATTATGCGTGACCCAGGAGGTTATTTGGATATTATCCATATTTTGATTGATGAAAATGTATTTCCAAAAAACGAAAATGATGCATATGAAGCAATTATTGGATTGCGAAAAACACTTGTTCAAGATTACAAACAAATTGATCACAAACAATTACTAGCTGTTTTAAATGAAAATATGGACACACTTACAAAATTCAGTACTCATATCCGTACTTATTTGGCATCTGAAATGGGTGTAGCCAATACTTTTACTAATAAGGAGTAATTCAGAAATAGAGGGTTTGCGGTGGCAAAGCAATCCGTAAAGGAAAAAATAATTACATTATTTAAAAGAGAACAAGCACTCACCGTAACCCAATTACTAAGTCATTTTTCTATTTCTGATATTGCACTAGAAGACATCTGAAAACGTTAGAATGAGAAGGTCCTGTAATTTATATAGAGAGAAATAAGCTACCTTTACCTTTTCTTATGTGAGCAGTTGTGATGTTCCTCACAATGATTTTCAATCCCATATGTTTTACGAAAAATAGATAAATTAATTATGAAAAGGGTGCGATTACTTATGCAACAGTCAGTCATAACAGATAAATTTGGTCGAGCGCTACAAGATTTGCGGATCTCTGTGACAGATCGTTGCAATTTTCGTTGTCGCTACTGTATGCCACGAGAGATCTTCGGAAAGGATTTCGCTTTTTTACCAAAAGAACACTTATTAAGCTTTGAGGAAATTGAGCGGCTAACAAAAGTATTTTTAAACTTAGGTGTTCGTAAGATTCGCTTAACTGGTGGAGAACCATTATTAAGACGTGATATTACCACTTTAATTGGACGTTTATCCAAATTGGATGGTCTAGAGGATATTGGCTTGACAACAAATGCTGTCTTGCTTGGAAAGATGGCAGAAGATCTCAAAAAAGCCGGATTGAAACGAGTCAATGTCAGTTTAGATGCGATTGATGATGATACTTTTATGAAGATCAATGACAGCAAAATACGTACTCAGCCTGTGATAAACAGTATTATCATGGCGAAAGAAACAGGCTTAGGTGTAAAAGTAAATATGGTTGTAAAAAAAGGGATGAATGACCATCAAGTGCTTCCGATGGCTAAGTTTTTTAAAGAACTTGGTGTAACGTTACGCTTTATTGAATTCATGGATGTTGGTCAAACAAATGGCTGGGATTTTGAGCATGTAATGACAAAAAAAGAAATGTATGACATGATTTCAGAGCAATTCGAACTAGAACCAGTTGATCCTGCCTATTTTGGTGAGGTGGCAAAACGTTACCGCTATAAGGGAACAAATACAGAATTAGGATTTATTACTTCTGTGTCGGAATCATTTTGTTCTTCCTGTACAAGAGCAAGAATCGCAGCAGACGGACACTTTTTTACTTGTTTATTTGCAGGTGAAGGCTTGAATTTAAAAGATATTTTACGAGATGGAGCAACAGATAATGAAGTAACGGATACGATTGTTTCTCGTTGGAAATATCGTGATGACCGATATTCGGATGAACGTACAGAAGAAACTGCCAGAAACCGTAAAAAGATTGAAATGTCATATATTGGCGGTTAAAGAAAGGGTTGTATCGGATGTCAGAAATGAACAGGTATCATCGGCAAATGCTTTTTCAAGGAATTGGTCAAGAAGGACAAGCACAATTGCTATCGAAACATGTTCTGATCATTGGCTGTGGCGCTCTTGGTTCCTCATCAGCTGAGATGCTATCGCGTGCAGGTATAGGCGATATTACTATCATCGATCGTGATTATGTGGAATGGACCAATCTTCAGCGTCAACATTTGTTTACAGAAGACGATGTCCATGAACAAACCCCAAAGGCTATTGCTGCAGCAAGAAAACTAAAAAAAATCAATAGTGAGATCCAGATTCATCCTGTTGTCATGGATGCTACGGCTGAGAACCTCGCCAGTTATGTTCAGAATGTAGATGTTGTGGTCGATGCAACAGACAATTTTGATACTCGATTTTTAATAAATGACCTTGCACAGAAGTATAAGAAACCATGGATTTTTGGGGCCTGTGTAGGAAGTTCGGGAATGACATTTACAATTGTCCCAGGGCAGACACCTTGCCTTGATTGTTTATTGAAAGTCACTCCTATGTTTGGTGCAACCTGTGATGCAGTCGGAGTGATTGGACCTGCAGTGCAAATGGTAGTGACTCACCAAACTACGGAAGCATTAAAGCTGTTAATGGATGTTGAGCAAAAAATAAATAGTAAATTGGTTATTTTTGATTTATGGAATAATCATTATCAAACAATTGATGTAAGTCGAGCAAAACGAGCAAATTGCGCCAGTTGTGGTGAAGAACCAACCTATCCTAGTTTATCTTATCAAGGCAGAACCAAGACAGAGGTTCTTTGCGGCAGAGATACAGTACAAATTCGAGGTAAACAATATTCTTTGGAAATGCTAGAATCAAAGCTTTCACAATATGGTGTTGTCCAAGTAAATCCTTTTTTAGTTTCTGTTGATATCGATGAAAAACGTCTGGTGTTTTTTCAAGATGGTCGTACGTTTGTACATGGTACCAGTTCAGTGGAAGATGCAAAAAAACTATATTATCAAATTGTTGGTTAGGGGCATGATCTTATGTTAAATGAACGTAAGCCTATTCCGGTTTCAGAAGCAATCGAACGAATTTCTCAGTATTACAAAAAAGGAAAAATTGAAAATATCGAATTAATGAAGGCACATAATCGTGTGTTAGCAGAAGATTTAATTGCGGATCACGATGTGCCATCTTTTGACCGATCCCCATATGATGGATATGCGCTTCGTTCAAAGGATACTGTAAACGTAACGGAAAATAATCCCCGAAAAATCGAGGTTGTCGGCCACATTGGTGCGGGTAGTGTCTATCATAACAAGTTAGAATTAAATCAAGCTGTTCGTATTATGACAGGTGCTCCGATTCCAAATGGAGCCGATGCAGTTATTATGTTAGAAGATACGACACCTTTTGTAGAAGAAGGAAAATCCTTTGTTTCGATAAGTAAACAACTTCAGCATCATCAGAATATTTCGTTTCAGGGAGAAGATGTTAAAAAAGGGACAGCACTAGTGAATAAAGGAACGGTGATAAATCCTGGAATCATTGCTTTGTTAGCAACATTTGGTTATGCTCATGTACCTGTAGCAAAAAAACCGGTGATCGGTGTGATTGCTACGGGAAGTGAATTATTGGAAGTAGATCAACCATTAGAGCCAGGAAAAATCCGTAATAGTAATGCATTTATGATAATCGGCCAAATACAAAGAGCAGGAGCAATACCTAAATATTTCGGTCAATTAACAGATAATCTCGAGGAAAGCCTTGAAAAGATTACAAAAGTAATGAAGGATGTTGACTTTTTAATTACAACTGGTGGTGTATCCGTAGGTGATTTTGATTTACTGCCAGAGATATATCAGGAATTAAGTGCTAATGTTTTATTTAACAAAGTGGCGATGCGTCCTGGAAGTGTCACAACAGTTGCGGCTGTTAACAATACATTACTTTTTGGTTTATCTGGTAATCCTTCGGCATGTTATGTTGGGTTTGAACTTTTTACAAGACCTATTATTGATTCTTTTTTAGGAAAAGAAATAATGGGAATGCAGCAAGAACAAGCAACATTAACTGTTGATTTTTCAAAAGCAAATCCATTTGACCGATTTATTAGAGGGCGTTATGAAATAAAAAATGGTCAGCTATATACAGAGCCAGCAGGTAAGGACAAATCAAATATGGTGCACAGCTTAGCAAATGCTAACTGTTTAATCCAATTACCCGGTGGTACAGAAGGATATCAAAAGGGTGATCAAGTAACGATTCATTTGTTAGGAGAATGAGTATGACAGACAAATTGTTTGAAATTGTAGAGGATCCAATTTCCGTCGAATTACTAATAAAAAAGGTTGAAGATCGTAATGCTGGTGCTATCACAACTTTTATCGGTACTGTTCGTGAAATCACGGGTGATAAAAAGACGATATATTTGGAATATCAGGCATACAAACCGATGGCAGAGAAAATGCTTGCTCAGATTGGTAAAGAAATTAATGAAAAATGGCCAAATACAAAGGTGGCTATTACTCACCGGGTTGGTTCTCTTGAAATATCAGAAATAGCTGTAGTAATCGCCATTTCCTCACCTCACCGTAAACCAGCATATCAGGCAAATGAATATGCAATTGAACGAATTAAACAAATCGTACCAATATGGAAGAAAGAACAATGGCAAGATGGAGCGGCATGGATAGGAGACCAGTTGGAAAATGTTCCATATCCAAAAGGGAAACCATATATAAAGGATGAGGACAATGATTGAAATATTATTATTTGCCCAATTACAAGAAGAAGCTGGAAAAGATAAAATACAGTTAGATATAAAACAAATCACGGTCCAAGAAATAAAGCAGAAACTGCAATCTCAATTTAAATTGAGTCAAATAGAAGAATCTATGGTCGCAGTTAATGAAGCTTATGCGTTAGATGATGACCTGGTTCAAATGGGGGATACAGTGGCAATCATTCCTCCTGTTAGCGGTGGATAATATGTATGTGGTTCAAGTTGTTGGTTATAAAAATAGTGGCAAGACAACATTTATTACGCAATGGATTGAATACTTAACGGGTAAAGGTTATCAGGTTGCTACCATTAAGCATCATGGTCATGGTGGTGAACCAGATCAAATCAAAGAAACAGATAGTTATCAGCATTTTGCCCATGGTGCAAAGTTGGCTACGGTTGAAGGGGATAGCCAGATTTTAATCACTGCCGACAAAAAGAAAATTCCACTAAAATCACTATTGTTATTCTATCAATCGCTGAATATCGATATTGTAATTATCGAAGGATACAAGCAGATTCCTTTGCCTAAAATCGTTTTATTGTATAACGAAGAAGATACACTATTAGAAAAAGTAGAAAATGTGCAATATGTGTACAAGGGAAATGTTGAACAATTCTTTCATGAAGTGGAAGCTAACATACATGAGTTTGAATACGAAAAAATAAAAGCATTCCTTTAACACAAAGAAATACAAACATTCAGTCTATATTACAAACTTCAATGGGGAAGTTTTCACAACCTATTTCATCACGTAAAAATTGAATATCTTTGACTTTAATATGTCCGGTTTCTCTACGTAGTGATGATGCTAAATATTTATTGAGTTTGTGAAAAAGTGAACGAGAGGTGGCAGCAGTGGAGGAAATTTCAGGAATCGTGTTAACTGGAGGGAAGTCATCTAGGTTTAAGAAAGATAAAGCTTTTGCTTCTTATAAGGGAGATTCATTTTATCAAAATGTGCTAAAAGTAATGTTAACTTGTGTAAATAACACTTATATAGTGATACGCGATAATCATTCAATACAACAGGTTTCCGCTAATATTAAGGTTATAACAGATCATGAACCATATAAAGGACAGGGGCCGTTAGCAGGGATTTATTCTGCGATGATTGATGGTACAGCTAATTGGTATCTCGTCTTACCAGTTGATACACCATTAATGGAGCCAGTTATTTTAAAGAAACTAATCACCTATATGGATAATAACGAGAATGATGCGATTGTCCCTCGAATAAATGGTAGAATCCAACCATTAGTTGCCCTTTATAAACGTGATACAATACAATTGATGGAACAACAATTACTAGATAAAAAGCGATCGATGCATCAATTGTTGGAAAAATTAACCGTCACATTTGTAGATTTCCCATGTGAAGATGAGAAATATTTTATCAATATTAATACCCAGGAAGAGTATCAACGGTATGTAAGAGATAAAAATGGAGAGTGAGCAAAATGTCGAACGTCAAAAGGACACTATGGATACTAGGGGGTAGCCTTAGTCTTGTTATTGGCTTAATAGGTATGATCGTACCAATCCTACCAACAACACCATTAATTATATTAGCAGGTTTTTGCTATGGTAAATCATCCGCTCGATTACATAATTGGCTGGTGACGAATAAGTACTTTGGTCATTATATTAAAGATTATACCGATGGAAAAGGCGTACCGATCCGAATAAAGATTCTGGCCGTACTAATTGTTTGGACAAGTGTTTTATTTACTGTAACGGTTATACCGTTATTTCCCATAAGAATTTTTATGCTTGGGATCGCTGTATTTGTGACATTATTTATTTTTACTTCTCCACTGTTAAAAGTAAAAAATAAAATTCCAGAAATAATGAATGAATAAACGTAAAAAAGGTAGACCTCCTTTCGATCAAACGTTGAAAAGAGGTATACCTTTTTAGTCATCATCTATCGATTGATCGTTTGCTGCACTATGTGCTAATCGTGATGATGCAGCTGCTGCGATTGCACCAACGATATCATCTAAAAAAGTGTGGCAACCTTGAGATTTATCATTTAATTTCTCTAGGATACCTGGTTTTTGCTTGTCGATATATCCATAATTCGTAAATCCGATTGAACCATACACATTCACGATCGACAATGCAATGACTTCATCAATGCCATATAGACTTTCATCTGTTTCCAATATTTCCTGAAGAGGGGACTCTAATTTATTTTCCTCAGCTAAAACATCAAGTTGAATACCAGTTATAATCGCATTCTGTACTTCACGCTTCCTTAATACTCGGTCTACATTTTCATAACAATATTCTAAAGTTAATTCATCCTGATATTTATTTTGTAAAAAATAGACTAACTCAGCGATATCGTCTAATTGCACACCTCGATCTGTTAACATTTGTCTTGCCTTTTGTTCTAATTCGGATTGTTTTCTTTCGTTTGTCATTTGATCACATCCTATATTCATCATTTTCATTTCACAGTATACATATAGTTTAATATATAAACACTAAGGGGGAAAATGCATTGCATCCTATATTCTTACATTACCCAATTCAGGTGCCCACTAAACAAGTCTCTGACCAACCATACTTAACATTTGCTGACCAAGCCTATTACTACTTTATCATCCCTACTTCGACAACTGAAAGGTTTGCCCTAGAATTATATACGATTGCCACTCATTATCATCAACAAGGCTGGACGAATGTTACGTGTCCGATACCAAATGTACACAATCAATTCCTTACGTCAATTGGTAAAGAAAAATATTTACTATGTTACGCGATACACTCGCAAGATCAACGAGATGAAGCAGTTAAACTATCTGGCTTTCACCAAATTGGTTCTGGTTATCCATATCAACCAAGCTCGATGAATAGTTATGGAAAATGGAAAGAGTTATGGATTTCCAAGATAGATCAGTATGAGGCTTTATATAAGCAATTATATCAACAACGACCAGCATCTCCCTTTATTCGAGAATTTGTTAATCTGTTTCCCTATATTATGGGGTTGGCAGAAAATGCAATTCAATACATGCATATTGTGGAACAAGAATCACAATTTAATGAAAGTGATCAGCCATCGATTACTTTTGGACGTTATCAACATGATATGAATGAAGTATTTATTTGGAGTAATCGATTTGTATATGATCATCCGGTACGTGATATCGCAGAGAAATTGAGACAATACATGCTAATACCAGATGGGTTATCTTCCCGTGAATGCCAACAATTTTTACAAGGATATGTAGCTAATATGTCGATATCAACATTTGGATGGAAACTATTATATGCACGATTGATTTTTCCTATTCATTTATTGGATTTCATGGAGCAAATTCGGCAAACATCCAATCATTATTCAGACATGGAAGAGCTAGTCGAAAATCAATCTGTGTATGAAGAAAATTTGCGAACATTTTTTTATCAAATAGGTATTGATGAGAGAGAAATTAATAATATACAATTAGATTGGCTATTAGATGTGTAGTAAAAATTATCGATGCATCTCCATTTGATAGATGGGGTGCATTTTTTTAATTTTTAGACGATTGTGTCTTGATAAAGATAGCATTCACATGTATAATGTCCACTATATATAAACAAATGTACACGTAACGTAAACAGAGGGAGGCATCTATATGAATCAAGTTAATGTTGGTTTATGTGGTCTAGGTACAGTTGGAACAGGCGTTGTTAAACTGTTACAAAACCACGCTGATGAAATTAAATATAAAGTGGGTAGTGAAATTCAAATAAAAAAAATTCTGGTTAATGATATTGATAAGAAACGTGATGTCGTCATTCAACCTGAATGGTTAACAGATAACCCAGAAGAATTAGTAGGCAACCCGGAACTCGATATTATTATCGAAGTGATGGGTGGTATCGAGGATACTAACCTTTTATTAGAAAAAGCAATCCGGAATAAAAAACATATTGTCACAGCTAATAAAGATTTAATGGCTGTTCACGGTCAGAAGCTATTACGATTAGCTAAAGAAAATAATTGTGATATTTTATATGATGCCAGTGTTGCTGGTGGTATTCCGATTATTCGTTCTTTAACAGAAGGACTTGCATCTGATCGTATTCAAAAAATTATGGGGATCGTAAACGGTACCACGAACTATATTCTCACTAAAATGACGGATGAGGAACTAGCATTTGAGCCAGTTTTAAAAGAAGCACAGGAGCTTGGATTTGCTGAGGCAGATCCCACGTCTGATGTTGATGGATTGGATGCTGCACGAAAAATGACCTTGCTTGCGAATCTGGCTTTTAAAATGGAAATTGGATTAGATGATGTTGAAGTGTCAGGAATTCGAACAATTTCCCAAGAAGATATTACTTTTGCGACAAGTTTAGGGTATACTATTAAATTAATAGGGATTGCATCGATTCATAATGGAAAAGTAGAAGTGAGCGTTGAGCCTACCCTTTTACCGAAAGATCATCCGTTGGCATTAGTAAAAAATGAATTTAATGCTGTATATGTCTATGGTGAGGCTGTAGGGGAAACGATGTTCTATGGCCCAGGGGCAGGAAGCATGCCAACTGCAACAGCAGTTGTTTCCGATTTAATGGATGTAGTGAAAAATATCCGCCTTGGTATTACAGGGAATGAATATATCGTTCCGCAATATGAAAAACAATTAAAAGAAAATGATGAAAAGTATATGCAATATTTCATTCGGATGGAAGTGGACGATGAAGCTGGCACATTCCAAAACATAACGAACGTGTTTACGAATGAAAAAGTAAGTTTCCAAAAGATCTTGCAATTACCTTCTGACAATGAAAAAATGGCGGAAATTGTAATGGTTACACACAAAATTAGTAAACAGCAATTATTGAACAGTAGAGAAAATCTAAAAGGATTAGACGTTGTTAATGAAATAATCAGTTGTTATCGCGTCGACGGGGAGGACTAATTGATATGGCATGGCAAGGACTGTTGAAAGAATATCAAGAATTATTACCGATTAATGAAAAAACACCAATGCTAACTTTATATGAAGGGAATACTCCTTTGTATAAATTGGAAAAATTATCCGAGAAATATGAGATAAATGCATATGCTAAATTTGATGGTTTAAATCCAACAGGTTCATTCAAAGACCGTGGTATGGTTATGGCTATGGCAAAAGCAGTAGAAGATGGTGCAAAAGCAGTTATCTGTGCTTCAACAGGTAATACATCAGCTTCTGCGGCTGCCTTTGCTGCGAGAGCTGGATTAAAATGTATTGTTGTTATTCCGGATGGCAAAATTGCACAAGGTAAACTAGCACAAGCTGTTATGTATGGCGCAGAAATTTATGCTATTGAGGGTAATTTTGATGACGCATTGCGCTATGTACGTAAATTAGCAGAATCAGGTGAAGTGGCATTAGTGAACTCTGTTAACCCTTACCGTATCGAAGGCCAAAAAACAGCAGCATTCGAAGTTTGTGATGAACTAGGTAAAGCACCTGAGTATTTATTTATTCCGGTAGGTAATGCAGGAAACATCACGGCATACTGGAAAGGATTTAAAGAATATAATGAAACGAAACAAACAGGTTTACCGAAAATGATGGGATTTGAAGCAAGTGGTGCGGCTGCGATTGTACATGATCGTGTCTTCGAAAATCCGGAAACAGTGGGTACTGCTATTCGTATTGGTAATCCGGCTAGCTGGCAAGGTGCGGTGAACGCTCGTGATGAATCTAATGGTGAAATTGATGAAATTACCGATGAAGAAATGATTGAAGCCTACCAATGGATTGCTCAAAATGAAGGAGTATTTGCTGAACCAGCATCATGTGCGTCGGTTGCAGGCTTATTAAAAAAATTAAAAGCAGGAAAAGTGGAAAAAGGATCAACAGTAGTGACAGTTTTGACTGGAAATGGCTTAAAAGATCCAGATACAGCAATCAATTATAGTGAAGTTAAACCTACCGTATTACCAAATGAAGAAGAAGTCATCATGAATGAAATTTTAGGTAGTGTCAAGGCATGAGTTGGTCAATTAAAGTACCATCGAGTACATCCAATTTAGGAGCCGGTTTTGACTCGGTTGGTTTGGCATTGAACTTATATTTAGAATTACAGGTATCGGTAGCAAATCAATGGGAGTTTATAGCTGCTTCAGAATGTCTAGAAGGAATTCCAACTGGTAAAGACAATTTAGTTTATGAGATTGCAGAACAAGTGGCAGCAAAATTTGGGCAAGCAGAACGAATGCCTTCTTGCCACGTATTGATGAAGAGTGAGATCCCGCTTGCGAGAGGGTTAGGGAGTAGTGCAACTGCTATTATTGCGGGAATTGAATTAGCAAATGTTTTATTAGAATTGAATTTATCTAATGATGACAAACTTCAAATTGCGACTGACATTGAAGGACATCCGGATAATGTAGCACCTTCTCTTTTAGGAGGATGTGTGGTTGGTCATTATGATGGCAAAGTTTCATACACGCAGATTCCAGTAAAAGGTGTTACCTTTGTAGCGGTTATTCCAAGTTTTGAATTAAAAACAAAAGATGCTCGTGCTGTATTACCAAAAGAATTTACATTTAAAGAGAGTGTACAAGCGAGCAGTGTAGCAAATGTGAGTGTGGCAGCTATTTGCACAGGTGATTGGGAAACATTAGGTGAAATGATGGAAAAAGATCATTTTCACCAGCCATACCGTAAAGCGCTTATTTCCCATTATGATGAACTTTATAGCTATTTAAATGAAGGTGCTTATGGTGTCTTTTTAAGTGGTGCAGGGCCGACAATGATCGCAGTTGTTGATGATAAAAAAGTATTTTCGATGGTCAAAAAATGGAAAGCAGAATACCCAAACTATCAATGGCTCCCACTGCAAGTAGAAAATTCTGGATCAAAAGTCGAAAAGGTCCGTGAAGAAATAACATAACAATGCTATTAGGTAATTAAAAAGATAAACCCTCATATTAGGGGTTTATCTTTTTTCTGATTTAACAATTTCTGTCATCTGATTTGTATCTAAATCAAGATAAACGACAAATCTTTAAGGATCAAGAAAAGATTTGTCATTTTTATCTAAAGGATAAAAGAAAAGAATATTTTTTATAAAAGAGGGAAACGTTCTTCATCAAAGAATCGTTTCCCTCTGGCAATTTGTTATTAAAATACTTGTTCAATTTCTGTAACGCCAGGTACTTCTGCCATTAATGCACGTTCAATACCTGCTTTTAGAGTGATTGTGGAGCTTGGGCAGTTACCACAAGCGCCCATTAAACGTAAACGAACGATACCATCTTCAACATCTACTAATTCGACATCGCCACCATCACGTAATAAAAATGGGCGTAATTTATTTAATACTTCCTGAACTTGAGCTGATTGTTCTTCCATGAATGGAGACTCTCCTTTCCTCATCACTACTCTATTATAAAGGTTGTTTGCTTAAAAATCTATGTTATTTGTCACACAAATGATAAACATTTTCAACACTATTTTATCTTTAATTCATTTATTTGTAAATGAAAGTGTGTTAAAAATATAATAGGTAGCTAAACCGTAAGTTAAACTGAAGGTGTGATATAATGAGGATAAAAATTAGAGTAGGCTTCTGTGTAAAAAACTTAGCAAAAGGTACAGAGCAAGTCCGTCAAAAATTATTAACAGATCCTGATATGGATGTAGCGGAATATGGATGTACCAGCTATTGTGGTATTTGTCGTAATTATCATGTTGCAATCGTAAATGGCAAGCCGATCAAAGCAGATACACCAGAAGAACTATTTGATAATATTAATGATTATATCGATAATGAATTAATCGATCAGTTATAAAAAGGGGAAATATAGAGATGAAAATACCTTTTACTAAAATGCATGGATTAGGAAATAGTTATATTTTTATAAACGTATTTGAATTTCCAATAGAAGAAAATATTCTGTCTGATTTGGCAAAAGCTGTTGCTGATAAAGATACTGGAATTGGCTCAGATGGTCTGATTTTGATCCATCCTACGGAAAGCGCAGATGTAGGGATGCGTATTTTTAATAAAGATGGCTCAGAAGGAAAAAACTGTGGAAATGGCTTACGATGTGTTGCTAAGTATTCCTATGAACATCAATTAGTAGATTCAAAACAGTTTACTATTGCTACAAAAGCAGGAAATGTCAGCGCAGAAATACATGGAGACCGAGAAGTAGTTGATGAAGTTACAATTGATATGGGCGTGCCGATATTAAAACGATCTGAAATCCCGATGCTAGGCGAGGATCAGGAGCAAGTAGTAGCTGAACCGTTTGAAGTCCAGGAGGAAAAACTCGAAGTTACGACAGTATCAATGGGGAATCCGCATGCTGTTTTCTTCGTTGATGATATTAATGAAGCACCATTAACGACATTGGGACCAGTCATTGAAAAAGATCAACGCTTCCCAGAGAGTGTGAATGTTGAATTTATTGAACAAGTGAATGACCAGGAAATTCATTTTCGAGTGTGGGAGCGGGGATCAGGTGTGACTCAAGCATGTGGTACAGGAGCATGTGCATCTGTTGTGGCATCCATTTTGAATGGCAAATTAGCTAAAGGAAAAGAAATTACCGTTCATTTAGCCGGTGGAGATTTATATATTACTTGGGCAGAGGATGAGCATGTCTGGATGCGTGGTAAGGCAGAAACAACCATTGAAGGAACATTTTTTATGGAGTAATTAACAAGCAGAAATATTGAATTACCATGATTGAGTTTGTATACTTGATCATACAATAAGTATAAAAAATACTTAGAAAAAGGAGTTTTTTTCTATGGTTATTAATATTACCGATAATGCAAAGGATCAAATAGAAGAAATGATGAAAGAAGAGGACGCAGAAAACGTAAGACTTCGTTTTGGTGTCAAAGGTGGCGGATGCAGTGGACTTTCTTATTCACTTGGATTTGATTATGATGTGAATGAAGAATTAGATCATACCGAAGAGTCAAATGGTATTCCGTTAACGATCAAGAAGTTTGATATTGATGTGATTGAAGGAACAACCGTCGATTTCAAACAAAACATGATGGGTGGCGGTTTTACGATCGATAACCCTAACGCCATTGTTTCTTGTGGTTGTGGATCTTCCTTTAAAGCAAAGGAAAGAGAAGGAACGCCGGAAAATTGTTAATATCAGTTGTAATTTGAACAAAAAAAGTTTGGATTGGCATGTAAACAATCTTAAATAAGAAAATAATAGTCGATAACAATGCCTCTCTTAGTAACTGATTATTAAAATTTACTGAGGGAGGTTTTTGTGTGTCAAAATGAACAAATTGGTAAATTTGTTATTCCTGAAACCAAGTTATGATCATGTAATAAATGTTATTTAACTTTGGCAAAAAAAAAGCATTCCTCAAAGAGAACGCTCTTCTAAAAGTTTTGTATTGACGAACAAAGAACTTAACAACAACTAACAGTGGGGAAACGGTAATGAATCCGCTCTTGTAACCCACATTATTTATTGACCTTTTCTTTTTCCTCCTTATTTTTCCCCGGCATCATAAAAGATAAGGGTTTCCAACTGTTTTCTATTTTTTCTACAATATGATAGGTTCGCTCAAATAAAATCGAACGAAGATTATCTAGCTGTCTGAATGTTTTTTCCATCAATGCTTCTTGATTTTCAAAACTGTCTAGAACTTTTTCTTGTTTTTCATCCTGTTTAGAAATTTGCTCTGCCATTTGTTGATGTAACGTATGCATTTCACTCATCTGAGAAGTAAGCTGCTCCGAAAATGATTTATATTCTGAAAGTTGGCTTATGATTTCTTGATTTGACTGACTAACTTGATTTAATTTGTTTTCTATATACTCCTGCTTTACATCTTTTTCATCTTCCATTAAACGTTTAAGTTCCTGATTTTTATTATCTAGCACTTGTAACCACTTCCTTACATCCTGTTCAAAATTCTCATGTTTTACAGTTTCTTTATATAACTGTTCTAATCTACTACTCAGGTCTCTCCATTTTTTCGCTCCTGTAAATTCATTTTGCTGATGCCTTATTTTGATGTTTTTCACTTCTTTAGTTAAGGATTCATTGAAATTTTTCTGTTCTTGAATTAATTCAGCAAAATAATCCGTTTTAAAATAATTTTGATTTGGGATATTTTCAATCTCTCCTTTATGTTGAAATACACCTGGATGTTCGGATTTATTAATAAATATTCCCATAAAATTTCATCACCTTTAGCATTTTTTATCATTGTATGCATCTACCTTAAAAATAGATAATTGACCTAAATAAAAAGCATCGAGCTAATTTGCTCGATGCTTTTTATTAAAACATGCTTGTTGAGTGTTTAGGTTGAATTCTCGCTTTTGGATCCATATATGCTTTAGCATTGTTAACTGCAGTTGGTCCTTCACCAAATCCGGCAGCAATTAAGTTTACTTTACCAGGATACGTACAAATATCACCCGCAGCATAGATGCCTGGGACATTTGTTTCCATTTTTGAGTTAACTACAATACTATTCTTATCAATTTCCAATCCCCAATTTTTTATTGGTCCTAAAGAAGAAATGAACCCATAATTAACTAACACATGATCCACATCTAATACGACTCCTTTGTCACCCTTGACTTCTTTTAATCGAACTTGATCTATTTGATCTTGCCCAATCAGACTTTCTGGTACATACGGTGTTAAAATATTCACATTAGAATTCATTAAATTCTCCACACTTGCCTCATGTGCACGGAACGAATCTCTTCTGTGTACTAATGTCACTTCTTTTGCAATTGGTTCCAGCATTAATGCCCAATCGACGGCTGAGTCGCCTCCACCGAATAATACAACACGTTGGTCTCGGAATTTATCCATATTATCCACGAAATAGTGAAGGTTTTTATCCTCAAAATGTTCTGCATTAGTTATATTTAATTTTCTCGGTTGAAAAGCACCATTTCCACCAGTAATAATCATTACTTTAGAAAAATGTTCTTCTGTCGGTGTTGTAATTCTGAGTGTTTCTTCATCTACTCGTTCTACACGTTCGACGGATTGATTTAAGACAATTTCAGGTTTAAATAAATCCGTTTGTTCTTTTAAGTTATCAACGAGCTCTTGTGCACGAACTTTGGGAAAGCCAGCAACATCATAAATATATTTTTCTGGATACAATGCGCTGAGCTGACCACCAATCTGTGGTAAACTCTCGATTATTTTAACTGAGGATTGTCTTAAGCCACCATAAAAAGCTGTAAACAATCCGACAGGTCCTGCTCCGATTATCGTTATATCATAAACTTCTTTAGACATATTTAGATTCCCCCTAATGCTTACATCAATGCCTTATATTTTAACATAATAGTGTCTATTATGTCATTTTTACAAGGCTGGAATTGAATTTTCGTAAATTCTGCCAAATCTAGAAAAGAGGTTAAAAAAATTACGAAATTTAAAAATCAAGGGTTGAAAAATGTCGTAAAAAGGTCTAACATATACTATGGACTAATTATTTAGACATATGTATTATTATGTGATTGTACGTGAAATACATCACGAATAGTTGCAACAAAAAAAATACTTAAATGGATGTGAGAAAGATGAATAAACCGAAAATTGTCATTTTGGGAGCAGGCTATGGTGGGCTTACGACAGTAGCCAAGCTACAAAAAAAATTAGGTGTCAATGATGCACACATTACTCTTGTAAACAAGAATGATTACCACTATGAATCAACTTGGTTACATGAAGCTGCAGCAGGTACATTACATCATGACCGTAGCCGTGTCAGAATATCTGACCTTATTAACTCAGCGAAGATTAACTTTGTGCAAGATACGGTAACAGCGATTAAACCAGATGAGAAAAAAGTTGAATTGCAAGATGGTAACATATTGGAGTATGACTATCTAGTAGTTGCTTTAGGTTTTGAAGCTGCTACATTTGGTATTCCTGGTTTATTAGAAAACGCACTTACGATTGGAAGCATTAATAAAGCGCGTCAAATTCGTGAACATATTGATTATCAATTTGCGATGTATAATAATGAAGCTGAACCAAAGCAAGAACGATTAAATATTGTTGTCGGCGGTGGTGGCTTCACTGGAATTGAGTTTGTTGGAGAATTAGCAAATCGTATTCCAGAACTTTGCGAAGAATATGACATCGATCGCAGTAAAGTAAGAGTCATCGTAGTAGAAGCGATGAATACAATTATGCCAGGATTTGATCCAGAGTTAATTGAATATGCAATGAACTCACTGGAAGCTCGTGGAGTGGAATTTAAACTTGGTGCATTCTTAAAAGAGGTTCGAGCTGATGGAATCACTATAGAACAAAATGATGAAAGAGAAGATATTCCAACTATGACTACAGTATGGGCTGCTGGTGTACGTGCCAACCATTTAGTAGAGGAATCCACATTAGAAGATAATCGTGGTAAAGTGCAGGTTACACCAGAATTGCGTGCTCCATCACATGAAGATGTGTTCGTTGTTGGTGATTGTGCATTAATCTGGAATAAAGAAATTGATCGTCCATATCCACCAACTGCTCAAATTGCTATGCAAGAAGCAGAAGTATGTGCACACAATTTAGTCGCACTTGTAAAAGGCGGCGAATTAGAGCCTTTCGAATTTATTAACCGAGGAACTGTATGTTCACTTGGGCATAAAGATGCAATGGGATCGATTTTTGGAGGCAAGAAAATCTTTGGATGGACTGCTTCTTTCATGAAGAAAGTCATTGATAATCGTGCGCTATTAAAAATCGGTGGTGTAGGACTATTATTGAAAAAAGGTAAATTTAACTTCTTTTCATAATCACTAGTAAAAAGCAGAGGATAACTCCTCTGCTTTTTAAATGTTTGTCCTTTAAAACAGTGGTTAAAAACTGAGAAATAATGAAAATTTTGTTTAGAGTAGCTTTCTTCCATTCTTTTATTGCTGAGTGCTGGAATACCGATTCGGCAGAATACTGCGCTATTTTTAGTGTTTTGATTATTGATAGAGCAGAACTTATGGAACTAAATTCATTGGCTTTCCTGTCGATTTTTTAGAAAACCCATTCTAAGCTGCGGAAAGATACTCACTTTCCGTGGGCATGGCTTCAGCTAACTTGAGCAGATGTTGACTTATGTCCTTTGGGTAAAAGCGGAGCATTCTGCCGGAGCGAATGGCAGCACTCATCGACATTCAGAATAGAAGAAAGCAAATCTAAAAAGTATAACTTCGCAGTTTATGTATACTGTGGTTATAGCTGTTATAAAGTTTGTGAATGGAATTAATTTTTATTACAAAAAAATGAACTTTATTGCACAAGTCTACATAGCAGTATAAAATAAGAAGAGTTATTGATTTTGATATGATCGAAGAGGAGTATTCGAATGATTCAACTTTTTATCTCTGTTCTTTTATTTTTTGTTTTATTTTTTGGCATTAGCTTTATTCTTAACATGATCTTACGCCAAACATGGTTAATGGCGTTTGTTTTTCCGGTTATTGTTATGTTTATTGTTGATACGTTTCCGTTTTCTACATATTTTACTGATCCAGGATATGCATTTTCGACACTGTGGAATGAATTGATCACCTTAGGTGTGCAAGATGCAATTATTTTATCATCTGGCTTTATCGGTACGATAGTTTCGGGGATTGTCATTAAGTTTCTAAGAAAAAACGGTTATCAAATGTTCTAAAACGAGACAAATGTATATTTCCTGTTGTTAGTGGAAAAGATTACACCTAGAGAGGTGTGATCTTTTATGTTTTTATGGAAAATTTCAAAAACTCTATTGATGATTACTCTACTGTTAGGGGCATTAATGTCTAGTTTCACCATGGTATCTAATGTATCAGCGCAAGAAGTGTTTAATAGCTTAGCAGACGACAGCAATGATTCACTTGATATAAGTTATCAGCAAGACCGAGAAATTCTAGCCAAGAAAAAGAAATTTGTCAAGCACATAAATAAACCTGTCACTTATATTTCAAGTGAAGAAATAACAGCACCATCAACCCTGGAAGAAACTTTAGATTTAAGTCAATATGAGAAACATAAGGTTGTAGCTACAGGTTATACAGCTGGTGTGGAATCGACTGGGAAAACTCCGGATCATCCTGCTTATGGCGTGACGTATTCTGGAGTCAAAGTTACCCGTGATTTATATTCCACAATTGCGGCAGATTTAAGTGTTTATCCTATTGGCACGATTTTATATGTACCTGATTATGGATATGGTATAGTAGCAGATAAGGGTGGTGCCATTAAAGGTAATAAGATTGATTTATACTACCCAACAGTAAAAGATGTGTATGAAAAATGGGGGAAAAAAACAGTAGATGTGTATGTGATTGAATATGGAACTGGACATTTAACCGAAGAAGTATTGGCATCGTTGAATAATACAGAATCATTACAGGTATTCCGACATCGGTATAAAGCAGAATGAAAAAATGGAGGAGTGAGCCAAGTATTAGCTCACTCCTTTTGTTTAGTTTGATAGTATAACTATATAAGTTGTAAGATGACTTATGATTGAACAGGACTAATTGTTTATCCAAAATAGTGTAGAATAAAAATCAGCCGTTTGGCTGTTTTTATTTTAAGCAGGATTTAAAAAAGCGGGTAAATTAAGAAGGCTAAAAGGACTCCTGTTAATCCACCGAAGAACACCTCAATTGGCTGATGTCCGAGGAGTTCTTTTAATTCTTTCTGTTTCTCGTATTCTCCTTTTTTAGACCAGCCTTTTGCTTCGGTAACAAAATGGTGGAAGTCTTTCACTAGCGTGTTTAACAAAATAGCTTGTTCTCCAGCTTGTCTACGAATGCCAGTTGCATCAAACATAATAATAATAGCTAGCACACAAGATACGGCAAATAGTCCTGATGATACACCGTGTTCCATTCCAATTCCTGTGGCAACAGCTGTAACGGCAGCAGAATGACTACTCGGCATCCCACCTGTACTAAATGTTAAGCCAGGTTTAAATTCTTTCGTTGCGATAAAATGTAAGGGAACTTTAATGGTTTGGGCAAAAGTAATCGCAAGCAAAGCTGCCCAAAGTGGGAAATTATCGAAAAGCTCCAATTAGAACATCCTTTCTGTCTCTTAGGTGGATATCTTGGTATCCTTGATGGAATGATAAATGAGTAGTACACGAATTTAGATATGTATGCATTTTCTTTACTATTATAGCATAGCTTTTACGTCTTTAGTATCGATTAATCATCAATTAACATAGTTTTAATAGTAAAAAGATGAGAACAAAGATAGCTCTCATCTTTTATTGCTATTTAATTGCCGCATCTAGTGATACTTCAATCATGTCATTAAAAGTCGTTTGACGTTCTTCTGCAGTAGTTTCTTCACCTGTAATAATATGATCAGAAACTGTTAGAACGGATAATGCATTACGGTTGTATTTAGCTGCCAATGTATATAATGCAGTTGACTCCATTTCAATTGCTAACACATTATATTGATCGAGCAATTCTAACAATTCTTTCATGTTATCACGATAAAAGCTATCGCTAGTGAATACATTCCCAACTCTTAGAGAAAGTCCTTTTTCTACACCTGTGTCATATGCTTTTTTCAGCAAATCAAAATTAGCGGTTGGTGCGTAATCAATACCACCAAATACCATTCTGTTCATTTGCGAGTCTGTAGAAGAGGTGCTCGCAAGTATAACATCTCGTACTTGCACATCTTTCTGGATTGCGCCGCATGTTCCGACACGTATTAAATTTTGTACATCATAACTTTGAATTAACTCGTTTACATAGATGGAAATAGAAGGAACACCCATACCTGTACCTTGAACAGAAATGTCCTTTCCTTTGTATGTTCCTGTAAAACCATACATCCCGCGTACTTCATTATAGCAACTTACATTTTCTAAGAAATTTTCCGCTATATATTTAGCTCGTAATGGATCTCCTGGAAGTAAGACAGTATCTGCAATGTCTCCTTTATTTGCTCCAATATGTACACTCATGTTGTAGGCCTCCTTTTAGGCAAAATGTTTATAATTAGAAAATATCATACTGAAAATCGAAATACAAATAGTATCCTTTTCATATAAATTGTAATCCATTTCAACGATTGCGGAATTTTTTCTTTTTTTAGTTTCTTAATTCGTTGTTATCGTATATAATAGTGTTAGTTAGTCATTTCACAATTTAGGGCAATTAGTTAACTGTTGAATGATGATCGATCGATGAGGAGGAGTTGTTGTTATGAAAGAACAATCTTTTACTATTCAAAGTGACACGGGAATCCATGCAAGACCAGCTACTTTATTAGTAAATAAAGCTGGACAATATGAATCGCATGTGGAATTACATTATAATGGTAAAACAGTAAATTTAAAATCCATCATGGGTGTTATGTCACTAGGAGTTCCTAAAGGAGCGGAAATTCGTATTACTGTTGATGGTAATGATGAGGATCAAGCTCTTGAAGGAATTGCTGAAACAATTGCAGAACATCTAGGAGAATAAAGTGAAAAAAGCTAGTTTTTAATACTAGCTTTTTTTTATGTTATAATAAGAACTTATAAATCATTTTTTATAAAAGGTAAGTGATGCATGATGATGGAATTTCTCTATTTTCCAGAAGATAAATCGTTATATATCCCAGCTGTAATTAGCTTAATGATCTTTGTAATCGGTGCTTTTGTTGCCATGCATTTTATTAAGAAAGCATCCAAAAAAGAAGAAGAGAAATGGAAACAAAAATACGACGATTTGAAAGACTGATTAAGATTACTTCTCCTTGTCCATAATAGTAAATGGATACGTAAAGAGGAGTAGATAATATGAAATGGTATGTATTATTTTGTTTCTGTTTAACAATGCTTATAATCCTTACAAGTTGCCAAGCGGAGGATCGCTCTCCATTAGATGTCCGTTTATATAATGCGGATAAAGATGCTGTAGGAACTGCTACATTCAAGGAACAAGAAGGCAAGGTGACAGTTAAAGTTAAGGTGGAAGGCCTAGAGCAAGGAATGCATGGTGTGCACATTCATGAATATGCTAAATGTGAAGGGCCGGATTTTCAATCTGCCGGCAATCATTTTAATCCTGAAGGAAACGAACATGGTCTCATGCATCCGGATGGTTCTCATCTAGGTGATATGCCTAACTTAGAAATAGAGGCGGATGGCACGGCAGATGTAGAGTTTGAACTTCCGGGTGCGACCTTAATGGATGGGAATAAGTCATTGTTGAGAGAAGATGGTACCTCGATTATAATTCATGAAGGACAGGATGATGGGGTTTCACAACCTGCAGGTAATGCAGGGGATCGAGTCGTTTGTGGGGTCATATCTTTAGATGAAGCAACAGAGGAAGAAAAACCAACTGATCCAACTGAAACTAATAAAGAAAAAGAAGAGTAAGCATTCAATCGCTTACTCTTCTTTGTGAGCTAAAAATGACAGAGATATCTTGCTTCCATGCGCCAAAACAAGACAACTTTAACCCTTTAGATGATGAAAGGTCTTCATCGAGTCACGCGTGTACCACAAACCTTTTTTCTTATTTTTTCAACGCATTTATAATTCGGGTTGTACCTTCTTGGACAATTTCAAAAGGACAAGCAATATTCATCCGCATAAAACCTGTCCCTTCTTCGCCGAATGAGGCACCGTCATTTAACCCAACTTTAGCTTCTTTTTGTAGAAATTCTTTTAATTCTTCTTGTGAAAGGCCAAGTTCACGAAAATCAAGCCATATTAAATATGTACCTTCAGGACGGAATACGTTAACTTCTGGATGATTAGCAAATGCTTTATCCACATAGTTTATATTGGTTTGTAATTGGTCGAGTAATCGATCGAGCCATTCTCGTCCATTATTATAGGCTGTATCTAAAGCAGTTATCCCCATTGTATTCAGAATATGCATTCCTTGTTTATGGAAGGTCTTTTCCAGTTCATCACGTTTCTGCTTATCAGGTACGATTGCATAGGAAACTTGTAATCCTGCCAAGTTAAATGTTTTGGTTGGTGACATACACGTAATAATCTGATCTGTCATATCTTCATCGATCTTAGCGACCGGGATATGTTTGTTTGGTTGATAGACCAGATCAGCATGGATTTCGTCAGAAAGAATTAGGACATTATATTTTTTACATAGTGCTACAATCCTCTCTAATTCTGCCTGTGTCCAGACACGACCAACCGGATTATGCGGATTACAGAGAATAAATGCTTTCACTCCCTGTTGTAATTTAGCTTCAAAATCTTCAAAATTAATCTCATATCGGTTTTCTTGAACAATGAGTTGATTTTTTATTAATTCACGTTCATGTCTATTAACGATGTCATAAAAAGGAGGATATACAGGGGTCTGAATCAGAACTTTATCTCCTTTGTCCGTGAAAGTTTGGATGGCCATATATAATGTTGCGATCACACCGGGACTATATTGTATCGAAGCACTTTTTACTTTCCAATCATGTTTGTATTCTAGCCATTCGGTGATCGTATCTTGAAGTGCATTATCGGTAAAAGTATAGCCAAATACACCGTGTTTAGCACGCTCTATCAACGCATCTTTTACAGCTGGTGGAACTTCAAAATCCATATCAGCTACCCACATTGGTAAAACATCTTCCGATCCGTAAAGTGCTTTTACTAAATCCCATTTGACTGCCCTTGTATTTCGTCTTTCAATTTGTTTATCAAAAGAAAATGTCATATATTTTTGCACTCCCTTCATAACTTTTCTTGTAATTCTATTCCATCATACCGCCCACTTAAAGAAAAGTCTAATACTCGACTTAGTAGGAAAGATGGACATAGCCTCTTTCCTACTGACTAACCATTTTGACGATATGATGAGGGTATTCTTCTGGAAGGAGATGACCAGCTTGATCTAGTGTTGTTAGTGTTGCGTTTGGCAGGTATCTAATGAGTTCGTATCCGATTTCGTAGGGAATAATTTCGTCGTTTTTCCCCCAAATAATTTTGGTTGGGGCTTTAATGGTTGAGAGTGCTTGTTCAGATAAGTCGCCCTGGTGGTCGTTTAAAATTTTTATGATACATGGATATATATTTTTGTCCAGAAAGGGTTGTTTATAGTGCTCCAACATTTCATCTGTGATGAGGTTATCGTGATAAATCGAATGCCTGAGCATTTCATAAACTCCTTTTCGCTTTAACAATCTTCTTGCAATAAAAGGTGATAATGGATTATGACATATTAATTTGGCGAACATAGGTGAATGTTTCATAAAGCTGCATGGTGCTAATAAATATAACTGATTGATACGATCAGGGTATTTGTAAGCAAACCTTAAGGAAATTTGTCCACCCATTGAATGACCGAGAAAAATAGCTTTACTGATAAAAAAGTTATCCATTATAAATTTAATAGCATCTGCCATATGATCATAAGAAAATAAACAAGTATTGGATTTTTCGCTTTCACCAAAGGGTGGAATATCGATGGTAATGATTTGGAAGTCCCTTTGTAATAAGGGAATTAGCTTTCGAAAGCAATATGTAGAGGCTAAAAAACCATGAAGCATGATAAGGGTTGGCTTGAGAGAGTTTTTATAAAAAGTGAAGCTGATGATATGTCCTTTAAATGGAATTGTACTTCTCATATGATGTAACCTCACTTAGCTAGGGTCATTTAGATAAAAACTGTTTACTTTGATAAAAAAATAAGCAAAGCGACGGATCGCTTTGCTATCCAGGGGGAATACGAGAAAGTCTTACATATTTATAAATTGCCCATTTTCATATTTGTTAAACCTTTTTTTTGAAAAAATTTTTATGATGTTTTATTTAGCTTGAAGAGCACAGCTTTCTTTTGCTATTTTTATCCTAAGTATGCTAACATTACTTAATGTTTAAAGAGTAATTAATTGGTAAGAAAATGCTTAGAGGAGTTGGATTTATGTCAGATGAATTTCAAATAGGAGATATTGTAGAAGGAGTAATTACAGGCGTTCAACCTTATGGTGCCTTCGTCTCGATCGGTGAGGAAGTACAGGGTTTAATTCATATATCTGAAGTTAAAAACGGTTTTGTAAGAGATATTTCAGACCATGTAAAAGAAGGAGATAAAGTAACAGTTAAAATAATTGAAGTTGATGAAAGTGAAAACAAATATGCATTATCAATCCGTGCGTTAGAGCCCGAAAATCAAGCTGATCGCAATACTAATCCCATCTCGGAAAAAGAAGGAGAACATGGATTTAACACACTGAAGGACAAGCTGAAAGAATGGATTAAACAATCAGAGTAATAAAGAGGCTGGGACAAAAGAGATTTTATAAAAATAATATCCGAACGATTATGCGAATTTCTACGTTTAAAAATTGATATCGTTCGGATTTTTCAATTACCTAATAGAAAGATAATACCCCGTAATTCTGGTGCCAATTTTGAAACGGTTTTAACTGCTAAACATTCGCTTCGGATACCCGCTGGTCTTTCCGTGGGGTTTTATCTTCAGCTAACTTTTCCAAGCAAAGATCGCTCAACCATTTTACACATGTCAAAATTACCACTTTGACCAATTGTTGCATCAGTTACTACACATAATCCTTCTTATATTCATTGTAATTCTTTACATCATTCGTCTTTGGATTGGAAAAATTGATTTGTCTCAGCCTCTTAATTTTTTATCAATTCAGAAGGTTTTAAAAATTACTTATTGCATTGCTTGATTTAATGTACAGGATTCGGTACATTTAAATAGTGAGAATAATTATTGGAGGTTACAAAAACATGACACATGTACGCTTTGATTACGAGAAAGCATTAGCCTTTTTCGGGGAACATGAATTAGAGTACCTGAAAGAACCGGTAAAATTAGCACATGAAATGGTACATAACAAAACAGGTGCAGGGAATGACTTTTTAGGTTGGGTAGACCTTCCAACTGACTATGACAAAGAAGAGTTTGCCCGTATAAAGAAATCAGCTGAAAAAATTAAATCTGATTCTGATGTGCTTTTAGTTGTTGGTATTGGTGGTTCATACTTAGGAGCACGCGCAGCAATCGAAATGCTTAACCATTCTTTCTATAATGAATTAGCCAAAGAACAACGTAATACACCACAAGTATTCTTTGTTGGAAATAGCATTAGCGCTCCTTATATTAACGATCTATTTGATGTATTAAAAGACAAAGATGTTTCTGTTAATGTTATTTCTAAAAGTGGTACGACGACAGAACCAGCGATTGCTTTCCGCATTTTCCGTAAGTTTCTTGAGGAAAAATATGGTGTGGAAGAAGCGAAGAAACGCATTTATGCTACAACTGATAAAGCAAAAGGTGCACTAAAAACATTAGCGAACGAAGAGGGATACGAAAGCTTCGTGATTCCAGATGATGTAGGTGGGCGTTACTCTGTTCTTACAGCAGTAGGTTTATTACCGATCGCAGTAAGTGGAGTAGATATCGATGAAATGATGCAAGGTGCACAAAAGGCTCAAGTAGAATTAAGTGAAGCGGATCTTGCGAAAAACCCTGCTTACCAATATGCAGCTGTACGTAATGTTCTATACAATAAAGGGAAAACAATTGAAATGCTTATCAACTATGAACCAGCACTTCAATATTTTTCTGAATGGTGGAAGCAGCTTTACGGTGAAAGTGAAGGGAAAGATTTCAAAGGCATTTATCCATCTTCTGCTAACTTTTCGACTGACCTTCACTCATTAGGTCAATATGTACAAGAAGGACGCCGTGATATTTTCGAAACCGTTCTTCACGTAGAAGAACCAAAATCAAACATCACGATTGAAAAAGAAGCACAAGACTTAGATGGATTAAATTATTTAGCTGGTGAAACACTGGATTTTGTTAATGAGAAAGCATTCCAGGGTACATTACTGGCACATACTGATGGGGAAGTACCGAATTTACTTGTCCATCTCCCTAAATTAGATGCATTTACATTTGGATATGTCGTGTACTTTTTCGAAAAAGCTTGTGCGATCAGTGGATACTTATTAGGTGTGAATCCATTTGACCAACCTGGTGTTGAAGCGTACAAGAAAAATATGTTTGCCTTACTTGGTAAACCAGGTTTTGAAGAAGAAAAAGAAAAATTAGAAAAACGTTTATAGAAAATAAAAAGGGCTGTCCTAAAGCAAATACTTTAAGGATAGCCCTTTTTATATAATAGATAGTATTTAATAGCATGTACTAAAGTATATAGGATAGGCGGTTTTTTAACATATTTTCTTCTTGCAAGGGCACCCTATGTGACAAAGGGGTGAATCCGTTGTACGAATTAGATTCGACTATTGAGAATAATGTATATTCCTATCAACAAGTAAAAAATGTACTAGAAAAGGAAGGGTATGCACTGGGCGGAGCGTGGGAATATGATCACGGCTATTTTGATTATAAACTAGCTAATAATGGCGGCTACCATTTTCTTCGCATCCCTTTTCATTCTGTAAGAGGGGAGATAGAACAGGATGCCGCAGTAATTAGAATGGATAAACCATATCTACTGACTCACCGTTATCAGGATGATGTTGACTCTTATGCAGAAAGCAGTGTCATACAAGCTTCCTTTAATCAATTCCAGGCACCATCAGAAAAAGATGCTGATATTCCATCTAATTATATTGAAAAAGGAAAAGTCGTATTGCAAAACTTGGAAGTATTACTTACACATTTAGCAGATTAAAAACAATCTAAGTACTAACTTAACCCATTTCTATACATGAAATGGGTTTTAGCTTTGATAATGTATTTACTACTGTTGTTGGACATGTTCGAATGGCTGTAAATATATCAATGAATCTCCCTCTTTCATATGTAAAGCGAAATCGGGATGTAAGATCATTTTATTTTCCCGAATCAATCCGATTAACCATTTCCTCTCTGCTAAAAATTGCTGAGCACAAAAATAAAAATCTTTCTGAATCAATTCTCTATTAATTAACTCAGAGCAAAATTGTTGTTCTTCTAGTGTCTCTGCTATAATATCAGTAACTTGGGGATCTTTCTGAAACAGTGATTGATAAAATAAGGAACTCATAAAATTATTAGAACGGACTACTACATCGGTACCAGCCCGAATCGCATTCTTTCGTTGCATTTCAGTTAAAATTTCTGCAATGATATGAATGGTAGGATTATTGCCGCGAGCTGCAATAATGTTCAAAATTGTTTGCCGGTCAGCTTCTTCTTCCGTCAAGGTCGGGTCAGAAGTAATAATCACAAATTTTGCTTGTTCAATATTGGCTTTTTGTAATGTTTTATCTGTAGTAGGTTGCCCATTAATAAAATGCATCTGGTGGTCCTTATAGGACAATTTATTTAAAGTATGATCAATCAATACTATATCTGTATCGAGCTTATGATTATCAAACATTTCAATTAATTGTTTTGTACGTTCATTCCAACCAACAATGATAGTATGATTCGTACCTTTATAAGAGATTTTTCCTTCTGATAAATCTTGTTCGTGTTTAATCGTACCTGCTGATAGGGTGGCCATGTAAAATGTAACGAATCCACCACCGGCTAAAATTAACAGGATAGCTAAAATTTTTCCGAGAAAACTAAGTGGAACGTAATCGCCATATCCTACGGTTGAACCAGTGACAAACGCCCACCAAATTCCGTCAAAAGTGGAAGGGAAATGGTTAGGTTCGATTAAATGGATAAGATATCCAAAGCTAAACATTAATATTGTCACACTTAATAACAGCCGTACAATAATTGGAAGGTGGAAGTACAATTGTACCCATTTGTTCCAAAGCATATGATCACCTTTTTTTACTTATAGTGTAAACAACTTATATTACCTTATTCTAATAGGAGGAATGTTTATTATGGAGAAAGAGAGAATCGCATTTTTACAAAAATTGTTACATACACCATCACCATCAAGTATGGAGATGGAAATTCAGAAACAATGGATAAAATATGTAGAGCCATTTGTCGATGAAATACGTACCGATCATGCAGGAAATGTAATTGCCGTAAAAAATGAAAAGGCAGATTTTCATTTGCTTTTGGCCGGGCATAGTGATGAGGTTGCTTTTATTGTTAATCGTATTGATGAAAATGGTTTTGTCTATGT
Source organism: Gracilibacillus sp. D59 (assembly GCF_052246695.1). Lineage (NCBI taxonomy): Bacteria > Bacillati > Bacillota > Bacilli > Caryophanales > Bacillaceae > Gracilibacillus > Gracilibacillus sp. D59. The sequence continues at coordinate 69,486 of NZ_JBQQCK010000006.1, read as the reverse complement.
TGCCAAAATGGGAGGTATTAATCCAAAGTCTGCCATTGGCATGAAAGTTGAAATATTGGGTCAGGAAAAACATGTACCAGGGGTTATCGGCGTTAATGCTCAGCATCATGGTGGAATAAAAGGTGACTTTGACGTAGAAGATCTATTTATAGATTGTGGAGCAAAAGATAAATCAGAAATAGAGGCTGATATCCAAGTCGGGGATTTAGTAGTATATCGTCGACAATCTGAAGTCTTAAAAAACCGCTATGTTTCAGGAAGGGGCCTTGATAATCGCACAGGTGCTTTTATCGTTGCAGAAGTTATGAGAAGGCTTGAAGATAAAAATATTAATATAGGAGTTTATGGTGTAAGTACTGTGAATGAGGAAACAAACATGGGTGGTGCCTATTTTGCAGCGGCAGGTCTTAAGCCGGATGCAGCATTAGCATTAGATGTTACATTTGCTACTGACTACCCGTCTGTTGATAAACGAAAACATGGTGATATTCGCTTAGAAGCTGGTCCAGTCCTGGCGAAAGGAGCACCGATTAACCGTAAATTAAATCAATTATTAGAGAAGAATGCCAAAAAATTAGGTATCGATGTACAATATGAATTAACACCAAGACATACAGGGACAGATGCTGATAAAATGCGTTTAACTGGTAAAGGAGTTCCGATTAGTTTAGTCTCACTACCATTACGATATATGCATTCACCTGTTGAAACAGCAAGTATAAAAGATATTGAAGAGGAAATTTCATTATTGGTGGAAATGATCACAAGTATGACTGGAAAGGAAAGTTTAAATCCGCTAGATGATTAAATGTGTTGACATAATATGTTAAAAACCATACGATTAAATTATGAGATCGATGGGGAGGTAACCTTTTGAATTCATCATCTGTGCAAACAAGTAATCTCTATCGTTTAATTGTTATGGCGATTATGGGAACAATATCGGTATTATTAATGTTTTTAAATTTTCCTTTACCATTTCCATTTATTCCAGCTTATTTGAGAATAGATGTAAGTGATATTCCGGCCTTGATTGCTGGAATTCTTTTCTCACCAGTCGCAGGAGTGGTTGTTGTAGCCATTAAAAATGTTTTGTATGTTTTGGTAACAGCCATTTCAGACCCAATTGGTGCGTTAGCCAATTTTTTTGCTGGAATGTTTTACGTGGTCCCGGTAAGCTTCATGTATATGAAATACCGTTCCATGAAAAGTGTGCTCATCGGATTAGGAATTGGTACACTACTCATGACGATTGGTTTGTCCATTCTAAATTATTTCCTATTTATCCCAGCATATAGTTGGTTTATGGGCTGGGAAGAAATGTCCAAAGATGTAAAGCTAAACACGGTACTTATTGGTATCCTGCCATTTAACCTGATAAAAGGAATAATAGTAGGTACCATTTTTGCACTGATTTTCACCAAACTTAAAAATTGGATACAAAAAAAATAAAGAATCGAGCAAAGTGGCTCGATTTTTTTATTTATTGATTAATGATCCCTAATGTACAACGAGAAATCGCAATTAATTCCTCGTCCTCATCCTCTACATTAATAGTCCACACCATCGTCCTTTTTCCAATATGAACAGGAGTCGCCTTAGCAACAATAACTCCATCCTTCTTTGCTCTTAGATGATTACAATTTATTTCAATACCCACAACTGCTTGAGCAAGTGCATCCACATGTTCCATACCACCAATGCTGGCAGCCGTCTCTGCAAGTGCCACTGTTGCTCCACCATGCAGAAATCCCATAGGTTGTTTGACTTTTCCAGTAATCGGCATGGCAATCGAGACGAGATCTTTTGATTTTTCCTTTATTTCCATTTGTAATGCTTCCATTAAGGTGTTGTCCATACAGTTTCCTCCAGTTTACAATGGCAATGGAATAATTATTTGTAATAATAATGATAATCCGATCAGTGCGCCGTAGATCGTATTAGTTTTAGCAGTGGCAACCATAGCAGGAATCATTCCAACATTTGTTGTATTGGCTTGGAAAGTACGCACTGCCAGGCGAGCTTTCGGTATGCTTAACAAACTAATGACACTATAAATTGGTAATAGTCCGGTGATAATAAAAGCAGCTGTTAAAGCATAGCTAAGTAACATTAAGCTGGACAAAAGAAAAATGGCTCGCTCTCTCCCAATTAATATAGCAATCGTTTTTCGGCCGTTTTCTTTGTCTCCATCCAAATCCCGAATATTGTTAGATAAAAGGATACAGCCAATAAAAATTGCAATCGGAATAGAAATGACGATTACCTGCCATGTGATTGTTAATGTTTGAATATAGTAACTAATCCCGATAATAACGGTTCCCATTAAAAATCCAGAAAAAATTTCTCCGAAAGGTGTATAGGCAATCGGGATCGGTCCACCTGTATATAAATAGCCGATTAACATGCTTATGCTACCTATAACAGCGATCCACCAGCTGGATGCCATACAAATATATACACCTAACAAAATTGCGGCTCCGAAAAAGACAAATGCTAACCTTTGTACGACAATAGCTTTGACACCATCTCTGACAATGGTACCACCAATGCCGACAGAGTTTTCGTTGTCCAATCCTCTCGCATAATCGTAATACTCATTAAACATATTGGTTGCTGCTTGGATCAACAATGCTGCAATTAACATAGCAACAAATAATAATGGTCGGAAACTACCATCCAATACCGCTAACATTGTTCCGACAAACACTGGGATAAAGGAAGCAGTCAATGTATGTGGTCTAAGTAACCTCCACCATATATGTAATCCAGGTTTTTCATTTAAATGGTTTGATTTTGTTTCCATTGTAAGAAATCTCCTTGATAAAAATTAAGTAACATTATAAGTTTAGTGAATACTTAAATATGTGTCAAACTATTGTTATAAAGTGAGACTATGATCAGTGGGTCCCTCGCTGATCATTTGCGAAACTTATTAGGGTGTTAGCGTCTGTTTTCTCAAAAATTATCCTTGAGTTAAAATGGGGATATTACAGACGGTTAGCACCGTGATAAACAATATTCATCACCAAAGATAAGTTTTTTGTTATACTATTAAAGGGTAATACTCTAAAGAACATATTATTATCTTTAAAAATAGTGCAAATTATACTATAATGAATAGCGTTTATGAAAAATGCCCTATTATATTGGAGGGTTTATTAATGATTGAAACAAAGGAAATAAAGATAGATGGTGTTTTACAATCAGCACAGAAACAATCTATAGATAAATCGGCACCAACCTTTGTTAGTGTTACGGAACAAATAGAGTGGATCGACCCGATTGATTTCTTTCAGGCTGGTAAAACAATAGAAGAAAACCGTATTTATTGGTCTAGCGCAGATCAGAAAACTCAATTTGTTGGCATTGGAGAAGCCAAGCTTTTTCATGACCATGATGCTTCTTATCAAGATTTAAAAGAAAAATGGAAACAAACGATGAAAAATAGTTGGATTGTCAATCCGTACGATCAATATAAGACAGGCCCGATTGCTTTTGGTGGTTTTCCATTTGATGCAAAAGAGAAAGTTGAGGAATTATGGGAAGGATTTAATGGCAACCAATTCCGTGTTCCAACTTTTCTGTTAACGATAGATAAAAATAAATCATTTTTAACTACGACTGTTTATGTTGAGCAAGGAAGCAAAATCGACCAACTTGCAGCAGATCTTATTACGCGAAAGAATCAGTTATTACATGGACACAAGCCAGCGTGTCAGAAAAACCAAATTGTGTTAAAACATGAAGTAGATCCTGCAGAATGGAAAAAACTTGTTACAAAAGCGACAACAGCTATAAATTTACAACAGGTAGATAAAATTGTCTTAGCAAGAGAATTACAAATTGAATTTGATGAAGTTTGTGATACTGGACAAGTCCTCGACCGTTTACAGAAAACCCAGAAGAACAGTTTTATTTTTGCCTGGGAAAAGGATCATGTTTGCTTTATTGGTGCAACACCTGAACGCCTAGTGAAAGTAGATAATCAACAGTTATTTTCTACCTGTCTAGCCGGGACAGCTCCACGTGGGAAGACAAAGGAAGAAGATAACTATTTTGGCGAGCAGTTACTCCAAGATCAGAAAAACCGGAATGAACACCAATTTGTGGTAGACATGATCAAAGAAGCAGTTCGTTCCTTTGCTAAGTATGTCAAAATACCAGAGGAGCCAGTCTTATATCCTTTAAAAAATCTGCAACATTTATTTACGCCTGTAGAAGCGGAATTAGATGAAGGCTATACATTATTAGATGTTGTCGAAAAGCTCCATCCGACACCCGCATTATGCGGATTTCCACGAGAAAGCTCACTAGCGTTCATTCGAGAATTTGAACAGCTGGAACGTGGGTGGTACGGAGCGCCGATCGGGTGGTTTGATCAGCATTTTGATGGGGAATTTGCAGTAGCTATTCGATCTGCACTTGTATCCGGAGATAAAGCATCCTTATTTGCTGGTTGTGGAGTTGTCCAGGATTCAGATCCTGAAATTGAGTATCAGGAAACAAATATTAAATTCACTCCGATGTTACAAGCTTTGGGAGGATAGTTATGAATCAAGTTGAGTCTTTAACCAAGTATGTTGGTCATTTCGTTGATCAGCTTTATAAAAGTGGTGTGCGTGATATTGTCATTTCTCCGGGTTCGCGTTCGACACCATTGTCTCTCATCTTTGCAGAGTATAATCACTTTAATATATGGGTAGATATAGATGAACGTTCTGCAGGATTTTTTGCAACAGGTATCGCAAAGCAAACAAAAAAAGCAGTCGTACTTGTCTGTTCTTCTGGTACGGCTGCTGCTAATTATTATCCAGCAATTATTGAAGCTTCGTATAGTCGTATTCCTTTAATTGTGTTGACAGCGGATCGACCACATGAGTTACGTGATGTTGGTGCTCCACAAGCCATTGATCAAATCAAGATCTATGGCGACAATGTTAAATGGTTTCATGAAATGGCACTGCCTGAAGCGACACCAAACATGCTGCAATATGCAAGAAATCATGCTGACCGAGCAGTGCATACTTCGTTATATCAAGTGAAAGGACCGGTACATCTCAATTTTCCTTTTCGCGAACCACTTATTCCTGACTTCAGCTTAGTCGGAATTTGGGGAGAGGATGCTGTAGATACAAATCACTTTAAATTTGATGAAACTCGGGTTTCTACGCAGTTATTAACGGATATTCAGCATCAATTACAAGATAAAAAACGAGGAATTATTGTATGTGGACCGCATGACTATCCTGATTTAGCTACTGCGATTGTAGCTTTAGCAAAAAAATGGAAATTACCTGTACTCGCAGATCCGCTATCCTTTTTAAGGTGTCCAAATGGAGAAAATGTTGTAGTAGAAAGCTATGACAGTATCTTAAAGTCGAAAAAAGTAAGAGAACTCATCAATGTGGATTTCATCGTCCGTTTTGGTGCAATGCCTGTTTCGAAGCCTGTACTGCAACTTTTACAGGAAAATAATATCGAGCAATATATTATCGATGAAGATGTTGCATTCCGGAACCCTTCTGTAAAGAGTGCACATTATTTGTACGGGAATCCGGTTGATATAGCAAATCAGTTAGCAACCCTTTCATTATCATTTGATAATGGTTGGTTACATACTTGGCAAAAGTTGAATGAGTCAGCCAAACAAGTATTGATGAAAGAACAGGATGTTTTAACAGAAGGTTTAGCTGTTCGTGGTATTCAAACCGTTATCCCTGATGAAAGTGTATTATTTGTCGGTAATAGTATGCCGATTCGAGATGTCGATACTTTCTGGTTGTCGACAAATAAAACGGTCAGCATTCATGCGAATCGTGGGGCTAATGGCATTGATGGCATCATCTCTACCGCACTTGGCATGGCGACTAGTGGAAAACGTGTGACTTTATTGATCGGTGATGTTTCGTTTTTACATAGTATGAATGGGTTATTATTGACGAAAAATTACTCGCTTAATTTGACAATTGTATTGATTAATAATCAAGGTGGAGGCATCTTTTCCTTTCTACCACAAGCGAAAGAGGGAAGTCCTCATTATGAAATGTTATTTGGTACACCACAGTCGATTGAATTCGATAAGGTAGCAGCGCTTTATGACTTTGATTTTTATACAGTTGAAAAATGGTCAGGCTATTTAAATGCTCTAGAAGTTAGTTACCAACAGGAAGGTGTTTCGTTAATAGAAGTAAAAACCGACCGAAATGAAAATGTAACATGGCACCAAACGAAATGGCAGGAGATTGAAGAGCATATATTGGCTATTTTGGAGGAAAATAGAGATGTATATTGATAACTATTGGGTAGAACGCTTTGGCGATGGACAGCCTGTTGTGCTGTTGCATGGTTTCACTGGCTCTGTGCAAACATGGCAAGCGCTACGTCCTTTTTTGCCTAACCAACAATTGATCGTTATTGATTTGCCGGGGCATGGTTATACGAAGGCTAAAGTGAATTCGATGGATGACTGCTGCAAGGATTTATATGAAATTTTTAATCAATTGACTTTGGAACAGTTCGATCTTGTCGGATATTCAATGGGAGGAAGGACTGCTTTATCCTTTGCTTGCCGTTATCCGGAAATGGTGAGAACATTAACGCTGGAAAGTGCTTCACCTGGCTTAGCAAAGGAGGAGGAGCGACAGGCAAGACAACAGAAAGATCATGAACTTGCTGACTATATTTCTAGTCATTCATTAGAAGCATTTGTTGAAAGATGGGAGAACATACCACTATTCGCTTCCCAAAAACAATTAGCTGTCGAAATACAGGAAAAAATTCGCAATGAGCGATTATCGCAATCGAAAGAAGGATTAGCACATTCGTTATTAACGATGGGAACAGGTATGATGTCGTCATGCTGGAATCTTCTTGATCAGTTAAAAATGCCTGTTTTACTAGTAGTTGGTGAATGGGATGAGAAGTTTGTTCAGATAAACCAGCAGATGGAAAAATTGATTTCAAATTGCCGATTAGAAATAATTAATCAGGCTGGACATGCAATTCATGTGGAACAAACGCAAATTTTTGGTACAATAATAGAGGAATTTATTTCTTAGAGGAGGTCATCAAATGACAGTAGAATGGGAAAATGAACGCACTTATGAAGATATTTTATATGAAACGTATAATGGAATTGCCAAAATAACGATTAATCGCCCAGAGGTACGTAATGCATTCCGTCCTCACACGGTGAATGAATTGATTGATGCTTTTACATATGCACGTGATGATTCTAATATCGGTGTAATCGTGCTTGCAGGTGCAGGAGATAAAGCATTCTGTTCCGGAGGAGATCAGAAAGTTCGTGGCCATGGCGGTTACGTAGGTGAAGATGAAGTTCCTCGTCTGAATGTGTTAGATTTACAACGTTTAATCCGTGTGATTCCAAAACCAGTTGTTGCAATGGTTTCCGGCTATGCAATCGGAGGCGGTCATGTATTACATGTTGTATGTGACTTAACAATTGCAGCAGATAATGCAATTTTTGGACAAACAGGACCGAAAGTTGGAAGCTTTGATGCTGGTTATGGTGCTGGTTTATTAGCGCGTATTGTTGGTCATAAGAAGGCCCGAGAAATTTGGTACCTATGCCGTCAATATAATGCACAAGAAGCATTGGATATGGGGCTGGTTAATACCGTAGTACCTCTTGAAAAATTAGAAGAAGAAACAATTCAATGGTGTGAAGAAATGCTGGAGAAATCGCCAACTGCGCTTCGTTTCTTGAAAGCATCATTCAATGCAGATACAGATGGACTAGCTGGTCTGCAGCAAATGGGTGGAGATGCAACACTGCTTTATTACACAACAGATGAAGCAAAAGAAGGTCGTGATGCGTTTAAAGAAAAACGCAAGCCGGACTTTAAACAATTCCCAAGATTCCCATAAGAATGAAACAAGGCCAATACATTATGTGTTGGTCTGTTCTTTTTCATTCAGTAGTGGAGAACGGACATTGGTTCCGCTATTTGTGCCAAAAGTGATGTTTTTATGATGTTGGCGGACATCTATTCCGCTATTCATCCAAATTAACGCTGTTTTTTAGCAAAAGTAACCCAATAAGGGATTAAATGTCCGCCAACATCGAAAAATGGGTGTTATCCTACCAAATAACGTACTATATGTCCACCCAACCGCACGCAGAATCACTGAAGGGTATCCCACTTCGCAGACGGGGAGATGCACGGTTTTTTAGAAATTGAGAAGAAGGTGTGAGAAGAATGGAACATTGGCTGACGAAACGGGTTTATTTAACACCAGACAACATTGCGATCGAGTTGAGTAATGGTGATACGGTGACGTTTGCTGAATTATATGAGAAAGCATGTGAATTTGCTTCCAAAATATATTCGATTCATCCAAAAGGTCATATCGCTATGTTATCGAACAATTCAATCGATATGGTGGTTACTTTTTGGGCTTGTACATATTTAAATGTCCCAGTGGTTTTTCTTAATACGCGATTAACTGCTAGAGAATGGCAGGTACAATGTGAGGATGCAGATGTCAAAACCGTTATTTATGCTGATCAGTACAAGGAGAGTGTTCAGTCGTTGACTTTGTCGACTTATCCTTTTTCTGATATTCATTCTTTTCAAACTTCGGAGTGCACATTGACTTCCGATATGGACTCTGATTTAGTTTGTTCGATGATGTTTACTTCGGGAACAACAGGTCGGGCAAAACCTGTGATCCATACTTATCACAACCATTGGTCCAGTGCAGTAGCGTCTGCTTTAAACCTAGGATTGATGCCAAGCGACAAATGGCTCGCATGTCTTCCGTTATTCCATATCGGCGGCTTATCGATTTTATTCAAAAGTGTGATATATGGTATGCCGGTTTATTTATTAGAGCGATTTGATGAAGAAAAGATACACAATGCGATAATGGAGCAGAATGTTACCATTATCTCCGTTGTAGCGATAACTTGTTCTCGATTGTTGGAACGGTTAGCTGATGGTTATTATCCGAGTTCGTTTCGTTGTATGTTGCTAGGTGGTGGACCTGCACCCAAACCATTATTAGAGAAGGCGAAAGAAAAACATGTTCCGATTGTACAAACTTATGGCATGACCGAGACATGTTCGCAAATTGTGACACTTAACGAAGCTGATGCTTTCCGAAAATTAGGTTCTGCCGGAAAACCACTTTTCACGGCATCCTTGCAAATTCAAGCTGACAATACGAGAGCTAAGCCCAACCAAGTTGGTGAAATTGTTGTACAGGGGCCAATGATAACACCAGGATATTATCGTCGGGAGCAAGCTAATAAAGAAGCTTTTCAAAATGGATGGTTTCATACCGGTGATTTAGGTTATCTGGATGAAGAAGGCTTCCTGTTTGTGGTTGATCGACGTAGTGACTTAATCATTTCTGGTGGTGAAAATATCTATCCAGCTGAGGTAGAAGAAGTACTCTTATCATTTAAAGGTGTGCAAGAAGCGGGAGTGACGGCGATAGAAGATAGTAAATGGGGACAAGTCCCTGTTGCCTATATAGTAACAGCGAACGAAAAGGTGACAGCTGATCAATTGCTGGTACATTGTCGCGAAAGACTCGCTTCATTTAAAGTCCCGAAGCAGATTTATTTCCGTGATCACCTGCCACGAAACGCGACTAACAAACTGCAAAGGCATCGATTGAGAAGTTAGTTGATCGTAAAATAAAAAGACAGCATTGCTCCAATCAATAGCTGTCTTTTTTATTATGCATAATGTCCCCCGATTTTTTTGCTTCTTTCCCTTGTAATCCCGGCTTCGGTATAGCTTGTTGCACGTAAAATAGCAGTCGATCCATATTTGGCCCGAATTGTATCCATTACATAACCGATATCCTTTTTTTTCGGTTGATCTTCAAATAAATTCAACTGTGTCTCGATATCATCATACAGGTTATTCAATGATACGGTGACACGACGAATTTTACTATGGCGATTATAAAATTGATGAAATAGTTGTAAGCATATATGATAAATATCCATGGTCACATTAGTAGGCAAATGAAGGGAACGTGAGCGATGAAAACCACCACTATTATCGGCATAGCCAATCCCCAAGTGAATCGTTCTACCTGCTCTTTGATGGGTGCGGGCACGCCTGCATACTTCTTCGCATAAATCGAGAATACAAGTTAATGTCTCTTCTGCCGTGTAATCTCGTAATAAGGTAATACCGTGTCCGAAACCTTTTTGTTCTTCCTTGTTACCAAAAGAATCATAAACAGGGCTTAAATCAACGCCCCACGCATGCCAGTATAACTGCTCCCCGATCACACCGAACCGTTTTTTTAATCTGTCCAAGCGGTAGTTAGCCAGTTGTCCCAAATAAACAATTCCCATACGATTTAGGTGTATGGTCAGTCGTCTGCCGATTCCCCATATTTTTTCAATTGGAACCGGCCATAATAAACGCTCAACATCTTGATAACGACATGTAGCAATCCCGGTTTTTTTCGCATATAAATCCATGACTACTTTCGCCAAAAACTTGTTGTCGCCAATTCCAATCGCACAGGTTAATCCCATCGTGTCATATATTTCATCTTTAATCATTTGAGCAACATGGCGTGCATTTCCATATAAATGTTCTAATCCATCGACAGTAATCCACATCTCATCAACGGAATAGGGATGGATCGCTTCTTTGGGAACATAATGATGCAACAATTTGGTGATTTGCATTGACATATTAACGTAATCGCCCATTTTTGCCTCAACGACATAGATAGCGGGATCTTTAGGCAACTCGAAGTACCTACTCACATTTTTGACGCCATGCCGTTGTTTTAAAGCTGGGGAAGCTGCAAGAATAATACTGCCGGATCGATTTTTATCACCAACAACAGCAAGCATGGTTGTCATCGGATCCAACCCGCGTTTGACACATTCAATACTTGCATAAAAGGATCGCATGTCGATACAAAGCACATTATGTTTAGGAAAAGAGCTATAATCCATCGTCCAACACCTCTAACGAACGTTTGTTCTATTTATTAGTATAGTCTATGTATGTAAAAAATAAAAGTGTTAAAATATAGTAATTAAGGTGACACTATTCAAAGGATTCCAGTCAGAACTAACATCTGACAAAGTACAATAACGAGGTGAATGATATGAAAAAAATATTAATCAGTTTATCATTAGGCATTGCTGTCCTTTTATCTGCTTGTGGTGCTCAAGAAGACTCTCCGGTTGAAGAATCCAATCAAAATGGTGACAACGAGATGGACCATGCTAAGATGGGTCACACCAGTTCAAGAGAAGTACCGGAAGGATTAAAAGAAGCTGAAAATCCTGTTTATGAAGTAGGAAGTAACGCCATTATTACTGAGGCTCATATGCAAGGAATGAAAGGTAAAGAAGCCACTATTGTTGGAGCATATAACACATCTACATATAGTGTTTCTTACACACCTACAGATGGTGGTGAAAGAGTAGAAGATCATAAATGGGTTATACATGAAGAAATCGACAAAGCAGGAGATAAACCTTATCAACCTGGAGATGAAGTGACATTAAATGCATCACATATGGAAGGAATGAAAGGTGCTACTGCTGAAATTGATTCAGTAGAGCAAACAACTGTGTATATGGTTGATTTTACTACTGAAAATGGTGAGGAAGTAAAAAATCACAAGTGGGTAGTGGAAAGTGAGTTATCACCAATTGAATAGTAAAAGCGTGAATGATAGACCTTAGTGTTAACATCATGTTGAAGGGGATAGCATCCAATCAATCATATAGAGAATAAAGGACCATTTTTAAAGTGGTCCTTTCTCTTCTTCTGCTTAGGCTACTACAGTTGATATCCCTAGTTTTAGTAAACGCGTAACCACTTTTAAGTTTTATGACGCATAAAATACAAAAACCAAACAGCGTGATTTTGTTCGTCTGCGGCAGCACGTGTGAATGTTTCTTTAATGTTTGCTCCAGTTCTATCGGCCATATCCAAATAAAAATCCACAGCTTCCTGCTCATCATTAAAAGCAAAATCAATTCCATCCCTATAATTGTTTGGGCAATTTTCTGTAATAGTGTAAGTTGGTTTCTGACCTGTTAAATTCACATAAATATTAGTAAAATCTTTTAAGTGTTTCTTTTCGTCATTTTGAATTTCGAGAATCTGGTTGATTTGTTTTGAATTGGGTGCCATTTTTGCAAGCTTGTCATAACATGATATAGCACTATATTCCGCGTTGATTGCTTTTTGAATATCTGAAAGAAAAAGAGACTGATTGGAAGGACGATAGTATCCAGCGTATGGAAAAGCATTGTTATAATATGAATTCATATTGATTCCCCTTAATTATTGGTATTTATTTATGTATATGAATTCCCTATAGGTAGGTGTGCTAGTACTATAATTTCTATTTTATCACAGTGCTAAACGTCTGTAAGCCCCTCACTGACCATAGTCTCACTTTATAGAAACTTCTATGGTTTATATATAATGGAATAATAAGACAATCCGGTATATGAAATTAAACTTAATGTATATATAATATTAGGAAATGAGAGGCCATGAATGAGAGAAAATATTGAAAACGATTCTCAAACTCATTGACTTCCTTAACAAAAGCTAATAAACTAGAGACAGAGTAAAAGTTTGAATCGAAGATATTAAAGAAGGCCCGAACAGTGTGAATAAGGGAGAGGTTCAGCATGGAAACACTAGTAACAAAAGATTTGACGCTTGGATATGGTGATGAAGTTATTATAGATGAATTGGATATTACGATCCCTAAAGGAGAAATAACAGTCTTTATTGGTGGAAATGGTTGTGGCAAATCAACATTGTTACGTTCATTAGCACGATTAATGAAACCAAAACAAGGTGATGTTGTTTTAAATGGGGAAGATATTGCAAAAATTCCAACAAAAGAAGTTGCGAAACAATTAGCTATTTTGCCGCAAAGTCCTATCAGTCCGGAAGGCTTAACGGTAGAAGATCTGGTGAAACAAGGAAGACATCCATATAAAACAATGTTTAAGCGTTGGTCTGAAGAAGACGAAAAGGCTGTCACAGAAGCATTAGATGCGACAAATATGGCAGACTTGAAGGACCGTGCTGTTGATTCCTTATCAGGTGGTCAACGCCAGCGTGCGTGGATTGCGATGACACTTGCTCAAGGTACAGATACCATATTATTAGATGAGCCCACTACTTATTTAGACATGACACACCAAATTGAAATTCTGGATTTGCTTTTTGAATTAAATGAGCGACGTAAAAGTACAATTGTCATGGTGTTACATGATTTGAATTTAGCTTGTCGTTATGCGCACCATATCGTTGCAATTAAAGATAAACAAGTATATGCTCAAGGAAAACCAGAAGAAATTGTTAACTGTAATCTGGTTCATGATGTATTTCAAATGAAAGCTGATGTATTATATGATCCGATGTTCGGTACACCTATGTGTATTCCACACGGTCGAGGACGTTGTCTTATTAAAGAAGCTGTCGCAGAGTCCAAACAACAACAAATGCAATCTATCGGTAATTAAAAAAAGCCCTGTATTCCTAGAATGCAGGGCTTTTTGTATGCAAAAAACAATTATGTTCACCCTATATAAGCAACTTTCACTCCTATGAACTTGGTAAAGTGTTTTTCTTTACCAAGTTAGCTCAAAGCCTGAGCTACACGTGCTTTTGATCTAGATCTGCATGTTTCTAATTAATTTACATACAATACCTGTGAAGAGGTGAAAAAACATGGAAAAGAAAACATACTACGTCAATATTGCTTCACAGGAAATCTCCCAAATCCCATATGGTAACAATGCGGAATACACTATTCAGGCAACAGATGAAGAAGTCTTTCTGCTAAGAGAAAAATTTAATGAGATACACGAAGATGATATAGGAACATTCGTTCGTGCTCATATTCCTTTTGTCCAGTATCATCAAGATCCTGAAAATGATGATTATGATACTGATTTACAGGACGTCATGCAAAAGATCTATCAATTAGCAACACCTGAAACAAAGCAAGCCATGGACGAATCCGGAATCAATCCAAAAAGTGAGAAATAAATGAAACAAATCGGTAGGTCTATACGTCTAATTTTATAAATAAATGTTTACAATAGATAGTAAAAGGAATAGATAAATAAAAGGACGTAAGGAGGGAGAAACCATGAAAAAAATCATCACGATCGTAACATTTGTAGTCCTTTTTGTATTTGCGATTGTCATGATCAATCAACCAACTGTCGAGCAAATGTATGCAAAACAAGATCAGATACATGCACAAAAAAATATCGGACTCAAACAAATTCAAGTTGACAATATCAAGCAAATAACAGAGACAAATGACATTACACACGAAGAAATAGTGAAACTGACAGATAAATTTATGGATCTATTAGTACAGGAAATTGATGATCATTATAAAGTGGTACGATTCAATACAAAAGAGGAACTTACAAATGCTTTTGAGCCTTATATTGTAAAAGAAGCAGTAAAACCTTATATTGATTTCTACTATAAAGAAAAAGAAGACGGTTTGTATATAGTCCCAACAGAAACACCACCATGGTTTGAAAAGGACAAAGATTATGAGAAAGAATCAGAAGGTAACAAAGTAACGATTACACAAACTAATGAAAATGAATTATATGGTACGTATACGATTGAAATTGTATTTAAAAAAATAGATAGTAAATGGAAAATAGCAAACATTAGCCATAAGTAAAAATTAAAGGTAGTATAGAGTTATGAAAACTTTTTATGATTATTATAATAACAAAATACAATTATCATTCGAAAATCAGCCGTTTGATTCAGACCCAAAGCATGTCTGGGTGATTTGCCGTTTCGAAAAGAAGTGGTTGTTAACAAAACATAAAAATCGTGGACTGGAATTTCCAGGCGGTAAAGTAGAACAAAATGAAACGCCGAAACAAGCAGCAATAAGAGAAGTACTAGAGGAGACGGGAGGCGAAGTAGATCAAATCAATTATATTGGACAATATTTCGTATCTGGAAAAAGAGAAAAGCTGGCGAAAAATATCTACTTTGCAATAGTGAAAAAGTTGAATGAGCAAGATTCTTACTACGAAACAGAAGGACCAGTTTTGTTAGAAAATCTTCCTGACAATATTAAATCCAATGAAAGATATAGTTTTATAATGAAAGATAATGTTTTAACACATAGTCTGGACTATATCGAAAAAATAATTGAACCAACGTATAGCTAACGGATGGCTATGCGTTTTTCTTTGAGGAGAGTAATCCAGATCATGCAGTTTAATCGGTTGACTTTATTTCATGAATCCGATACGATATATGCTATAATTATGAAGACAAACTCTAGACTCACACAAATTAAAGTCTAGAGTCATATATTTTATTATAACCAAGTAATTTTATCGGATTAATCAGGTAATTTGCCTCGTGCATTTTTTATGGAAAAGTTGTATAGTTGAAGATGTAGATTTTTTTACTCACATAAATTCTTTAATTAGACTT
The DNA here is from genome assembly GCF_052246695.1 of Gracilibacillus sp. D59. NCBI lineage: Bacteria > Bacillati > Bacillota > Bacilli > Caryophanales > Bacillaceae > Gracilibacillus > Gracilibacillus sp. D59. The sequence goes on along the minus strand of NZ_JBQQCK010000006.1, from coordinate 54,007 downwards.
TTATATAAAAGTGAATGATGAAAGTCTTGGTGGAAACTAAGAGGGAGGAAACAAAGAACATGGCGAAAAATAGACGCTTATTCACATCAGAATCAGTTACAGAAGGTCATCCGGATAAAATTTGTGACCAGATATCTGATGCAATCTTAGATGAAATTTTATCAAAGGATCCAAATGCAAGAGTAGCTTGTGAAACAACGGTAACTACTGGATTAATACTAGTCTCTGGTGAGATTACTACATCCACATATGTAGATATTCCTAAAATCGTACGTAATACGATTAAAGAGATTGGTTATACAAGAGCGAAGTATGGCTTTGATGCAGAAACTTGTGGTGTATTAACAGCTATTGATGAACAATCAGCTGATATTGCAGGTGGTGTTGATCAGGCACTTGAGGCAAGAGAAGGCCAAATGACAGATAATGAAATCGAAGCAATTGGTGCAGGTGACCAAGGGCTTATGTTTGGTTATGCTAATAATGAAACACCAGAATTAATGCCACTTCCAATCAGCTTGGCACACCGACTAGCAAAACAATTATCAGATGTTCGAAAAAATAAAACGTTAGATTATCTACGTCCTGATGGAAAAACACAAGTAACAGTGGAATACGATGAAAATGACAATCCTCAACGTATTGATGCCATTGTTATTTCAACACAACATCATCAAGATATTACCTTAGAGCAAATTCAACATGATGTAAAAGAACATGTTATAAAACCAGTTGTACCTGCTGAATTGTTGGATGAGGACACAAAATACTTCATCAACCCAACTGGACGTTTTGTTATCGGAGGTCCTCAAGGTGATGCAGGTTTAACAGGGCGAAAAATCATCGTTGACACGTATGGTGGTTACGCACGTCACGGTGGGGGTGCTTTTAGTGGTAAGGATGCGACAAAAGTTGACCGGTCTGCTGCATATGCTGCTCGTTATGTAGCGAAAAATATTGTGGCTGCAGGATTAGCAGAAAATTGTGAAGTACAATTAGCATATGCGATCGGTGTAGCGCAGCCTGTATCTATTTCAATCAATACATTTGGTACTGGAAAGTATACAGAAGAAGAATTGGTTGCAGCGGTACGTGAAAACTTCGATCTTCGACCAGCTGGTATAATTAAAATGCTAGACTTAAGAAGACCGATTTACCGTAATACAGCTGCATACGGTCACTTCGGACGTACAGATGGAGATTTCCCTTGGGAAAATACAGATAAAGTAGACGTGTTAAAGTCATTTTTGTCAATGGTCTAAAACATAATATAATGAACTAAAGTGCAAAGCGCTCGTTCAGCTATCTCCGTTAAAAAAATGCCAGGTATATAATGTACTTGGCTCTTTTTTTTTGATAAAATAGAAAAATATGTGAAACACTAGAAATAATTAATCGTCATATAAGTGAATGAATTTTTTAGGAAAGAAGGAAATAGGATGTGCGGTTTTATTGGACTATTAAAGGCAGAAACAAAATGGTTAGATTCTACAGAACGACAAGAATTTGAAAACCGTAATAACATCATCCACCATAGAGGACCCGATGATGAAGGATATTATGAAGATGAGCATATTATTTTAGGATTTAGAAGATTAAGTATTATTGATGTTGAAAGTGGACATCAGCCATTCACTTATCATGATGAACGATATTGGATGGTATTCAATGGCGAAATATATAATTATCTAGAATTGAAAGAATCCCTACAAAAGCAAGGAATGACCTTTTCAACAGATTCCGATACGGAGGTCATTATTGCCATGTTTGCTAAAAAAGGAGTGGACACGTTTCATGAACTCCGAGGAATGTTTTCGTTATTAATTTGGGATAAAGAAGAGCAATGTTTATATGGAGCAAGAGATATGTTCGGCATCAAACCATTTTTTTACAAAGATTCAGAAGAGGGAATGTTTTTTGCTTCAGAAAAGAAAAGCTTACTTGCTGAATCAGAGCAAATGGATCATGATGCAATGCAACATTACTTCACCTATCAATATGTACCTGAGCCGATGTCAATGAACAAAAATATTAATAAGTTAGAGCCAGGCAGTTATTTTATTAAAGAAAAAAATATGCCATTAGCCATCTATCATTATTTTCAACCGGATTTTAATGTAAAGCACTATGAAAATGCGGAGTGGATAGGGCGTATTCAATCCTCATTAGATCAATCTGTTGCTATGCATATGCGTAGTGATGTTCCAGTAGGTTCTTTCTTGTCCGGTGGTATAGACTCTTCATTAATCGTCGCATTAGCCAAAAGATATCATCCGAATATCAAGACATTTTCTGTTGGGTTTGAACAAGATGGTTATTCTGAAATCGATGTTGCTAAAGAAACTGCCGATCGTTTAGGCGTTGCAAACTATTCGTATATTATTTCACCCATGGAATATGTAGCGAAATTGCCAAAAATTATTTGGCATTTGGATGATCCTTTGGCAGATCCTGCATGTGTACCTTTGTATTTCGTAGCAAGAGAAGCAAAAAAACATGTGACAGTAGTGTTATCAGGAGAAGGAGCGGACGAATTGTTTGGTGGTTACAATATATATCGCGAACCTGACGCATTACGCGTTTTTGAATCCATTCCTACACCAGCTAAAGATTTATTAGCACGCGTAGCCGAAGTATTACCTGAAGGTGTTAAAGGAAAAAGCTTCTTAACAAGGGGTACAACCCCATTAAGGAAACGGTATATTGGTAATGCAAAGATGTTTGAAGAAGCGGAAAAGAAAAAGCTGTTTAAAAGTTATGCTGAAGAATACAATTACCAAAAGGTGACAGCACCATTTTATGATCAAATAGAACATGAACATCCAGTGCATCAAATGCAATATATTGATATGCAAACATGGTTGCGTGGAGATATACTGCTTAAAGCAGATAAAATGACGATGGCACATTCATTGGAATTGCGTGTTCCGTTTTTAGATAAAGAAGTATTTAAGGTAGCTAGGGAGATACCTGTATCAAAGAAAATAGCAAATGGAACAACCAAACATATTTTACGAGAAGCTGCTAGCGGAATTGTACCTGATCATGTATTGAATCGGAAGAAACTAGGTTTTCCTGTTCCAATTCGTCACTGGTTAAAAAATGAATTATATGAATGGGCGAAGAATCTTATCCAAGAGAGTGCGACAGATCATTTGTTAGAAAAGAATGTTATTACTGACCTTCTCGATGAACATTGCATCGGAAAAAGGGATAATAGCAGAAAGCTTTGGACCGTTTTTATGTTTATGTTATGGCACCAGATTTATATCGAGAACAAATATGATATTTCAGAGTTACAGGAAGAAGATAAGACAGAAAGCAAGCTTGTTCATATCTAATGAGCAAGCTTGCTCTTTTTTTTACTAAAAGACAAGAAAGTATAAAATTTGCGCGGATGTCTAGCTCCGAGCGCCCAAAAACTAGGCGACTTCACGAATCACCCTACGATAAGTCATCATCGGTTCGCAAGCTCACCGTGATTCCTTTATCTCAGTTGATTAGCTCCAGTCGCTACGTTTCTAGGCGGGCGCTCTGCGCTTTTCTTAGCCATGTTTATAGATTTGGCCTTTATCAACATAATCTTGTTGAATCCGTTCCATTTCCTCGATATCTCCTTTTGTTAATTCACGGACTACTTTAGCGGGACTTCCAAAAGCAAGAGTACGAGGTGGGATTTTTTTGCCAGGAGGTACTAAACTACCTGCACCAACAAATGCTCCTTCACCAATCTCTGCTCCATCTAAAATAATCGACCCCATACCAACTAAGGCATTTTTGCGAATGATAGAGGAGTGTAAGGTAACCTGATGCCCCACTGTGACATAGTCCTCAACGATCAAAGGTAAGTCAGGACTTTGGTGTAGTAATGATAAATCTTGTATGTTGGAATAAGCTCCGATTTTAACCGGTGCTACATCACCTCGAATCACCGTTTTAAACCAAATGCTAGAGTATGCTCCAATTTCAACGTCTCCGGTAATGACGCAATCTGGTGCGATGAAAGCTGTTTGATCAATCGAAGGAGTTTTTCCTTTATAATCATATATCATCTATGTTAACCTCCTATTATCTAGTTAAATATATGATATCATATTAGTACGGAAGCAATAAAAGTAAAGTGAGGGAAAAAAGTTGTCAGTAAACGTCCCAACCAAAGCACCAAGCTTGATGAAAAATGTCTATCAAAAAATTTTTCCACAAGTAAAAAGTGAATTGAATTACTGGAATAAACGCGCAAATGAAATACCGAATGAAGAGCTTCGTACCCAAGCCTTAGCAAGTATAAGAGATAAAAAGTTCCACTGTCAGGGTGGGAGTGTGTACAGTTTATTAGCTGGCGATCAATGGCGAGAAGCTATTCGATTTATTGTTGCCTATCAAACGATAAGTGATTATTTAGATAATTTATGTGACCGGAGCACTTCACTGGATCCAACCGATTTTCGCAGACTGCATCAATCAATGGAAGATGCATTATCACCAGAAAATGAAATCAAGAACTATTATCAATATCGCGAGGAACAAGCAGATGGTGATTATTTAGTTGGGTTAGTTAAGACATGTCAACAAGAACTACGTAAGATTAGCAATTATTCAATCTTTCAATCACATATGGTTCAATTAGAATCCCTTTACAGCGATTTGCAAGTACATAAACATGTTGTTCATGATCAACGTATTCCACGGTTAGAACAATGGTTCCAGCAGCATCAGCAAAGATGGCCGATGCTAAGCTGGTATGAATTTTCTGCTTGTACAGGTTCTACTCTAGGGATTTTCTGTATGGTATCGTATGGGCTAAACAATCAGATGACAGAAGAATTGGCAAAAAAAATATTTGATAGTTATTTTCCCTTCTTACAGGGCTTGCATATTATGCTTGATTATTTTATTGATCAGCAGGAAGATGAGGAAGAAGGCGACTTAAACTTCTGTAATTATTATCAAACTCCACAAGAATTGGAACAACGCCTTGTCTATTTTGTAGAACAGACTAACCAGCATGTTCAAGCATTACCAGACCGTCGTTTTCACGAAATGATTCAACATGGATTAATCGGTCTTTATTTAGCTGACCCAAAAGTGAAACAAATGAAGCAGTTTGAAACAATTGTGAAACGATTGATAAGAGTGAGCGGACGCAAGTCGCAATTTTTCCATTGGAATATTAAAGTGTACAATCGATTGGCAGGTAGGTATTAACAAGAGAAATTTTTGAGGCTGAGACAAATCAATTTTGTCCACTCCAAGGACGAATAATGTAAAGAATTAAAATGAATATAAGAAGGATTCTATGTAGTAACTGATAGGTGTAACTATTGGTCAAAGTGGTAATTTTGACATGTATAAAATGTTTGACAACCGCTACGGCTTGCCCACTTCGCTTTCCGAGGGGCGTGTCTTCAGCTAACTTTTGTAAAGAACTTCACTTTACAAAAGTGGATCTTCAGATCACGCTGATCCCCCAGGAGTCGAAGTGGGCGCCTGCGCTAAAAAAGGTTCTACAATGGGGATAAGTAGTAGAATTTCAATTCTTATTTCTTGACACGATTCTACCGTCTGTAAGACCTCAACTTAACGCTTTAAGTAAATCGAAGACGCTAACACCCTGATAAGTTTCGCTAATGGTCAGTAGGGGGTAAAACCCCCACTGATCATAGTCTCACTTTATATATACTAGTCTTTTCGAAAGTTCAAAAAGCTAACTGTCATAAATGTTGTACAACTTTTTTTAGCGGAGGAGCCCGCTTTCACTCCTGTAGGAATGTTTTCTCTGAAGATCCACTTTTCCGAGCGATCTTTGCTTGGAAAAGTTAGCTGAAGATAAAACCCCACGAAAAGGGAAGCGGGTATCCGAAGCGAATGATTAGCAGTTAAAACCGTTTCAAAGGGTATTACCTTCCTATCACACAATTGAAAAAAAACGAACGATAACAATTTCTAATCGTAGAAATTCGCATAATCGTTCGGTTTATATTTTTTATCAAATCACTTTTGTCCCAGCCTCTCTGTTATTTCATAAAACGTTTGAGTAATTTTAATCCGTTTTTCATATTTGGGTAGCGAAAAGGTATATCAAAGGTTGTTGTTTGTTTCAAGACACTCTTTTGATGGGAAAAGGTAAGAAAACTCTCTTTCCCATGATATGCCCCTATGCCGCTGTTACCAACCCCACCAAACGGCAGGTAGGGAGATGCTAAGTGGTATATTATGTCATTAATACAGCCGCCGCCAAAGGATACTTTGTCAATAATGTCCTCTGCTAAGGCATCATTGTCAGAGAAAAAGTAAAATGCAAGCGGATCTGGATGGAGGTGAATGCCATGAATGACATCATCTAAGTCTTGGTAATCCATAATCGGTAATATGGGACCAAAAATTTCATCCTGCATTACGTTATCGTCCCAAGTAATATCTGTTAATAAAGTTGGTTCGATCTTTAATTTTTTGCGGTAACTTTTTCCGCCGAGAATGGTATTACCATTTGTTAAAAATCCTTGAAGACGATCAAAATGTTTTTCGTGTACAATACGAACAAAATTTTGATTTTCTAGAGGATGTTCCCCATACATTGTGGTAATTGCCTGCTTGAGCTCTGTTAAAAAGGATCGTTTAATATCTTCGTGTACATACAGATAATCTGGAGCGACACATGTTTGACCGGCATTCGTGAATTTTCCCCAGGCAATCCGTTTTGCTGCTACTTCAAGGTTGGCATCTTTATGAATGATAGCCGGACTTTTCCCACCCAATTCTAATGTGACAGGGGTTAAGTTTTTCGAAGCGGCTTCCATCACAACACGTCCTACAGGGACACTGCCAGTAAAAAAGATATAATCGAAATTTTCTTTGAGTAATGCCTGGCTTGTTTCTGCAGCACCTTCAACAACTGTTATAAATGATTCAGGAAAGTTCTCAGAGATCAATTCTTTGATAACGGAAGATGTTTCAGCTGTATACTCGGATGGCTTAATTATCGCACAATTACCTGCGGCGATAGCCCCAATTAGTGGTGCTAGTGCAAGTTGGAAAGGATAGTTCCATGGTGCAATAATTAAAGTAATGCCATATGGTTGTTGATAAATATAGCTTTTAGAACCGGTGTGGGTAATAGGTGTTTTTACCTTTTTACGTTTAATCCATTTGGGCAGCTCTTTGATCGTATGATCGATTTCACTATATAGAATCCCAATTTCCGTCATATAGGTCTCCAGATCTGATTTATTAAGATCTTTCTTGATAGCAGTAAGAATTTTGGCTTCATATTCTTTAATGCCTGCTTTTAATGTATTCAGAGCATCGATGCGAAAATGTAAATCTTTTGTTTGATTAGTTTCAAAAAAATGCCTTTGTTTGGCAAGGAGTGATTGATATTCTACCATGTGTCTCATTCCTATCTGTGCTTTTTTTAAAGCATAGCATTTGTCTTGAGTAAAAAACAATTGTTCTGTGTGTAACTTTTTCGTGAAAAATACGACTGATCAGATGAGTGATTGGAAAGATAAAAAAATTTATTTCCACTAATGGAAGTCTCACTTTATCAAGCGCTCGTGGAGGGTTTAATGAGATGAAAAAATATCTGTACGTATTTATCGTTGTTCTAATAATTATTACAGGATTTCTTTTAGGGAAGCAGTATCAAGAAAATCAAGCTTTTATGGACCAACTTTTATTACATCAAGTTATTGATATAGAAGATGTTAAAGCGATGTATGTAGGGCGAAGTGATGAACCATTAACGGAAATCGATACAAAAGAAGACATCATTAATGCTTTTAACAATTATCCAGCAAATCAAATAACAGAAAAAAATATCGACCATGTGGAGGCAAAACTAGTCATTGAACTTCAAGGGGATATAGTAATTAAGATTCTTTATAGTGATGACAGTCTTTTTGTGAAACGAAATGATGTTGCTGCAGGTGAAATTTGTTATGAACTAATAAAAGGTAATGAGCAGATTGAAGCTTTCTTCTCTAGTCAATAAAATAGTCCCTGTATTGACAGGAACAACTGAAAGATTCATTTACTTTTTTCTGCGGAAAGAATTAAAAACATTGGTCTTCGCAGTTCGTCTTGCATTTCGGGTAACATGTCATCAGAAGGAGTGGACTCTTTAACTGCTTCTAGAATAAAACCCGCAGTAAGTAAGTCATTGATATAAGTGGATAATGTCCGATGATATTTTATGACGTTCTCAGTTAGAAATGATGTTTCACGCACATCTTCTTTGTGGTAATGATCAACAGGCCAATGTAACCGATTTCCAACGTTATCATAATACCAGTCCTGTTCTTCCCGAGAGGTGAATATCGGGTGCTCAACAGAGAAAATAAAGGAGCCACCAGGTTTAAGATAACGAAATACTTTGTTGCAAATTGCTTGATAATCTTTTACATAATGGAATGCTAATGAACTGAAAACTACATCAAATGCAGCATCTGGAAAATCGATATCTTCTATTGGTTTGTTGATGTAAGATATGGAGGGATCATTTGTCATGATACGTGCTTCTTGTAACATTTTTTCAGAAATATCTACACCGACAACGGAATTGGCTTCTTGCGCACGGGCGTATCGGCAATGCCATCCAAAACCACACCCCAAGTCCAATACATCTTTATGACGTAAATTCGGGATCAACGGTTTAAAGATATGCCATTCTCCTGCTGCTTCGAGACCTTTAGTCGATCTTGGCATTTTTTTATAAGCGGTAAAGAAATTTGCATTATCATATTTATTTTGCTTCATCGTTTACAACTCCTATTTTAATTTCTCGATTGCGATGATAAAAGGCGGCTTATTTATCTGGTTAATAAATTGATATTGCAACACTTGATATTCCTTCTGATCCAGTTCTTCGCAAAAGCTCAATACGCGATTTTTTTCTGAGGTACCACCTTTATGACCATGATAAATCACAATTACGATTCGACCATATTTTTTCAGAATAGGTAACATCGAGCTAATCGCTTGGATCGTTGTATCTGGTGTAGTAATAATTGAACGATCCGCTTTTGGTAAATACCCTAAATTAAAAATTGCTCCCGCTATCGTCTTCTCTTTCACATATTCAGATACATGCTCATGACCGTCATGAATCAGTTCTACATTTTCTATCCGTTTTTCAGCTAATAATGCCTCTGTCTTTTCAATTGCTGGCAATTGAATATCAAATGCATATACTTTTCCTGCAAGCTTACTTAGCATTAAAGTGTCATTACCATTTCCGCACGTTGCGTCAATTGCGATATCACCTTGATGCACAACTTCTTCTAATAATTGATGGGAAAAAGGGATAATTGCTTTCATGTTGGTTACTCCTCTGAATATGTTTGTAGGCAAGATAACATGAGATATCCTCACTTATCTCAGGTTATATCCATCTCTGTATTTTAGCAAATATTTTTTGAAAAGTGTATGATATTTATCGCTTGTCATACACTAAATTTGAGGTGATCACGATGGCAACAAGAGATTCTGTTGAAAATTTACTTATTGAAGGACAGCATATTATCCAACAAGCAGAAGAGCAATTAGATATGTCTAATCGAAATCAGTTTTTGTTAAATGAAGACTATACAAATGCGCATTTAGAATTAGAAAAATTATCGCAAAGTATTGACAGGGTGATGGCTAGTGCCAATGCCCAACAACGTGAGCAGCTTCACAGGTTTCAATTAGTGGTTAATGAAAAGTTAAATGATATGATATTGGATCAAGTTGATGTAACAAGGTATGAATAAATATATTTGAGAAAATGAATAATTTTAGAAGAGGTACAATCATTTGTTGATTAGTACCTCTTTTTCATTTTAATATTGCAACTTTTTATTGATACAGGAAAAATTATCGGAATAATTGGTGAAAATGGCAGTGGTAAAACAACTCTAATAAAAGTTTTGGCTGGTTTATTACGTCCAAATCAAGGAACTATTAACCTTGAATTGGACCGAAGAAATCAAATTTCATATAGTCCTGACTAAGCGTATTTTTTGATTATTTTTCTATCGGCAATTAATCGATTTTTATCACTCGCAATTTGCGGACTTTAACCGAGAGCGAGCAGAATCATTAGCAGATTTTTTTGAATTAGAACGAAAAGAAAAAATCAAATATCTATCGAAAGGGCAATTAGGCCGAGTGAAAATGATGGTGACGATAGCAAGAGAAGTTCCTTTCTTAGTTGTAGATGAACCATTAGCAGGTCTTGATCCGCTAGTAAAGGAAAAAATAATCAAAGGAATAATTCAATTTATTGATTTAGAATCACAGTCTTTAATCATTACTACTCATGAATTGTTGGAAGTAGAGCCAATTTTAGATGAAGTAATCGTAATGAAAAACGGCACGATTATCGAACAAAAAAATGTGGAATTAATCAGAGAAAAATCCACCATTCAAGAATGGCTGGAGAAAATATATTGATTAAATTTCGATCCCTCTGATTCGGATTTGTATGGTATAATCTGGATGGTTCCTATTAATTTAGATTTAGGTTTTTTGGAGGGAGACATATGAGGGTTTTTGCAAGTTTGATAGTAGTGTTTGGAATTGGTTTTGCTGGTTTGTTTTTATGGATTGTTTCGCTGACGACTAAGAGTCAGCAATTTTATGGTACATATATCCCGATTGTCATGATAGGATTAATGATTATTTCGGTATTATTAATTTACGAGAAATGGAAAGTGCGTGCAGTGAAAATAGTAAGTGTTACATTTCTTGTAATAGCTGGTGTAACTGTCGGAAGTTATGAGGGCTATCAATATTATCTTAAAAGTCTTGAAATTGTCAGTACTCAGGATGTGGATTTAAAAGTATATCAACCTTTTGCAGATGATACAAAAGCTGCCGACTTAAATAAAGAGTCTACGTTACAAATAGAGGAGAATCTGCCTCGATTGGATGGTGCTACAGCACTATACCCTGTGTATGCCAGTTTTGCTCAAGCAGTCTATCCGGAAAAAGATTATAGCTTAGAAAATAGTGAAGTAATGTCTAATCAAACATCAGGTGCTTTTAACAATTTGATTTATGGCGAAGTCGATATTGCATTTATCGCAGAGCCATCTGAACAGCAATATGAAAAAGCAGAAAAACAAGATGTTGAATTATCACTTACCCCTATAGGAAGAGAAGCATTTGTCTTTTTTGTCAATGAGAGTAATCCGATCGAATCGTTAACAGTCGAAGAAATTCAAGCCATATTCGCAGGGGAGATTACCAATTGGAAAGATGTAGGCGGTAATGACGAGCAAATTCGAGCTTTTCAGCGTCCAGAGGGTAGTGGCAGTCAGTCAGCTTTAATTCGCTTTATGGATGGGAAGTCACTTATGGAACCTCCTGCTGACGAAATTATTTCTGGGATGGGTGGAATCATTCGTGAAACGTCTAATTATCAAAACCATCGTAATGCAATAGGTTATTCATTCCGTTTTTTTTCACAAGAAATGGTAGAGAACGGTGAAATCAAACATATTGCGATTAACGGTGTTGCCCCAACGAAAGAAAATATTCAAAATAATTCCTATCCGGTGGTTGCAGAATTCTATGCGATTACTGCTGGGAGTGATAACCCCAATGTTTCACCATTATTGGAATGGATTCAGTCAGAACAAGGTCAATATCTTATAGATCAAACTGGTTATGTAGCGTTACCGTAATGAAGTAGGAGGATTATTTGTGATTAATATTGATATAGTGGAGTTGCTGGCAAGTATTCCAATATGGCTAGTAATTGTTTTAGGGGCTATTTATTTTTATCGCAAAAAAGATGAAAAGATGGCCATTTGGAAAGTTGCTATCCTTATTTTTGTTGGAATGTTTACTTTTGATATTCATTGGAACATGGAGAATGAATGGAAAATTCCTATCTTACCTTTAGGTGTTTGGATTATTTATTTTTTCATGCGCAAGGATGCAGAACGTTGGCAACGAGCACGCACATATGCTTGGTGGGGGTTTTTATCCAGTTATTTATTAATTTTTTCAGGACTAATAGCGATCTTGTTACAATCAATCATTTATCCTGAAGATGAAGTAGAGACTTTTCTGGCCAATGTAGAGAATGTAGAGGTCATTACGATTCATCCATCAGGAGAAAATATTTCGTTAGATCCAGAAACATTTTCTGAAGCATTGAAAACAGCAACAAGAGAAGATCTGGATCTTGGGCAATGGCGAGATGAAGATATTCAAGTGGAACAAGAACACGCAGAAGAATTTCCTTACATGTTAGAGGGGATTAAATCCAAGTGGGGAAGTGGTTACATTACAACAATATTTTTAGATCGAGATGGTCATGGTTTGATCGTTTCTACTCCAGAGCAGCAATACTATTTTGAAACAGAACGGCGATTGTGGGAGTGACAAGTTGATGAAACGTAAAAAAAGTATAATCTTATTAAGCGCCGTTATTTTACTTGGAGTAATCTTTTGGATTAGTTATCATTATTATTTTTCAGAACCTGACCCATTCTTATCAAAGGGAGTCATCAAAAAACAAATTGATGAGTATCACCAGCAAGAAGTTAAGGAAATACAAGATATAATTTTTTTAGGTGAAAAACATGTTGTGGTACTATTTATTTCAATTCAATATGATTATGCACAAGCCTTTTGGGAATGGCGGAATAATCAATGGTTAAGCATAGGTCATAATTCGATGGGATCGTATACGGTGTGGAAGCTTGATAAAAGTGATTCGGAATCTTTTTATTTGATATGGAATGTCAGACCAGCCCCTAATCTAAGCTATATAGAAATTGTAGGACAACGGGAGCGACAGTATGGCATAACGCAAGGGAATGATTATTATCATCCAGAAATGCAATTAATGAAAAGAATAGACATAACAACTGAACAATCTGGAGTGGAAAAGATTTCGAATGCTTGGGGAAAAGTCATCCCTAATTTTCAACTACCTACCAACCAGACGAATGATTTCTTTGTCGTTTCTCCATCTGCAAATAAACTAACTTTTGGATGGGTGCCATATGGAACTAATCATGATATTCTATCTGTAGATGACTATATTTCAGGAAATAATGGTTCAGGATCTGGTGGAGGTAATAAAGCCTTTATCTTTCGATTAACGGCGGATGAATTGAATTAATTGAAACCTTTCCTCTTGGCAATCGTATAGAATAGTAGCAAACATGAGGAGGAGTAAGAATGATAGGAGTCTTAATTGCAACTGTAATTGCAATGATTTTATATTTAGTAGGAGTAATTATTACTGTAAGTATTTCATCGTTAAATGCTTCACGAGTTTTGAAGCATGGTTTAATTTTGTTTGGTATTGGATATTTGGTAACAGGTATTATTTTCTATCTTATGATGCCTGCGATTACTGTACCGAACATGTTAATTGCTAACATAATCGTAGCAGTAGTGTTAATACCATTATTCCTATATGTGATTCAACCTGGTGAAAAGGCAGAAACAAAAGTATTGAAGCCATTACTCTTAATTTTCAGTATTGGTTTAATCGGAATGATTGTTGTCATTATATTAGGGTTTACGACACTTGATGAAGCAAATCAACGTATTTCCGTTCAGCAAGAAGATGAAGCAAAACCATTAACGAAAGATGAAACACCAATAACGGTAGCACCGGAATTCGCCAGAAATAAGATTCAGAAAGCGATGAGTGCAGTACCGAATCCACAGTTCTATGATTTAGGAAAATTACAAGTGCAAAAAGTGGATGAAGAAATTGTATATGTTGCACCTGTGGAGTTTGCAGGTTTCTGGAAGTATCTGAGAGGGAAAGAAACAGAAGGATATTTTACCATTTCAGCAACAAATATAAATGCACAGCCAAAGTTTCATGAAAGTGCCATGCAATATACTAACTCCAGTTATTTTAACAAATATGTTCAACGTGTTATCTATAATAAATATCCGCACTATATTCAAAGTGGTGAAGCACAGATTGAAGTAGATGATGATGGTAAACCTTGGTATGTACAAACGATTTATCGACCGATGCATGTAACGAATAAACCGAACTTAGAAGATGTAAAAGTGGTGGTTATCGATCCTGTTTCTGGTGATATGCAGATGTTTGATACAAAGGAAGCACCAGCATTTATTGAAGGATCAATCAGTTCCGAAATGGCAACATTAGAAAATAATTATTTTGGAAAATATGTTCATGGATGGTTAAATAGTGTATTTGGAAAAAGAGATGTGAAAATTCCTAATGAATCCGGTTCGGAATCCGGAGTAACGCCGATTTTTGATGAGAATGGCGATATGTTCTACTTTACAGATATGACTTCACCGAAAGAAAATATTGATTCTGCTCTAGGTTATACATTAGTAGATGCCCGTAGTGGGGAATTAATCTATTTTGGTGGAAAAAAGAACACCGCTATTATGGATAGTGAGGGTGCTAAGCAAATTGTCAATAAACAATTCCCTGAGAAGAAATGGGAAGGGTATATGCCTGTTCTATATAATATTGATGGAAATCCAACATGGGTAGTTAATGTCCTGGATCCAAACGGCTTGCATAAACAATTTGCCTATATTAAGGCAAATGATTCTGACTTTGCTGTATTTGGTGATACTGCTAACCAAACATTGGATGCTTATCGAATGGCACTATTGCAAGCACCTGGCAATGTGGGAGCGACAGAGGATAAAGTCACTGAGCCGATTTCAGGTGAAGTGGATCGTGTATTAGTTACATCAACAGAACAAGGTCAAGTAGTGCAATTCTTATTAACAAATGACTCGACTATTTATATAGTAAACGCCAGTAAATCACCGTTAGCCATTTTCTTAGAAAAAGGAGATAGAATAAACGCGGAAGTTCAACTATTAGATAATGGAACAGCAACCGTAGAAGAAATGACAATCGAGGGGTTAACACAGTAATATAAGATTGCCTATAGTAATATGAAAAGATCAATTCATTTAATTAAAGATGAATTGATCTTTTTTAACAAAGAATATCCCAAATCATTTTATACATAAACTGCGAAATAACTCTTATACGGATTTGTTTTCTTCCATTCTTTCATAGGGAGTGCTGGAGCGTATGCAAGCACTCAACTTACATCAGGATGGAATGAAGTAATTTAAAGTGTTCACAAGTCCACAGTTATTATCAACGCTTAATTGAGTTTATGAATATTTATCACGGTGCTAACCGTCTGTAAGACCCCACTGATCATAAGTCTCACTTTATAGAATGTTTCCTTCTTTTTTAAATCTTCTATATATCTCCCATGTTGCCAGTCCGCATAGTATGGCAGTCATTGCAATGAAGAAATAACCTGCCTGCATTCCAATTCTGTTACTCTCTTCAAAAGTAGCGCCAAATGATAGATTGGTAACCCATTCGATAATATAACCTATCATCAAATTGGTTACTACACCACCGATGCCAATAAGGACTACCGTAAACGTAATAGCCGTATCTGTTCCTTTTGTATACTTTCTGGCCAGTAACGCCATCATCGTTGGATAAATCGGTCCAATTCCAAAACCTGCAATCGCAAATAAAATAGCAAGACTATCTCCTGTAAAAATAGGAATTAAACTTAAAATACCTGCAAAGAATGAAAAAACAATTATCGATATCGCATAGCCAAATTTATCGGTTACAGGACCAAGTAATAGCCTAGCTAACATAAAGGAAAAAAAGAATATGGATAACATTCCCGAAGCTTCGGAAATGGTCCATTCACTCACTTTGACTAAATAGTTTACAAGCCAAGCAGCAATTCCTAATTCAGCTGTTACTCCCATTGTTAACGCAAATACAATTAGCCAAGCAATAGGGTCTTTGCTTAATTTTTTTATAGATGTTCGATCGTCTTCTTCATTTCCTTCCTCTTGAGGAAAACGGCTTAACACAACTGGAATAATTGGTAATACCGACAACGAAAGCATGATTAAATACATACCTCGCCACCCTAAATCCGTTGCGTTGATTTCCCAACCCATCATTTGCGCAGCAACTATTGGTGCGACCGTTGATCCAAGCCCGTAAAAGAAATGAGATAAATTAAGCATTGTTCCTGTATGTTTCGTAAATAATCGGGCAGCAATTATCGCAAGACTTATTTCAAGCATGCCATTTCCGATATATAGTAAGAAATAAGCACCAACAAGGGAGGTGAAATTAGTAGAAAAATAGATAAAGATGCCGGAAATCGCCATTAATACAAAGGTTAGTATACTCGTGGTTTTCGCTCCAATTTTAGAAATTAGCCATGACGTATACGTACAAGCGAGTAGAAAACCAAAAGCATTGATCGCTAATAAAACACCTAATGTTCCATCACTTAATGATAATTCCTGTTGCATATCAGGAAGTGCAGGACCTTTTATATTTTCTGACACACCAAAAATCAAGAAACCGCCGAAAATAACAAATAACAATAGATAAAAATTTGTTTTTTTATTTAACCGCATATGTATATGTCCCCTCAAGTAAGCGTTAAACCTAATCATACAATAAAAAAGTAGATTTGTAATCTATTGTGAATCGTAATATTAGCTTCTTGTACTTACATCTTTTATACTTATAAGAAAGCGATTACAATAGAGGTGGATGAAAATGAAGGTAAATGCTAAGACAATTCCATTAAAGCAAGTACATATAACTGACGATTTTTGGAAAAGTAAAATTGATTTAGCAAAAGATGTCATTATTCCCTACCAATGGGATGCCTTAAATGATAATATTCCAGGTGCGGCACCAAGCCATGCTATTGAAAACTTCCGGATTGCAGCAGGACTTTCAGATGGTGAATTTAAAGGGATGGTTTTTCAGGATAGTGATGTTGCAAAGTGGTTAGAAGCAGCTAGTTACAGTTTAATCTATAACTATGATCCTGAATTGGAGAAAACGATAGATGAAATAATTGATTTAATAGGTAAAGCCCAACTAGAAAATGGTTATCTTAATACTTACTTCACTGTTAAAGAGCCTGAAAAACGGTGGAAAGATATATGTCATGGTCACGAATTATATTGTGCAGGACATATGGTCGAAGCGGCGGTTGCTTTTTATGAAGCGACAGGGAAAGAGTCCTTATTAACGATTGTTTCAAAATATATGGATTATATTATAACAGTCATAGGTTCTGAAGAAGGAAAGTTGAAAACATATCCTGGTCATCCGGAGTTAGAGTTGGCTTTGGTTAAATTGTACGAGGTGACAGGTGAAGATAAATATTTTGATTTAATGGTTTATTTTATAGAAGAAAGAGGTAAGCAACCTAGTGTTTTTCTGAAAGAATCTTCACTAGGTTTAACTCATAACGACAAATGGTTCCAGCTAGATTACCACCAGGCACATGCTCCATTGGATGAACAGGATACAGCAGAAGGACATGCTGTTCGAGCGGTTTATTTATATGCCGGTATGGCAGATCTTGTTAAGTATACGAACTCGGAAAAGTGGAAAGAACGATTAGAAGTCTTATGGAAAAATGTTGTAGAAAAAAGGATGTATATTACAGGAGGTATTGGGTCACAAGGGCATGGGGAACGTTTTACTTTAGACTATGATTTGCCAAACAATGTGGCATACGCTGAAACATGTGCGTCGATCGGTTTAGTGTTTTGGGCGCAACGAATGTTACAAATTGAAGCAAAACAAACCTATGGAGATGTGATGGAAAAAGCATTGTATAATGGCGTTCTTAGCGGAATGTCACTAGATGGGAAAAAATATTTCTATGTTAATCCATTAGAGGTGAATCCTGAAATAACCGAATACCGTCATGATCATCAACATGTTGAATCCGAAAGGGTGGGGTGGTTTGGTTGTGCTTGCTGTCCACCTAATATTGCGAGATTATTAACGTCACTTGGTAACTATATTTATACGCAAACAGATAACACCATATATACACACCTCTATGTCGGGAATCAAACAAACTTTAAGATAAATAATCAAGAAGTTATACTTACACAAAAGACAGACTATCCATGGTCAGGAGAAGTGAGCATTGCGCTTCAGTTAGAGAAAAGTAATACATTTACTTTAGCATTTCGACAACCGGCATGGTCTAAAAAAATTCGTGTTATGATTAATGGTGTAAAGGTAGAGGTGGACAAAGTTAAAGATGGTTATGTCTATCTATCACAACAATGGCATCCTCAAGATGAAGTGACGATAGAATTTGATATGAGTATTCATATCGTTCGTTCTAATCCGAAAGTAAGAGAAAATGCTGGAAAAGTAGCAATTCAAAGAGGCCCTATTATCTATTGTTTAGAAGAAGTGGATAATGGCAACGATCTGCATGCGATTAAAATCAACCCACACGAACAGATGGTCGTAACAAATAGTTCGTCTACATTAGAGAGTATATCAATAATTAAAGGATCCGGAGTAAAAGAATTAGTATCAGCGTCGGGATTATATATGTTTGATCAAGTGCCTGATGAAGAGATGATAGAATGGCAAGCAATTCCGTACAGCTATTGGGGGAATCGTGGGAAAGGAGAAATGCTGGTCTGGCTACGAGAAAATTAATAAATCATTACTTGGAAAAGAAGAAGATTTACATATAATTAATGATTTATTAATATGCCTTTTTCCATTTCCCTTTTGAAAATATGTTATGATAATCCTATAATCATTGCGTTTGTTTTGGTATGAAAACCAGGAGGAAGAGTATGATCGACTTTACAAATAGACAAAAAGAAATTATGAATATTTTAGCAAAGCATGAACCTATTACTGCAGAACAAATAGCGGAAATGCTTGGTGTAAGTAAGGGAACACTTCGTTCTGATTTAGCTGTGTTAGTAATGACAGGCCATATTGAAGCCAAACCAAAAGTAGGATATTTTTTATCCAAAGGTGTCAATCAGACCAATCAACAAGATATTTGGAAACAAACGCTTGTCAAAGATATTCAAGGTGTTGCTGTTACTGTACAAGGCAATACAACCGTAAACGATGCTGTTATATCACTATTTATAGAGGATGTTGGATCACTGATAGTTGTTGATGATAATAATCAACTAGAGGGGATAGTATCACGCAAAGATCTTTTAAAGGTAACTTTAGGGAATCCTCAAGCAGCATCGATGCCAGTACAATTAGTAATGACAAGGCAACCAAAAGTGTACTCGATAGAAGCAGATAAAAGTGTTTACGAAGCAGCGAAAATGATGGTGTATTACGAAGTAGATAGTTTACCTGTGGTGAAAGCCATCGAAGATAGCCAAGCTTTTAAAGTGATTGGTCGGATCACCAAAACAAATATTGTAAAGGCATTAATTGATATGGGATCTGAAGCACAGCATAAAGGGGAGTCTTAAGATGGTAGATAATCAGTCGTTTATTTATGTATGTTCCGATGCAGTTGGGGAGACAGCTGAGGCAGTTGTTAGGGCAACGATTAGACAATTTACGAGTAGTAATGTACAAGTAAAACGATATAGCCATATCCAATCAGAAGAGGAAATTGAAGCGATTGTCCAAGAAGTAAGAGCAAATCATAGTTTTATTGCATATACACTCGTTCAACCCGAGTTGAGGGCAAAAATGCAACAGAGCGCAATTCGTTATGATATACGTGCGGTTGATGTAATGGGTCCTATGATGCAAGCGTATATTGACACATTCAATGGTAATCCAAAACCAGAGCCTGGTCAGCGTCAAGTGTTAGATGAAGAGTATTTTAAACGAATAGAAGCAGTAGAATTTGCAGTCAAATATGATGATGGAAAAGATGTAAAAGGATTATTACTAGCAGATGTAGTATTAATTGGGGTTTCTAGAACGTCCAAAACACCATTAAGTATTTTTTTGGCACATAAAGGGATCAAGACCGCCAACCTACCTATTTTGCCAGATATGGAAGCACCGGAAGAGTTGTTTCAACCAGCTGACCGCATGATTATTGGATTGACGATTGATCCGGGTCATTTATTAAAAATCAGAACGGAAAGATTAAAAACGTTAGGATTACCAGCACAGTCAAAATATGCTTCAATGGATCAAATTAAGCGGGAATTAAAAACAGCAAACGCTTTAATGAAAAAGCTGGATTGTCCAATCATTAATGTTTCTGATAAATCAATTGAAGAAACTGCAGGCGTCATTATGAAACTACGTGCGGAACGTTAGAGAAAATACTTCTCGCAATACCGAACGATCTTCTTTATAGAGGATCTTCTTTATTGAGAGGAAAAAATTGTGTGCAAAAAAACTTTTGCAGCCGGAGTGGTGATCAAACGGTCGATATATTTCATAATGACAACTAATAGCAATATCCACAGACCTACTTAGCATATTGTTATAAGACTGGGCGGGTTTTGCCCAGCTTTTCCTATGCTCATTTTTCGATTATTCAAACAGTTCGTGATAATATAATAATAGATCAGTAATTCTAAGGAGGCCACTATGCGAAAAAAAGTATTAGTCACCGAACCAATTCCTGAAACAGTAAAAAACTATCTGCAAGAACACGTAGAATTAACAACTTGGGATAGTCCAGAACAAATGCCAAGAGAACAACTTTTAAACACAATAGGAAGTTTCCATGGTCTTATTACTGTAAAAGACAGCATTGATGATGAATTACTTCAGCGTGCAGATCAACTGGAAGTAGTAAGTAATATTTCAGTTGGTTATGATAATTTTGATGTCAATGCATTAAAGCGTTCACAGGTGATTGCGACACATACACCATATGTATTAGATGAGACCGTAGCAGATCTTATTTTTGGTTTAATACTTAGCAGTGCAAGAAGAATAATTGAGTTAGATCAATATGTTAAACAAGGTAAATGGGTAAAAGCTGTCGATGCCCCGTTATTTGGTCATAATGTACATCATAAAAAACTTGGAATAATCGGAATGGGAAGAATCGGTGAAAAAGTAGCTAGAAGAGCGAAGTTAGGTTTTGAAATGGATGTTACATATTATAATCGTTCACGAAAGGAAAAGATAGAAGCAGAATTAGGGCTACTATACCAAGATATCGATGTTTTATTACAAGAATCTGATTTTATTTTACTGATGACCCCATTAACAAAAGAAACATTGCACTTAATTGATGCGACAGCTTTTGAAAAAATGAAAGACTCTTGCTTTTTTATTAATGCATCCAGAGGTAAGGTAGTGGATGAAGCAGCAATGATTAAGGCGTTACAGGAGAAAAAAATAGCCGGTGCAGGGCTAGACGTATTTGAACAGGAGCCTGTAGATCCAAATAATCCACTATTGAAAATGGACAATGTTGTTACCTTACCACATATAGGGTCTGCAACAGCTGAGACTCGAGAAGAAATGAAATTTTTTGCGGCAAAAAATATGTTGCAAGGGTTAAATGAGGAACAACCTGAAGCCGTAATCAAAGAATTACTGTAATAATGGAGGGATTAATGTGGCGGGAAATGTTCAACTAGGAAAAACAGATTTATATGTTAATCCAATAGGTTTAGGGGCGAATGCAGTTGGTGGACACAATTTGTATCCTGATTTAAATGAAGATACAGGTAAAGAGTTAATCCGTACAGCAATTAATGAAGGGATTAACTTTCTAGATACGGCTTATATTTATGGCCCAGGGAGATCAGAAGAGTTGATTGGCCAGGTCTTAAGTGAAACTGGTAAAAGGAATGAAATGATAGTTGCAACAAAAGGCTGTCATCGTCCAGATGGGAATGAAATGGTTACCGACAATTCTCCAGCCTTTCTCAAACAAACGGTTGAAGAAAGTCTGAATCGATTGCAAACGGAATATATCGATTTATTTTATATTCATTTTCCTGATAAAGAGACGCCTAAAGATGAAGCGGTCGGAGCGTTGTATGAGTTAAGAGAACAGGGGAAAATAAGATCGATTGGTGTATCGAATTTTTCACTCGAACAATTAAAAGAAGCAAATAAAGATGGATATGTGGATGTTTTTCAAGGCGAGTATAATTTAATTAATCGTCAGGCAGAAAAAGAATTGTTTCCATACTTAAAGGAACAGAGAATTTCATTTGTCCCATATTTTCCACTTGCTGCAGGATTGTTAGCAGGTAAATATCGAAAAGGCGACCAGTTTAAGGATCTGCGTAAGAATATGGATCACTTTAAAGGTGAACAATTTGATCGAGAGCTGAATCGTGTGGAAAAAGTAAATCAAATGGCTGCTGATAAAGGGGTTGAAACAGCTCATTTAGTGCTAGCCTGGTATTTAAAAAATCCATTAATTGATGCGATTATTCCAGGTGCCAAGCGACCAAGTCAAGTTGTAGATAATTTGAAAACATTAGATGTTACGTTAACAGATGAAGAATACAACAAAATAGATCAAATTTATCACGGTGCTAACCGTCTGTAAGACCGCCACTTCAAGTAACACAAAGATATGTTTAGGGATAACAGACGCTAACACCCTAATAAGTTTCGCTAATGATCAGTGGGGGTCAAAACCCCACTGATCATAGCCTCACTTTATCGTTAAGTAAATGAAATTCTTATTATAAAACCCGTTTCAACAATGAAACGGGTTTTTGAAATTTATTAGAAGATCGTCTTATTAGCTTATTGATTTGCCCGGTTGGCTTGTTCTATTACCCGGTTCGTTTCCTCTGCTGCTTGATCTAATGCTTCTTGAGGATCTGTACCTTGTAATACATTTTCCATAGCTGTTACGACTTGTTGTCTAGCTTCAGGGAAAACGGAAATTAAAGCACCTTGTGTTGCATAAGATGGTTTAGTTTCTTGTAATTGATCAACCGTAACTTTTAATTGAGGGTACTCTTCCCATTTTTCTTGTACAATTTCTTCTTCATAGGCAGCAGGATTAATAGCGAAGTACCCAGTGTCAATGTGCCATTTCGCTTGGCTTTCTGGCGTTTGTAAGAATTTCATGAACTCCCATGCCGCTTGTTGTTTTTCTTGATCAATGCCATTAGACATCCAAAGAGACGCACCACCAATAATAACACCATTACGCTCAGCTTCTTCTGAATAAGGAATATAAGAAACACCGACTTCAAATGGTGCATTTTCAACAGTATTAGCCACTCCTGCAGAAGAGTCTAAATACATTGCAGTGTTTTGAGTTTGAAATGCAGCACGAATATCATCCCAATTAGACCCAAAGTTACCATATGTACCAGCTTTATTCATCTCATCGATTAGCTGGAATACACGTAATCCTTCTTCACCGTTGAAAACAGCTTCAGTTGCTGCATCTGTGCGACCATTATCATTGTTTACAAATAATCCACCTTGTGTAGCAATTAATTCCTCAATAAACCAACCGTAATTCAGAATGGAGAAACCATA
This sequence comes from Gracilibacillus sp. D59, assembly GCF_052246695.1. Taxonomy (NCBI): domain Bacteria; kingdom Bacillati; phylum Bacillota; class Bacilli; order Caryophanales; family Bacillaceae; genus Gracilibacillus; species Gracilibacillus sp. D59. Next base: position 30,732 of record NZ_JBQQCK010000006.1, on the reverse strand, counting down.
TCTTTCGGTATTATCACCGTTTTTAACGGTTAATTTTTCTGCTGCTGCTTTAATTTCTTCAAACGTTTGAGGTGGATTTTCTGGATCTAAACCAGCTTCTTCAAATGCATCTTTGTTGTATAACATAACTGGTGTAGACGAGTTAAACGGCATGGAATATAATTGCCCATCGACCGTGTAATAATTTAAAATATTTTCTTCTAATTGGCTGATGTCATATCCTTCTTCATCAATAAAAGACTGTACGGGTTCAATAAAACCACTATCAATCATGTATTTAGTCCCAACCTCAAATGTCTGAATAATTGCGGGCGCATCCTCTGTTCCGCCAACACTTCTGAATTTTGTTAATGCTTCTTCATAAGAACCTTGAAATTCTGGGATAATCTTATATTTGTCTTGAGATTGATTAAAGTTATCGACAATTGCTTCAATCGATTCTTGACCTCCTCCAGACATAGCATGCCAAAAAACAGCTTCAACCTTGTCGCCTGTTGCTTCTTCTTCACTTGTGTTTTCACTCTCGCTGCTTTCATCTGTTTGTTTCTCTTCTCCTGTAGTGTCCTCGTTAGGTTCTTCACTCTCTGCATTATTAGAGCATGCAGTGATGAATACTAGTAAATTAACAGTCAGTAACAACAATAACAGCTTCTTCATTGAAAATTCCCCCTTATTATTTAAGTGCACCTTGGGCAAGGCCTTTTTGCAATTGCTTTTGCCCTAAAAACAACAAGATTAAAGTCGGAATGATGACGATAATTACTCCTGCCATAACCACCCCCCAATCTGTTGCCATTTCCTGTGTTTGTAATTGCTTTAAACCGATTTGGACGGTTCTTACGTCATCATTGTTAGTCACAAGCAGTGGCCATAGATACATATTCCAAGTAGTCAGGAAACCGTAAGCTCCTAATGTAACAAAAGAAGTTCGGCAGTATGGAATGACAACTTTCCAGAAGAATTTAAAAGATCGTAAGCCAGCAATATCACTAGCTTCCTTTAATTCTTTTGGTATTGTAAGAAAGTGTTGTCGTAATAGAAAAGTACCGAATACGATGGCGAAAAATGGTATCGTTAAACTTTGATAATTATTAATCCAGTCTAGTTGTTGAATCGTGAGGAAGTTCGGAATTATGGTTGCTTCCCATGGAATCATCATCGTAGAAATAAAGATGAAAAAGACAATATTTCTTCCTTTAAAAGGAATGAAAACAAAAGCATAAGCAGCTAGGGCGCTGACAAGTAATTGTCCTAACATCACGACAGTAGATACAAAAAAGCTATTCCATAAATATTGTGCTAAAGGTAAACGCTCAAATGCTTTTTGATAATTATCGAAATGAAAGGATTCCGGAATGAATTTCCCTGATAAGAGTTCTGCGCCACTCATAAAACTGATGAAGAAAGCATATACCACTGGGAAAAAGATAATTATTGCTGTTATAAGCAGCAACATATATGTAATGAGAGATCGAAGTATTTTCATTGATAGTGCACCTTCCTTTCCCCAAACTTAAATTGTAAAATGGTTACAATCAAAATACATACAAACAGGAAGATTGATTGTGCACTAGCTGTACCAAACTGGTAATTAACAAAGGCTTCTCGATAGATAGAATAAACGATCAAATTAGTAGATTCGGACGGACCTCCTTGCGTTAAAATATCAACTTGTCCAAATGTTTGAAAGGCATTAATTAAAGAGACTGTAATAACAAAAAATAAAGTAGGAGATAACATTGGTATCGTTATCCTTCTTAGTTGATAAAAATAACTTGCACCTGAAATTCTGGCACTTTCATAAAGGTGATCATCAATATTTTGCAAACCACCTAACAAAATAAGGAAAGAGAATCCAATATTCATCCAAATCGTAGTAATTGAAACAGAAACTAACGCCCAGTCTGGATGTAGTAACCAATCAATTGAAGTACCTCCAATTGACGTTATAATTTGGTTTAAAATCCCCATACTTGGATGGAAAATAAATAACCAAACTACGGCAGAGGCTGCAACAGAAATACCCATTGTCGATGAATAAATGGTTCGAAAAAAGCCGACACCTTTTACTTTTTCATTTGCCAGTAAAGCCAGAAAAAGAGAAATGATAACACCTGTTGGTACTGTGTAAAGCACAAATAAAATAGTTGCTTTAATACTTTTATGAAAACTTTCTGCCTGCAGGATATATTGATAATTCTCCAATCCAACAAAAACATTGGCTATCCCTTGTTGATCAGTTAAAAAGAAGCTTAAATATAACGTTTTTCCAAGTGGATAAAATAAAAACACACTAAAAAGAATAATAGATGGCAATAAATATAAAATTGCTGATCTCCAATGAACGAATCTCCACTTTGTATCTATTTTATTAAACGATTTTTCTTGTATTTCCGCTGTACTTTTCATACAATTCCCTCTTGAACATGTTGATGTTGAATATTTTTTGGACCTTGAAGTAATTTTTCCGTGGATCCATCATAGATACAAAGCGAATCTGGATCTAGTGTCAATGTTAATGTCTGACCAACTCTAATATCCCATTGTCCATACCATTTGGCGTACCAAATCGAATCTTCATTCCATTTAAATTTCAGCAATGTTTCTGTACCTAAAATTTCTACATGATCGATGGTTACTTGAAAGAATAAATCCCTACTGGCAGTTTCTTCATAATTTCTTATGTTCTCAGGGCGTATCCCTACTATTACATGATCACTACTCAAGTCTGACATAGTTAAGCGATCAACAGATAATGAAATTTTCTCACTAATTTTTATATGTGAGGTGTTTTTATCCACCAGCCCAGTCGTTAAATTCATCGGTGGTGAACCAATAAATTTTGCGACAAAAGGATTTGCTGGTGTATTGTAAACATCGATTGGTTTTCCTACCTGTTGAATTACTCCTTCATTTAATACCATGATGCGGTCTCCCATTGTCATTGCTTCGACTTGATCATGGGTAACATAAATTAAAGTGAGTCCAAGTTTTCTCTGTAATTCACGAATTTCGGAACGCATATGAGCTCTTAATTTTGCATCTAAATTGGATAAAGGTTCATCCATCAAACAAATGGGGGGGTTGGTAATAATAGCTCTTGCTAAGGCAACTCGCTGCCTTTGACCGCCTGATAAATGACGTGGCTTTCTTTTTAAATAATCTGTTAAGCCTAGCATTGCAGCAATTTCATAACACTTTTCCTTCTTTTCTTTTTTTTGCATTTTTTTTACGTCTAAACCAAATGTTATATTATCTTCTACTGTCATATGTGGATAGAGGGCATAGTTTTGAAAAACCATTGATAGTTCACGTTTACTAGGCGGGAGGTGGTCTGCTCTATTGCCATCAATCAATATCGACCCAGAGGTTATTTCCTCTAATCCAGCAATCATTCGTAACAGTGTACTTTTCCCGCATCCTGAAGGTCCAACAAGTACAAAAAATTCGCCTGGTTCAATTGTTACACTAACATCTTTGACAACAAGTTGTTCTTTGTCATAGCTTTTATCGACTTGTTTTAGTTCGACAGAATACATAATAAATTCTCCTTTAATAGATTAGCTTGTATGTCATTGCCGATTATAAAGAAGTTTTATAAAGAGGGTATTAACATAGTGTAAAAAAATATATACAAAAATTAACAATTTTTATCATGAATTAATAAAAATCGAGAAAAAACACTTTCATAATCGGCAAAATATTGTATGATAGTATTTGTGAAGAAAATATGAAATACGTTTATTGTTGTAATGAGGTGTAAATGTGGACATAATTAAAGAATCAATGAGTTTGCCTGTCGATAATTTTTTAGGCATGCTAATATATGCTGTAATATTTATGTTGGTGGCGGGCCTTGTATTTAGTTTGGCATTGAAATTTATTCCTAACCGTTTCCCGTATGCTGTAAAAAGTTTAATCGTTTTTATAGCTATTATTATTAGTTTAATTGTATGGTGGCAAATGATTGTGGAACCTGGTTTGAATCTATAAGAAAAGTAGATTGCCCGTATAGCGACTGATAGACTATGCCCTTGAAACACTGATGAATCGTTGTTGTCTTTCTTCTAGGGGCACGATGAACAAAAAGTATTGATATTGATCACAAGACGATCGAAGCTAGTCGATGAAAAGGCTACTAGACCTATAGCTTTCACTATCGGTGAGTCTCTCAAGTTGCTGAAGTTAACATTTGCTTCCGTATATACTTGCTTCTCGAATTGATAAAAAAGCCAGTTTATCATAATGGCTGGCTTCCTATCTACACCGTAGAATAATTTCTTTTAAACCTCCGCTAAATTCTTTTCATTAATTCGGCTTTATACTTCCCAAAAAACTTTTATTGTTGAAATGATGTAGAATCATTAGCTTAATGTTTAATAACGAACAATCAGGTGAAAAGTAATGAAAATGAACTAGTAATATTGTGGTAATATATTGATAGACTGAAAAGCGTACTCAATTAAGGAAAATTGTTAAATATAAAGTGAGACTATGATCAGTAGGTATTTTGACCTCCACTGATCATTAGCGAAACTTATCAGGGTGTTAGCGTCTGTTATCCCTAAACTTATTCTTGTGTTACTTGAAGCTTGAAGTGGCTGGTCTTACAGACTGTTAGCACCGTGATAAATTTTAGAGAGAAGTGATATAAAAGTATTAGGGGGTTGATCTAAAATACTGGTAAACGGTCATCATTAATACATTGTCAATTATTGACGCCAAGACAATTTTCTTTTAGAATATAGGTATGGAATCATGACTTTTTTACTACTAACGATAATGGCAAACTTATTGAAAAATAAGGACGCAAAGCCCAAGGATCTAAGGTCATACGACTACGATAGCCGGGTTGCCGAAGGGTAGGAATACAAAATGATATAGTCCTTTTAATGTATGTCATTTTAAATCCACCTTTTCAGGTGGATTTTTTTATATCTTCAGCCAATATCCTAATTCGATAGAGTAATATCAATACTCTAAGAGTTTTTAAATATTAAAAGCAATATGAGGAGGTGAACAACTTGTTCGGCAAACATTTGCAAACAAATTACCAATATAATGAGCAAATGGATAATACTCTAGCGAGAGAAATAAAACAGGCGCGTAATATTCAGATGAAATTACTTAACGGTAAAAAACCTGAAATAGACGCAGGTGAAATAACCGGTATTTCGATACCAGCTCGATTAATTGGTGGTGATTATTTTGATTTTCATACTTTGCCAAATGGCAAGATACGAATTGTGATTGGAGATGTAATGGGTAAAGGAATTCCAGCAGCAATGTTAATGATCCTTACACGAGGCGTTTTTCGAAGTTGTGCCGAACATCAATGTTCTCCTAGTAAAACATTGAAAGTAATGAATGATGCAATGTATAACGATCTTCGTACATTAGGTTCATTTGTTACACTTCTATGTGCCGATTGGGACCCTAAGGAAAAGACGTTAACATATGCGAGTGCAGGACATAATCTTCCTATTGTAATAGATCGGAATCTTAACGAAAAAAAATTGCCGGCAATTCGGGGCGTTATGTTAGGTGGCCTACCCGAAACAAGTTATCAAGAAGATATGATTACACTGTATGAAGAAGATATTGTCTTTTTTTATACTGATGGAATTATTGAAGCTCAAAATGAACACGGAGAATTATTTAAAATTGACCGGTTGATTTCAAGTTTACAACAATATCAGCATTATAAAGCAGAAGAAATTGAAGAGGCGATACAAGAGGAAGTTAAGACGTATACAAATGGTGTTGTGCAAAAAGATGACATTACAATGGTCGTATTGAAAATAAAAGTTGATAACGATCAACTCACTATTAAAAATATTTCTGGTGAGGAGGGATAGCAATGAACCAATTAGTTTCTAAGGGAAAATCAGTAGAAGAAGCCATATCTCGTGGATTAAAGTTAATGGAATTAAATAAAAAGGATGTCAATATTGAAATAATTCAATTTGATACAGAGGGCTTTATGGGAATAGGTCGCAAACAAGCTATTGTTAAACTATCCAAATCATCGAATGAAAAGTTATCCACTGAACCTCTATCAATGGATGAAATGATTGATAATGCTATATTACGAGAAGATGATGATCTGATAGCTAAGGAACCTAATGAAGTACATAGTTGGGAAAATAAAAAAGAAGGTACTGCATGGATTATCGATAATGAACTTCATATTAAGAGTACAGACCAAAAGTATGCCACCGCTTCCATTTCTGAAGATGTATCCTTATATAAAAATGGGCAATTAATCAATAAAAAAACGATCCTTTTAAGTGAAGAAAATTCTTACCATATTGAGTTTGAACCAGTAAAGGAAAAATCAATGTCTTGGAAGATATCTATTTTAAAGAATGGTTTGGAAGCAATTATAGAGGTGTTTCCAGGTGAAAAAATTAGTCAAAGGTTAAAAGATTTTCCGCCAAGTGATCATATTAATATTGAATTAGAACATCATAGGGAAATTATTAATACACTCACCAGAGATGATATTATTAATGAACTTGAAAGGCAAAATATCACTTTTGGTTTAAATGATAAAGCGATTGAGCATGCAATTAAAACTCAAGAGCAAGGTAAATTTGTCGTTGCATTAGGAAAAGAGCCTAAACATGGGTTAGATGGTGAGTTGGAATTAAAAGTTGATATTAATGCAGAAAATGGGCTAGTGGAAGATGAACAAGGAAATGTGAATTTTAAAGAAGCGAATATTATTCCTAATGTCGAAGTTGGAACGATCATGGCAATTTTACACCCGCCTATTCCTGGAATTTCAGGTCGCACGGTAGAAGATACAGAAATCCCAGCAAACAAACCAAAAGAATTAAGAGTTGTACCTGGAAAAGGTGTAGATTTAATCGATGATAAAATCATTGCTTCGGAATCGGGAAGACCGGCAATTGAAAAAAGAGGCATGACAGTCAAAGCGATGATTATGTCCAAATTAGTTCACGACGGAAATGTGAACATTGCATCAGGTAATATCCGTTTTAGTGGAGATGTTGAGATTTTAGGAGAAATAGAGGAACAAATGATTGTAGAAGCAGGCGGAGATATTTATGTCCACCAATCTGTTAGTGAATCGACTCTGACAGCTTCAAAATCTATTATTGCAAAAGGAAACGTCATTAATTCTAACCTTACGGCAGGAAAACATCATCTTTTAGTTATTGAATTAGGCCATTTACTTGCAATATTGGAAAAACAATTAGGAAAAATGATTGTCATTATCCAGCAATTGACCAGTTCAAAAGCGTATAAATCACAAGAAATTAAGATAAAAGGGTTACAACCGTTAATTATCTTATTATTGGAAAAGAAATTTAAGGATTATAAAACTACAGCAAGGAAATATGTAGATATCGTTGAAAAAGCTGAACAATATATTGAAGAGCCAGAATGGAAGAAAATAGGTTATGATTTAAAGACTAAATTTCTTTCGTTATCAAATGAAACAATAACTATTTCTCAATTAAATATATTACAAAATTTAATGCATGAACTAGCAAAGTCAACAGAATCTGAAGTAGAACCAAACTCTTATATAACGTTATCAGATACTATCAATAGTAAAATTTACTCAAGTGGTAATATAAATATTATCGGTAAAGGATGTATTAATTCCAAGATACATGCAGGTGGAGCTCTTAAAGTAAATGGTATTTTAAGAGGTGGAGAAGTATTTGGCAGATTTGGGGTAATAGTAGGTGAAGCAGGTGCAATTAGCGGAACCAAAACCATTATTTCTACTTCAGCTGATCAAACGATAACCGTGATGAAGGCTTATGAAGGAACGATTTTACGAATTGGAGAAACTGTAAGACAGCTATTTAAGGAAGAGCGATTTATTAAAGCAAAATTAGATGATCAAGGACAAATTATATTCGTATAATGAAGGAGGCGTGTGCATGTTAGAATATCATTTGGAAAAAACAGAAGATAATTGTAATGTATTATTACATGGAGATTTAGATATTGAATCGACTGAGTTAGTAAATGATGAATTGATACCTCAGTTACAAAGTGAATCAATTATATGCCTAAACTTTAAAGATGTTCACTTTGTTGACTCTTCTGGTATGGGGTTATTAATTCAATTGGTGAACCAGTTAAAAGAGGAAGAACAAGTTGTTAAGATAGTAAAGGTTAAAGATGACATTTTAGAAGTGTTTGAATTACTACAAATACCTGAAATAATTGGCGAAAATGTAATCGTAAAATAATTTATTATCACGGTAACAATCTCCCTTAAGAATCCCACTTCAATACATAGTAAGGGGTAATGGGCACCAGTACCCCGATAAGTCTTGCTAATCATCAATGGGAGATGAAAAAAATATCTATGATGAGTAGACAATAAAGTTTCACCCCTGTTTCTATAAGATAAGAAACGGGGGTGAAACTTTGATTATATATTTCAGCGATAACTTTGTGGAACCTAAAATGAAACAGCATTTTTAGCTTTTGGTTCTTTTGCTTTTGCAACCGCTGTTTCTTTAGCTGGTTCTTCCAAGAAGAACATACATAAGAAACATACAACAGCTGTAAGACCGATTAATACAAAAAATATGGTAGGGCTAACCATTGTAAAGATAGTAAGGAAAATAACAGCACCGATATTGCCATATGCTCCAACCATACCAGAAATTTGACCAGTTACCGGTTTTTTTATCATCGGAACCATGGCATATACTGCACCTTCGCCTGCCTGAACAAAGAAAGAACAACACATGGTGACGATTACGGCGAACCAAATTGGCCAGCTGGAACCAATTAACGCCATACCGATATATCCGATTGCTAATCCAGCAATAAAAATCATAAGTGTTTTTTTACGACCAAATTTATCGCTAAACCATCCACCACTAGGTCGAGACATTAAATTCATAAATGCGAAACTACTGGCAATAAGTCCAGCTTGTGCTACACCAAGTGAGAAAGTTTCTTCAAAGAATTGAGGCAGCATCGATACAACAGCTAGCTCGGATCCGAAAGTGCAAAAGTAAGCAAAATTCAGAATAGCTACTTGTTTAAATGAATATTTTTCTTTTTCAGGCACGCCTTTTTGAAGATGTTCTTTATTTACATTCCAAATTTTTCTCAGGTTATATATAAATAAGCTGATTAGCGTAACTAAAATAACTACGAAAATATAAGAACTGATAAAGTTTAAGTTCCATAAACGGTAGCTCTGAAAGATAAGTATTCCAAAGACAGGTATACTCATTAACATTAGTCCTATTAGATCGCGATAACTAGTTACTTCTAATGCACCACTTTTCTTTGGCTTTTTATAAGTGACTCCGTCCGGTGTATCATTAACAAGTCGTAGGAACAGAATACCATAGATTAAACTGATGATTCCGGTTAAACCAACAGCATAACGCCAACCATCTTCTCCTCCAAAAAGAATGGCTAATAAAGGAAGTGTCATGGCAGCTGCCGCTGAACCAAAATTACCCCAACCACCATAAATACCTTCTGCAAAACCGACATTTTTTTCTGTGAACCATTCAGATACTAACCGAATACCGATAACAAAGCCAGCGCCTATAAGAGCTAAAAAGATACGGGATATCATTAATTGAGTAAAAGAATTTGATAAAGCAAACGTAAAACAAGGAATACTTAATATAATTAATAAGCTCGAATATACTCTTCTCGGTCCAAATCTATCTACAAGCATTCCAATTAAAACCCGGGCAGGAATGGTTAGCGTCACGTTTGCAACTGCCAGTAAAGCTACCTCGTCATTTGATAAACCAAATTGGCTTTTTAATGTTGTCATAAAAGGTGCCATATTAAACCATACAACAAACGTGATAAAAAAAGCTAACGTCGTAAATCCTAATGTTTTGATATTTCCTTGATAACCTGATTTCATTCCATTAACCTCCTGTAGTCTTGTTATGGTTTCATTATAGAAGGTTAATGTTAATAAACAATTATATGGTAAAATTACCTAACAAAGAAAATAACGACAGCCGTATTAATTTGTCAGATAATCTACTGTTAATTAAATCGCTTTTTCTTTCAATTTAGTTCCTTTCGATGTTTGTTTTGAATGGTCGACATTTAATTGAGAGGTAGCTACTGAACAAATTAACAATAGGACAGATATAGCAATAAAAAAGGAGGTAGGAAAAAATAAATTTAACACCGCTAAAAAGCAAAGGGAACCGATATTACCGTAAGCACCAACCATACCAGCTATTTGTCCTGTTCGATTCTTTTTGATTAGTGATACCATTGAGAAAATGGCGCCGGAAGCTGCTTGACTTATTAATGAACAGCATATCGTCAGGAATAACGCCAAATAAATGGGCCAGCTACTATTAACAAAAGCCATCATAATGTATAAAAGAGACAGGCTACTCAAGAGCATCATTGTTATTTTCTTTCGGCCAAAACGGTCACTGAGCCACCCCCCAGCAGGGCGCGCAATTAGATTGGTAAAAGCAAAGCTGCTGGCGATAGCAGCGGCAAAAACTGCATTAATAGTAAATGTATTTTGGAAGAACAATGGCAACATCGAAATAATCGCAAGTTCAGAACCAAAAGTTGCGAAATAACCAAAGCTTAAAATCGCCACATTTTTCATCGAAAACTTTTCTTTTTCAGGTATTTCTTGCTGTAAATATCTTTGATTAGACTTCCATCTTTTTATCATATTAAAAGTATAGAACAAAACAATAGCGCTATAGAGAAAAATAGCTACAAAATTAGTCAATACACCTGTTTCTTGTAATGTCCATACTAATATCGCCATTCCTCCGTAAATAGGAATGGTAAGTAGCAGAAGTATACGGAAATCATAATGACTAGTTGCTTTTATAGGATTGGCAGTTTTAGTATATTGAAATTTTTTCCATGATGGTGTGTTTTTTGCCTTTAAAAAGTAAACCACCCCATATAATAAGGCTAAAATACCAGTTAAACACATGGCATAACGCCAGCCATTTTCGCCTCCAAATAAGACTGCCAATGTTGGCAATGTCAAGGCAGCAAAAGCTGATCCAAAATTTCCCCAGCCAGCATAGATTCCTTGTGCAAGTCCTGCTTGTTTTGTCGGGAACCATTCTGTTACCATTCTAATTCCAATTACAAAACTGGCACCAATAGTACCCAGTATTAACCTAGAGATCAGAAGCTGCATATAAGTAGTTCCAAGTGCAAAAACAAAACAAGGAATACTCATTGTAATTAACAAAATGGAAAATACATTTCTAGGACCAAAGCGGTCAACTAAACGGCCAACAACAATTCGTCCAGGAATGCTTAAGGCCAGGTTGACAATCATTAAGGCACCAACTTCATCACTAGTTAGTAATAACTGTTCCTGAATAGTTGATTGAAAGGGTGCCATATTGAACCAGACCATGACACTAATAAAAAATCCAAGTGTTGCGAGTGTTAACATTTGCTTTTGTCCATTATAGTCATGTTTACTTGTAGTCATTGTTTAACTCCTTGTAAATGAATTCTTTAGTTAAGTACCTTTTCACACATCTAACGTTGCGTTGTTATCAAAATCTGCACAATAATTTTTTCATGGATTTGCTTTCTTCCATTCTGAATTTTTATGAGTGCTACGATACGCTATGGCAAGATACTTCGCTTTCCACGGGACGGCCTCAGCATCCTCAGAAAACAAAGGGCGTTTTCTTGCGGGGTCTTCGGACACGTGCTGCGTCGTGAGGAGTTTGCGTATCTTGCCTCCGCTCTGTGTAGTGTCTGATTTTTGAAAGAGATAATAAACGGGAATGTTTCCGAGTATTTCCTCTTTAAAAGTTAGAATAACGTTATTAGCGTAGGCAGAATACGGAGACTCCTGTGGGACAGCGAGAGCTGAAGATCCACTTTGTGAAGTGCCTTTCTTCACAAAGTTAGCGAAAAGCCTGAGCCCACGGAAAGCGGAGTATTTTGCCGGAGCGGTATTCCAGTACTCCCTATGGAAAGAATGGAGGAAAGCCTCACTCCACAAACTTTCATTACTTCGCAGTTTGTATCAATTGTTAAATAGGTCATTATTTGTACATGCGTGTCTTTTCGAATACTTTTCGTCGTTTGATTAGTTAACAGGGCTAAGTCTAACGACGCTCATTTTAAAGCCGGGCATTCGACAATAAGGATCTAATTGATCTGATACAAGCCGATTGACATTCTGCTTTTCTGTCCAATGAAAAGGTACAAAAACAGTGTCTTTTCGAATCGAGGTTGACAATCTGCATCTAACGATAATCCATCCTTTTTCAGAAGTGACCCGAACGAGTGAGTCAGCTTCTATCCCATATGTTTCAGCTGTTTGAGGATGAATCTCTAAAAATGCTTCAAAGTCTCTGGCTGCTAATGAAGGGCTTTTTCTTGTTTGTTCACCGGTTAAATAGTGACTCATTACCCGCCCGGTTGTTAAATATAATGGATATTCTTGGGTAATAGTAGGTTTATTATCAATACTTTGATAGGAGATGACAGCCATTTTTGCTTTCCCATTCGGATGAGCAAAAGATTCTTCAAACAATCTTTCAGTTCCTGGGTGATCCTCTGACGTACATGGCCATAGAATTCCTTGTTCTTGACGTAACCGCTCATACGTAATGCCAGAGTAATCAGCCTTGCCACCTTTACTGGCTATGCGAAGCTCTTCAAAAATCTCTTCTGCATTATCAAAGTTGAAATATTCTCCTTTACCTAATCTTTGTGCGATATCACAGAGGATCTCCCAGTCATGTTTTGTTTCTCCTTGAATTGGATAACTAGCTTCCCTTAGCATCACTCGTCCCTCGACATTCGTCAGTGTCCCTTCATCTTCTAAATAAGAAGTAGCAGGTAAAACTAAGTCTGCCAGTTTCGCAGTTTCGGATAAAAACAGATCAGAAACAACGAGAAATTTTAACTTTTTTAAAGCTTTTTTGATTAGGTTGGCATTCGGATTGGAAACGATCGGATTCGAACACATCACAAACATACTGGTGATATCGCCGGTTATTATCTTTTCAAACATTTCATATGCAGAAACGCCTTTCCTTGGCAGGTTTTGCTCTTCAATTCCCCATACCTTTGCAATGTAGTGGCGATCCTCAGGATTTTCGATTAAACGATAACCAGGGAGCTGATCAGCTTTTTGACCATGTTCTCTGGCTCCTTGACCATTTCCTTGACCGGTGATCGCTCCGTATCCTGAATTTCGTTTGCCAATCTTACCCGTAGCTAGTAACAGGTTTAAGAAGCTGCGGACGCTTTCAGTTCCGTTGATTTGTTGTTCAATTCCGCGTGCGGTAAAGATCATTCCTGATGATTCCCGGCCAAATACAAGTGCCATTTGATATAAATCATCCAAAGAAATACCTGTTGTTTTGACAACATCATCTAAATTTATTGTTTGAATATATTGTTTTACTTCCTCAAAATCTTCTGTTCGTTGTTTGATAAAATCATGGTCTATCAAGTCTAGGTCAATTAATATTTTTAAAACACCATTAGCAATGGCGACGTCTGTACCAGGTATATTTTTAATATGGAGATCGGCTAATTTCGTTGTACTGGTCTCCCTTGGATCGATCGCAATAATATAGGCACCATTTTCCTTTGCCTTTTCGAAATAAGGCATGATAGTTGGCTGACAGTCTGCAATGTTTGTACCTGCTAAAATGATACATCTAGTATCTGGTATTTCATGAAGAGTGTTGGTAAATCCTCTGTCCATTCCAAATGTCAGGTTTGCTCCTGTTGCAGCAGAGGCCATACATAGTCTGCCATTATAATCAATGTGTTTAGTTTCCAAAGCAACACGTGCAAATTTTCCAAGCAAGTAGGCTTCTTCATTTGTAACAGATGCACTTCCGTAAACAGATAAAGCATCTTTTCCATCTGCTTTTTGAATCTGCTCAAATTGTTCCTGAATCAATTGATAGGCTTCATCCCATGTGATAGGTTCAAATTCTCCATTGATTCGTCTTAGTGGTTGTTTTAAGCGGTCATGATGAAGCGCATGTTGATGAGCATTCATTCCCTTCACACATAATCTGCCTTGTGAGGTAGGATTGTCTTTACCAACCGTTTTTTGTTTTTTTCTTGATATGATTCGTTGCTCAATCAATTGCATTTTGCATTGCATACTACAGTATGGACACTGGGTATCGTATATTTGCTCAGATTGTACTTTTTGTTGTTTATCTCGGAAATATTTGAGCATTAATTCAGTCATAATATCTTCTTCCTTTCTCAAAATAAGGCTAATTACAATTGGGGATGGCGAATCAGCTGTTTACGATTTGTTTGATCCTTTTTTAAATCACCCAACAGCATTTGATGAATTTCATGATTAAACAGTACCTCCCGAATATGGACGATCCCAACCCGTTCAATCCATTGCGAGATTCTTTCATTATAATTAGCTGATCGTCGATAATATTGAACAAATGAAAGTAATACATTTACGATTTCCTGTGAGCTGATTGTTGTATATAAAATTCCTTGATCGGTTATTAACTCCCAGCCATTACCGGTTTGTAACAGAGCAAGGTCAAAATAATGCTCGGATAGCATCTTTTTACAGCAAAATGCTTTAATATTAAGAGATGTTGGCAGATTTAAAAATTCTGTTTGTTGTTCTATTTTGTGTACTATTTTTGAAAGATCTCTTTTATCTCTTTTACAGATACACTCTGGTAATTGGACACTTCGCAGTGATGAAGGATGATAGCTGTTTAATGTCATATTTAAGGCATTACATATTGAAATTAAATCACTTTCTCGAATATCACTTATCTTAAGACGTTGGTCAGAAGAGATCGATATGTTATCAATATCAAAATCTATCAGCACATCACTAATACGTTTGAGTTGTTCTGTACTTATTTTTCCGCTGTATAATTGGGGAACAATGGTGTAGGTACCATTTTCCTCAAGTGAAGCATTTGTTTTTTGGTCTAAATATAGAAATGCTTCATGCACATAATGTTCCGGATATATCATTTCTAAATAATAAGCAAGAGCAGGTCGACATTTTGAGCAGCCTGATGAATTATTCCATTCCAGCTTTTCAATAATCATATCGATGGATATTAATTCATACTGTTGAATAGATCGAACAACTTCATCTTCCGTCAAGGAAGTACAGGAGCAAAAACGATTATCTTTTACTGTTTCATGAAAAAAATCACTTTGAATATAGTCGAGTAATTCTTGTACGACAGGCTTACATCCACCACACGAACTGGATGCTTTTGTGTGTTGTTTCACATCATGAACCGAGTTTAGATTCTTATTTAGGACATTCTCAATAATGCAAGATTTTGAAACACTGTTACAGGTACATATATGTTCGTTTTTAGGGAGAGTAGCTGCATAAGATTCCTCAATTTTGACCGGTTGTAACAGTTCCGCTTTTTGGTGATCAGGTATAAATTTTTGCTTTTTAATTATGTCTAATAAACTACCCCCAAGAGAGGTATCACCATATAAAACAGCACCAACTGCCTTGTCTTCTTCAAATAAGACTTTTTTGTACGTTTCGCCAATTTCATCATAGGAGTAAATCGCTTTAGTTTGATCTGTTTCCTCTATTTTGCCGACAGAGAAAAGGTCGATTCCAGAAATTTTGAGTTGAGTATAAACAGTGGAGCCGGTGTAACTAGCATTTTGCATTGCTAGATTTCGTCCGAGCACTTCTGCTTGTTCATATAATGGTTTTACAAGTCCATATACCAATCCGTTATGTTCTGTACACTCTCCAACGGCATATATATTGGGATTGCTAGTTTCCATATGATCATTTACGACAATGCCACGGTTAACATCAATTCCCGACTCCTGCGCTAGTGCTACATTCGGTTTAATACCAACTGCCATTACCACAAGGTCTGCTTCAATCGATGTACCATCTTTAAAACGCAAGCCTTCAACCGTTTTATCACCATAGATTTCAGAAGTTTCTTTCTCCAGATAGAAATGCATACCTTGGCGTTCCAGTTCTTTCCTTAATAAAATTCCCGCTTTTGCATCTAATTGATTGTTCAAAAGGCGATCTGCTAGGTGTACGACATCTACCTTCATACCTAGATTCAGTAAACCTCTTGCTGCCTCCAGACCTAGTAGACCTCCGCCTATAACTGCAGCTTTTTTATAATGTTTTGCTGCTTCGATCATATTTTTACAATCGTCAATTGTTCGAAACGTCATAACTCCTACTTTATCCATACCCGGAAGAGGTAAAATAAACGGATTCGAACCTGTAGCAATAATAAGTTTGTCGTAGTCCATTTTTCTTTCCTTATCTGTTGCAATCAACTGCTTTTGATAATCTATTTCTATAACCGTTTCATTTGGATATAGTGTAATATCATTATCCTCATACCATTTCCAATCATTAATCGTAATGTCATCAAACGTTACATCACCTTGTAAAACAGATGACAGCATGATCCGACTGTAGTTGGTATACGGTTCAGATCCGAAAATTGTAATATCGTATAATTGACTATTTTCTTGTAATAAATACTCAATTGTTTTTAGTCCAGCCATACCGTTTCCTATCATAACGAGGTGCTGTTTTTCCATATAAATAGTTCCTCCCAACTTTGAAACTAGATAAATCTAGCATCACAGGCAGAATATCATGCAGTGTATTTGATTTCCTTTTTTCTGTTAGAAAATGTTACGTTCTTTTTTTTAGAATTATTTTAATTTTTTGAAAAATGATGTTAGATTAGCTGACAACAAAATAGAAAGTTCTTTTTCCGGGGTGTACGATGAATTCAAGATCAATTTCCAAATTCAAATTGGGGGATTCAAAATGGAGAAGAAAAAACTTGTATTAATTGGAAATGGCATGGCAGGTATTCGAACCATTGAAGAGATTTTAAAACTTTTACCTGACCAGTTCGATATTACCGTTTTTGGTAAAGAACCATATCCAAACTATAATCGTATTCAATTATCTAAAGTATTACAAGGGGATACCGAGATAAAAGATATTACGCTGAATGAATGGCAGTGGTATGAGGATAATGGTATCCTACTATATCCTGGCGAAACCGTTTCGAAAATTGATAAAGATAAGCAAATGGTATATACCGATAAAGGAAAAGAAACACCATATGATTATTTAATTATTGCTACTGGTTCCAATCCATTTATGTTGCCACTTCCAGGTGCAGATAAAGAAGGGGTAACAGCGTTCCGTGATATAGAAGATTGCGAGAAAATGATAGACGCATCGAAAAACTATAAACGAGCTGCAGTTATTGGTGGTGGTTTACTAGGTTTAGAGGCAGCACGCGGTTTATTGAATCTAGGTATGGAAGTAGATGTTATTCACTTGGCTGATTATTTGATGGAACGTCAATTAGATCGTGCTGCTGGTGAGCTATTACAAAAAGAATTAGAAGCACAAGGCATGAATTTTTACTTAGAGAAACAAACAGCTGAAATTACCGGTAAAAAACGTGTAACTGGTTTGAAATTTAAAGATGGTGGTGCAATTCCAGCTGATTTAGTAGTAATGGCGGTAGGAATCAAACCGAATGTTGCACTGGCTCAAGAGTCTGGGATCGAGGTCAACCGAGGTATTGTGGTAAATGATCATATGGAAACAAGTGTAACAAACATTTACTCAGTTGGGGAATGTGCAGAGCACAGCGGGATGGTTTATGGTCTTGTAGCTCCATTATATGAACAGGGCCAAGCTTTAGCTAAACATATTTGCGGTATGAATCATCAGGGCTATAAAGGTTCTGTTTTATCTACACAGCTAAAAGTTTCAGGTGTTGATGTGTTCTCGTCAGGCTTGATTAACGAAACCGCAGAAACAAAAGCGATAAAAGTTTTTGATGAATGGCAAAACACATATAAAAAGATAGTAGTTCAAGATGACAAAATAAAAGGTGCTGTATTGTTCGGTGATACAAAAGAAGGTACAAAATTAAAAAGTTTAATAACAAAAGGTGCCGATGTAGCAGAGTACCTGGAAAGTCAACAAAGTGCTGATGATGGTGAGAGCATCGTCGCATCCATGAGTGATGATGAAATTATT
Organism: Gracilibacillus sp. D59; assembly: GCF_052246695.1. NCBI lineage: Bacteria > Bacillati > Bacillota > Bacilli > Caryophanales > Bacillaceae > Gracilibacillus > Gracilibacillus sp. D59. The sequence continues at coordinate 12,683 of NZ_JBQQCK010000006.1, read as the reverse complement.
TGTGGATGTAATGGTGTATCCAAAGGGGCGATTGTCAATGCTATCAAAGCAGATGGCCTTTCATCAGTTGAAGAAGTGAAGGGAGCTACAAATGCATCACGTTCATGTGGTACATGTAAAAACCTAGTTTCTGAATTATTAACGGAAACGCTAGGTGATGAATATGAAGCAGATACGAAAGAATCGATTTGTGCTTGTACAGATCTAACACGAGACGAAGTAGTAGCAGAAATAAAAGAAAAAGGTTTAACACATACAAAAGAAGTAATGAACGTATTAGAGTGGAAAACAGAAGAAGGTTGTTCGAAGTGTAAACCAGCTCTTAACTACTATTTAGGGATGGTTTATCCGAAAGAACACGAGGATGAAAGAGAATCACGCTTTGTTAATGAACGATTGCATGCCAACATTCAAAAAGATGGTACTTATTCAGTTGTACCAAGAATGTATGGTGGGGTAACTAACGCAGAAGATTTACGTACGATTGCAGATGTAGCAGAAAAATACGAAGTAGGAATGATCAAATTAACTGGTGGTCAACGTATTGACTTACTAGGTGTGAAAAAAGAAGACTTACCGAATGTTTGGAAAGACTTAGGTATGCCTTCTGGTTATGCATATGGTAAATCAGTACGTACCGTTAAAACTTGTGTTGGTGCAGAGTTTTGTCGATTTGGAACGCAGGATTCTACAGGGATGGGAATTCAATTAGAGAAAAAATTTGAAGGCTTAAACACACCACACAAAGTAAAAATGGGTGTATCCGCTTGTCCTCGTAACTGTGCGGAAGGCGGAATTAAGGATGTAGGTGTTGTCGGTTTAGATGGTGTATGGGAAGTATATGTTGGTGGTAATGGTGGTACGGAACTTCGTAAAGCTGAGTTACTGGTAAAAGTTAAATCGCAGGAAGAAGTACTGGAATATACTGCAGCCTTTCTACAATATTATCGTGAGAATGCTAGTTACCTAGAAAGAACATCACATTATGTGGAACGTGTAGGTATTGAGCATATTCAAGAAATCGTAAATGATGACCAATTACGTAAAGAATTAAATGAACGAATGGATGAGGCACTAGGTATTTATAAAGAGCCTTGGAATGAAGTACTGGAAAGTGAAACAACACTTAAAGACCTATATGAAAAAGTAGCGACGAAATAATGGATGGGGGAAGCAGAATGGAACAAACTGTACGAAAAGTATTGATCGGAAATTATGAAGATTTACCAGTAAGTTTGGGTAAAGCAGTAGTTGTGGAGGATAAAGAACTTGCTGTATTTCGTTTATCTAATGGGAATGTCAAAGCGGTTGAAAATAAATGCCCCCATCGTGGTGGCGTGCTTTCTGAGGGAATGGTAAGTGGAGAACATGTTTTTTGCCCGTTACATGATTGGAAAATCAATGTAACAGACGGATTAGTGCAAGCACCTGACGAGGGGTGTGTGCAAACTTATAAAACTAGCATCGAAGATAATCAAGTATATGTAGAAGTTCCAGAAAAATAATTCGGAAAAGCCATGTATTTGTACATGGTTTTTCTAATAAATAAATGTATGCAACACCGTCGATAAGTGCGGACGTTTGTTCCGTTATATGTGACAAAAGTGGCGTTTTTAGGGTGTCTGCAGACATCTATTCCGTTATTCATCGAAAATAGTGATAATATAAACCAAATTGAATCGAATAAGGGATTAGATGTCAGCCAACACCAAAAAACGGGTGTTGTTTGGTCGAATAACGAACTAATTGTCCGTTTAACAAACGTTAGCGTGAGCACCAAGACAAATTGTCACTAGATAGCAAGCAATCATGAAAATGGAGGTAATAAATATGGGGAAGGTTTATTTGATTGGGGCAGGTCCTGGTGATCCGGACTTGATTACGGTTAAAGCTTTAAAAGCAATTCAGCAAGCAGACGTTATTTTGTATGACCGCCTAGTTAATCAAGAACTATTAAGTGAAGCCAAGCCAGAAGCGGACCTTATATACTGCGGTAAATTACCAAAATTACATTTAATGAAGCAAGAAACAATTAATCATTTGCTCGTCAAATATGGCAAAAAGAAGAAATTTGTAGTACGCTTAAAGGGAGGAGATCCCTTTGTATTTGGTCGTGGTGCAGAAGAAGCAGAATCATTGGCGAAAAATGGAGTAGCCTATGAAGTTGTGCCAGGCATTACTTCAGGCATTGCGGCTCCAGCATATGCTGATATTCCGATTACACACCGAGAATTAGGTCGTTCTTTTGCTGTCGTTACCGGTCACTGTAAAAACGGTGAACCATCTGACATACAATGGGATTATCTTGCTAAATCTGTAGACACATTAGCTGTTTATATGGGGATGAGTAACCTTCCTTTTATTACCGAACAATTAATTAATTGTGGAAAGTCAGCTCAAACTCCAGTAGCAATTATTCAAGAAGGAACGACAACTAATCAAAGAGTTGTTACAGGAACATTACAAAATATTGTCCATCTTGTAGAACAACACAAGGTGAAAAATCCGGCAATGATTGTCATTGGGGAAGTAGTAAAAGTGGGCGCGAAACTACAATATTTAAAAGATAGATTTCAAGATCAAGAGACTATTTCTGCTTTAGAAGCATTTTAGGAGTGTGAAAATAATGGAAGCTGTCATTTATATTTGCCATGGAAGTAGGCTAGAGGAAGCAAAACATGAATCTTTCACATTAATCGATAAAGTCAAAAAGAATATTTCCGTCGCGATACAAGAGACTTGTTTTTTAGAATTACAACAACCTGATTTAGCCGAAACAGTTCGTAAGGTAGTCAATCAAGGAGCAACAAAGGTTTTTATTATGCCGATTCTTTTATTGACAGCTGGCCATGCCAAAAAAGACATTCCTGACATGATTGAGAAAGAGAGGAATAAATATCCAGCTGTTGAATTTGTTTATGGCCGGGCAATAGAAGTAGATCAAAAAATGGTAGACATTCTAGCAGATCGAATTAAAGCCTGTACCGATAACCTGGAAGAAATGGATGTATTACTTGTCGGTCGAGGAAGCAGTGATGTATCGGCAGTAAAGGATACCGAACGAATTGTCAGTATGCTAAGGGCACATTTCCCTCAAAACCAGATAGATAAATGCTTTTTAGCTGCGAGTCAACCAAAGTTTGAGCCCTTCTTATTGGAAAAGGTGGAGCAAAGTAAATCAGTTCTTGTCCTGCCATACCTTCTTTTTACTGGTTTATTAGATAAAGGAATTAAAGAGTACATCGAGTCATTAGACTTAAAGGAAGGGCAAAGGGTATTGCTAGCTGATTATTTAGGACATCATCCCAATGTTGTCGAAGTATTAGTCGAAAGAGTGGCAGAAGCGAGAGAAGGAGCGAATGGATATGCAACAATGGCTAAAAGAAGTAGCTAGGGGCAAAAAAGGATCGAAGGATCTTGATTATCAACAAACATTGCAAGTTGCAGAAAGTATTGTATCTGGTGAAGCAACCACTGCCCAAATTGCAGCATATTTAGTTGCAGAACGAATAAAAACCGAAACACATGAAGAGTTATTGGCATTTATTCATACATTACAACAACATACAAAAAGGTTAAATTTACCGACTGAAGTCCGAGAAAAAACGATTGATTTTGCTGGGCCTTATAATGGGCGACATTCCTTCGCAGCAACTATTCCTGTTTCATTATTATTAGCGGAGTATGGTGTACCAGTATTTCTTTCAGCAAGTGATACCTTGCCGCCCAAATATGGAACATCTTTAAAATCAATTTTTTCAGAATTGGGAATTGCAGTAGATAGCGATCATGATAAAGCGGCAAAAATGATGATGAATAGCAATATGGCCTTTGCAGATACAGAACAATACAGTTCGGCACTTGCGAAGTTAAGGTCGATTCGTAAAGAGATTGGTGTCCGTACACTATTTAACACAGTAGAAAAACTTATCAATATTTCAAAAGCCAAGAATGTAATGTTAGGGGCTTTCCACCGAACAGCAATTAATAAATTAGAAGGTGTTTTTAAACAACTGGATTATAATCACGTTTATATTGTCCAAGGTTTAGAAGGTTCGGAAGATGTACCTGTTCATCGAAATAGCTTTGTTTTTGATTGGACTCCAGATGGTTTAGATTCATTTATTGTGAGACCGCAGGATTATGGAGTAGAATATAAAGAATTTGATAAGAATGTTAAATTGGCAGCTAATGAACAGGCGGCAATTATTCATTCTATTTTTTCAGGGGAAGGTAAACAAGAACACCAGTATTATTATCATCAAATATTATTAAATGCGGGCTTACGCTATTACTTATTTAAGGTCACTGATTCTATTGAGGAAGGGATTAAGGTAGCTACAGAACAAATAAAAACAGGTCGGGCATTACGAAAGTTACAGGAAATTCAAAAAGACAAATGTGAGGTTCAATAATCCATCACATTTGTCTTTTGAATTTCTCGATCCATGCTTGTTGTTCTTTTTGCGAGTATACCGGTTTTTCTACTATTTCTTGTAATAACTGTTTTTTAGTAGGTTGAGAGATGCTTAGTTTTTTTATCAGTTGCCTTGCTTCAAATAAAAAATCGATATATTGTTCATATTGATCGGGGATATCTGCTTCAATTGAATTTTTAATTTTTTTTGCCAGGATTGGACTTGCACCACCAGTAGAAATAGCAATTTGTAATTTTCCCTTTTGAATAGTAACCGGGAAATGGATATTGCCACATTCGGCCTGATGAGTTGCATTAATCCACGCTGATGATGGTGCATGCTCTATAACATATTTATTTGTTACCGGATCATTGGTCGCGACTACAATAAGATCTGCCTTTTTAAAATGATCAAGATGACATTTTGTTTGAACCCAACTGATGTTATGTAGATCAACAAGTTGGCGTAATGATTCGGTTAATGATGGGCTAACGATGATAATGTTTTCCCGAAATGGCAGCAGCCGAAGTAAACGACGTTCTGCCACCTTTCCACCGCCGATAATAACAATTTGTTTTTTTTGCAAATTTATAAAAAAAGGTAAATAGTACATATAGATTTTCACTCCTGTTATAATTGTAGTATTCAAATCCTGTCAAGGCAAGCTAATTGACAGATGATCACACGATTTCTTAAACTAAAGTTAGCTTGAATATATAAATATGTTTCGAATTTGAGATATTTGGGAAGGGTGTTAACATGGAACACATTTTTAAAGAGGGTAAAAATTTACACGGTCCGACATTATTACTGCTTCACGGTACAGGTGGAACGGAGAAAGATTTGTTACCTTTAGCAGAAATTATTGATCCGGATGCCAACATTTTAAGTGTGCGTGGAAATGTTTCGGAAAATGGTATGCCGCGATTTTTTAAACGATTAGCAGAAGGTGTATTTGACGAAGAGGATCTGGTGTTACGTACGAAAGAGCTGCATGAATTTTTAGATGAAGCAGCGGAAGAATATGGATTCGATCGTAATTATGTGGTTGGGATTGGGTACTCTAATGGTGCTAATATAGCAGGTAGTTTATTATTCCATTATCAAGATGCCTTGAGCGCTGCTGTGCTACACCATCCAATGGTGCCTAGGCGAGGAATTGAGCTTCCTGATCTTGCAGCTGTAAAAGTGTTGATAACGGCTGGACGGAATGACCCATTATGTACGGAACAAGAATCCATTGATTTAAAGGAGATTCTCAAAGAAAACGGTGCAGATGTGGAGATTCACTGGGAAAACAATGGGCACCAATTAACACAGGCAGAAGCCGAAGCAGCCAAAGATTGGTATCATAATAAAATTATTTAATAGTGAAGCTATGTATCAATTTTACAAGATGCATAGCTTTTTTTGTACACTTCTTTAGTTAGCATGGTTAGTTACCGCTGTTCCAGTAGCATTATAAAAGACAACAAAGTGAAGAAATCATAAAAGTGTTTTCGAGAAGTACTCTCAAGGACAAAAAAGCGGTAAAACTGGAAAAAGTGTCTTCGAGAAGCACTCTCAAGGACAAAAAAGTGGCAAAACCAAAAAAATGTCTTCGAGCACCACCACTACAAATCAAAACCCCTTCTATGTGGAATCGAGGAATTGACTCCGATTCTTTCCACGACCTTTCGCACGTTATCGATTTGTAGAAAGACTTGATAATCTTTCTTTTTCCACATTAGCAAAGCATAAAGTGTTTCAGGGAATCATTCGACAAAGCGAGAATGCTGAAAGGCTAGGTATAAGAAAAGAAAAAGACTCCGCGAAAGGATGATCGAATGCGTTTATTTTTCTTATCATGGAGTTATATGTTATGCGAACAGATATGTTTGAACTCATAAAACGTAAGCTAGGACAAAAATTTCTTCTTGCATTTTCCAAAGTAAGGTATATAATATAACTGTACTAAATATATTAATACAGTTAATACAATTAATACAATTAATACAGTCCATACAGTGGAAAGAAAGGGAGGGTGTTATGTTTGAGTTGGATTTACGTAGTCGAAAGCCGATATATGAGCAGTTAGTAGATCGACTGAAGCAGTTAATTATTAATAATGTATTGGAAGAAGACGAAAAATTGCCCTCTGTACGTGTACTTGCTCAGCAACTGTCGATTAATCCTAACACGATTCAGAAAGCATATCGTGAATTAGAGGCACAAGGCTATATATATTCAGTGAAAGGGAAGGGAAGCTTCGTGAATCATATTACGATGACTCATAATTCGGCTGAAATAATGAAGGTGAAAGAGCAATTGAGAAAGCACATATCTGAGGCGCTATTTTTAGGTGTATCAGTTGAAGAGCTAGAGAAATTGATTCTAGAAATGAGTCAATCGGTAACAAGGGGGGATGAAGATGATTCAAGTACAGAACGTAGTTAAGAAATTAGAGAAAGACTTAGTACTAGATAATATAAGCTTAAAAATAAATAAAGGTTCCATCTACGGTCTATTAGGGTCAAATGGTGCTGGAAAAACAACATTATTAAAAACTATTGCAGGAATCATGAAACAAAATGAAGGAGCAGTTGAACTGGAAAGAAAACCGGTGTTTGAAAATGTTGAACTAAAAGAACGATTAGTATTCATTCCAGATGCATTATTCTTTTTCTCACACTATACCGTAAAACAAATGGCTAATTTTTTTATGGATATTTATCCAAATTGGAATCAAAAACGATTTGAGCAGATGCAACAATTACTGGACTTAGATGCCGATCGCAAAATCCATCGCTTTTCAAAAGGAATGCAGCGACAAGTGGCTTTTTGGCTTGCTTTATGTGCGATGCCTGATTATCTTATCCTTGATGAACCGTTCGATGGATTAGATCCTGTAATTCGCAGAAAAATAAAATCATGGATTATTCAAGATGTCGCTGATCGTGACATGACAGTAATTGTCTCCTCTCACAATTTAAAAGAAGTAGAAGATATTTGTGATGCAATAGGAATTCTACATCGAGGGAAGTTGTTATTAGAAAAAGACTTGGATGAGTTAAAATCGGATATCCACAAAGTACAGTTTGCTTTTAAAGAAGAATTTGATCAAGCTCTGTTGGGTGAATTAGACATCCTTCATCAAGAGAAGCGAGGCAGTGTTTATATCTGTATAATCCGCGGGGATTCTCAGCGAGTCGAACAAATAATTGAGCAATGTAATCCAGTTGTGTTTGATATTTTACCATTAACGTTAGAGGAAATTTTTATCTACGAAATGGAGGGTGTAGGTTATGCCATCGAAAACATCTTACTTTAAAAAAGAAATATGGAAGCAGGCTTTCCGTTCTTCCGGTTGGATAGGAATTGGTTATTTTCTCGCTCTTCTTTTCGTATTACCTTTACAAGTTATTATGGTAAAAACAAATCCTGAACAATTTAATTATTATCAAGATCGTGCCGATAATCTTTTTTATCTAAATGGTGAAGTGCAAAGCATACTCATTCTTACTGTTCCAGTTTTAGCAGCAATTTTTGCCTGCCGTTATATGCAAGTAAAAGATTCAGCAGATTTCATTCATAGCTTGCCATTAAAACGTGCACAGCTTTTTTACCATCAATTTTTTATTGGTTACATGATGGTACTTATTCCTGTACTTGTGACAGGCTTTATCCTCTTTATTATGTATGGATTAATAGATGTTGATTTTATTTATCAACACGAGGATATAGGAAATTGGCTTTATGACACCTTAACATTGGTAACTTTTATGTATTCTATATCTTATCTGATTGGTAATTTGTCAGGCATATCAGTTGTTCAGGGTGCGTTAAGCTATATTGTAATCTTCTTTCCTTCTGGTATATCTTTACTAATGATAGAGAATTTGAGAATGTTATTGGAAGGGTTTAGTGCTAACTATTCCGCGGTCCTGTCCTATTTTACAAATATCTCACCTATTTATTGGATATTTGAAATTTCCTATCAATCCAATTTTGAAATAGTCACTTGGTATTATTGGGTACTTTCCGTTGTATTTGTTGCACTCTCCTTGATTCTTTATCGAATTCGTCATATTGAATCTGCTAATCAGGCGATTGCTTTTTCAATTATGAAGCCAATCTTTAAGTTTGGTGTAACCATTTGTTTTATGTTACTAGGAGGCGTTTATTTCGGATCTATTCAAGGCCAATATGTAGGCTGGATTATGTTCGGTTATATTTGTGGTGCGATTCTTGGTTATCTGTTAGCAGAAATGGTTATTCAAAAAACATGGCGTGTATTTCACCAGTGGAAAGGTTTTGTCATTTATTTTGGTATTTCCATGCTGATTGTTTTATCCCTAATATTTGACTGGTATGGATTTGAAACAATTATTCCTGATGAAGACGAAGTAGAAGGGATATTTTTCAATGGTGGTGGTTTAGTACACACATATGATGCAGAAGGTAATCAAGTTAAGCCAAATATCACTGATCCGGATTTAATACAACATGTAATTGATCTTCATGAATATATCGTATCTTATGATCAGATTGGTCAGCGTAGTGACATGATGCATACAGAAATATATACGAATATTGACATTATTTATCATTTAGAAAATAGTTCGAAGGTGACCCGTGAATACTCCATACCTGTGATTAAAGAGTCCGAGCAATATTTACAGCCTATTTTGGAATCTGATGATTATAAAAAATCCAGTATGCCATGGCTGTATCAAGAAAATGATGATGTTGACAGAATATCCGTTAATGGTTTTAATGGCTCACAAGAAGTAACAGATCAGGAGACAATCAATAAAATAGTAGCTGCTTTCAAGAAGGACTATCTAGAAATGACCTATGATGAAATGAGTCAAGGTTATTTTAAAAACAGAGACTCGAAGACTATAGAGTTTGAATTGGAAACGAGAGAAACGAAATTTTTACCTTTATTAGATAGTTATTCAAGAGTTTTAGAGGTATTGAAGGATGAGGATTTAGATAGAGGTATAATCATTACTCCCGAAGATGTTTCCATGATTGCCATTACTAATTCGCAAGTTAACAAAGAAATGTTTTATGAGCTACCTCAAATGGAAGAAATTGATAGCAACAATTGGATGCTTGTGGAAAAAAGTGAGCAAATCGAAGAATTAATGAAGCTTAATGAGGATGCTAATGGTACGTGGGAAGTTGGTATATATGGTCCGATGAACGATAGACTAATTCGTAGATTTCAAGTTAGTGAAGACCAGTTACCAAGTTATGTGAAGGATTATTTTGAATAAGAGAGGGAGGGGTGTAATCAATGTTCACGAATGACTTTTATCAATCATTAGTTGACCAATATCAGTCGATGATGTACTATACAGCATTAAAAATTGTGAAAGATCAGCAATTAGCGGAGGATGTTGTTCAAGAGTCGTGGATTAAGATAATGAAACAACAGGTAGACATGGAAACAATTGATAAATTGGGGGCATGGTTACGTACTGTCTCCTCAAGAACCGCTATCGATCTTTTGCGAAAAGAAAAAAGGCGTCATGTCTGTTTATTTGATAATCCATATATGATGGAGGAACTGGCTATCTGTTCAACAAATGAAGTCGATGAACAGTTAAACTGGAACTCTACAATGGATGAATTAGAGCAATGTATAAATAAAAGTAAGAAACTCAAAAGTGTATTTCAGTTAAAATTTAAATTAGAGTTAGATGATGATCAAATAGCTAAAACGCTAAATATTAGTCATTCCGCTGTTAAAACACGAATTTTCAGAGCGAGACAATTATTAAAAAAGCATTATCAAGTAAAAGACGATTATTTATTAAAACCAGGAGCTTAATTGTTTCTGGTTTTTTTCTTTGTAAGACAAGAAAGAAAAATAAATATAAGGTGAAATATGCGACATAACTGATGTGATTATTTTGAAATGTATAGTGAGCAATCGCTTATTCCTTAATTTCAGTCGATTCGGTCCGTGCGCTACGTTTCTTAGCGAGTTCTCTGCACTTTTGTTCTATACTAAATAGGTTTATAATGGAATTAAGTACTGTTAATTAAAGGATGAATGATATGAGTTACATTATATATGTTGTCTTACCTTGGATATTTTTATGCTTATTTGTGATTGGTGCTATGTATAGTTTATGGAAAAAACTTTCCTATTGGTGGGGATTTTTAAGTTGTGCGATTGGTGTTGTCATTTACTTAATAGGGAACGAAGTAGTAGGCGGTTATAATGGTATGAGTCTTAGTTTAATCGGTGCTTTACCTTTTACAATTGGTCTGTTTATCTTATTTTTTCTTTTTGTCGGAAGTAAATTCCAATAAAACCTACAATAATTCCGATTAGAAATGAACAAAACGCAAAGAATATATGTGTACCCATTTGAATGGAGGGATACACATGAGAAGAGGAACAAGAATGTTACCGATGCTGGCATCTATTGGTATTGGAGCATATGCATATTATCAAATGCGCAGAAATAAAACGATATGATTACTGGAAAACTTGGCTGTCCGCCAAGTTTTCTTTCGTGTCTATTGTTTGCTATAATAAATGAGTGAAAATTTTGCAAAAAGAAAGGATTTTCAATAATGGGGAAACAATACATAGGTTATATTGGATCTTATACGAAAAAGGAAAGTCAAGGTGTTTATCGTTTTACCTTGGATACAGAAGAGAAAAAAATAATGAACGTTGAAGTTGCTGCTAACCTTGATAATCCTACTTATTTAACTGTAAGCCATAACAATCAATATCTATACGCTGTTTCAAAAGAGGGAGATCAAGGCGGGGTATCTGCTTTTAGCGTGGAGAAAAATGGTGACTTAGAAAAAATAAACAGCCAAGCAACTGAAGGCTCTGCACCTTGTCATGTGAGTGTAAACAGCGAAAACAATTTAGTTGTAGCTGCAAATTATCATACTAAGCAAGTGGAGGCATTTTTAGCAAACGAAGATGGATCGTTACAAATACCGAAAGCAGTAGAACATGAAGGCAATGGTCCACATGAGCGTCAAGAAAAGCCTCACCTTCATTTTGCAGGATTTACTCCAGACGAACAATATGTAGTCGTAGTTGATTTAGGTAGTGATACAATTACAACATACCGTCCTAAAGAAGATGTTTTACAAAAGGTTCGCGTATTAACATTAAAACCAGGAAGTGGTCCTCGTCATATTGCATTCCACCCAGACGGTCAATATGCTTATGTGATGACAGAGCTTAGCAATGAAGTAGTTGTTCTGAAATATCATGAAGAAGAGGGAACTTTTGAAGAAGTTCAGTATATTTCCACCCTTCCAGAAGATTTTACTGAAAATAGTCAAGGTAGTGCAATTCATCTTTCTTCAGATGGAAAGTTTGTTTATGCTGGAAACAGAGGTCATAACTCGATTGCGATCTATCGTGTTAAAGAGGATCATTCTGTAGAGTTTATTGATTGGACGCATACAGAAGGTGATTGGCCACGTGACTTTGTACTAGATCCAACCGAACAATTTATTGTTGCAAGCAATCAAGAAACAGGCACATTGGTGTTATTCGAAAGAGATCAAGAAACAGGAACACTAACCCTTTTGCAAAAAGACATCAAAGCTCCAGAAGCCGTTTGCGTGAAATTCTTGAATTATTAAATATAAAGAAAAGCGTAGAGCGATCGCCTAGTTTCTGGGTGCTCTACGCTTTTCTTATAAGGTAGGTAAGTAAATAACCATTGGTATCACAGCATTTTTGAATCCTACGTTTAAAATGTGTAATAAATATAGATATTGTTTACTAGTCATGTTGTTTATGATGTAAGTTATCATGTGCAAGAAAATCGCTTCGGCTGCCTACTTCCCTTTCCACTGGGTTTTCTCTGAAGCTAACTTTTCCAAGCAAAGATCGCTAGAAAAAGGATCTTCGGAGAAAACCATCCCGTAGGAGTGGAAGCGGGCGGCCTTCGCTGTATAGTTTGCTCTACAATGGTAATGACCGTTACCTTTTTGAACGTTCTAAAAGAATGGTACCATATATAGCAAGAAATAAGAGTCGAACTGCTACCACTCGCATCCAATGTACGCATTTTATGTAGCGCAGGCGTCCACTTCGACTCCTGGGGGATCAGCGCGATCTGAAGATCCACTTTGCAAAGTTAGCTGAAGACGCGCCCCCTGGAAAGACCAGCTATGGAAAGTCAACCATAAAGAGTTATTTTTTAAAAATTATTTTTCATTTAAAAAAAGGCATGCGAAAATACACCTCCAGTGAGAGGTGTTTCGAAGGAAAGTATGTTCGATTCC